>DAIQRD010000068.1:7729-12940 GCA_036786445.1 Bacillota bacterium
TGCTGGAGGTTGTTGGCCTGGCTAGTTACCACGCTCGGCGTTACCCCCACGAGTTTAGTGGCGGACAACGGCAGCGCATCGGTGTAGCTAGGGCCCTAGCCGTCAATCCCAAGATTATCGTATGTGATGAACCGGTCTCGGCCTTGGACGTGTCTATCCAGGCTCAGGTGGTCAACCTGTTGCAGGATTTGCAGAAAGAGTTCGGACTGACCTACTTGTTTATCGCCCATGACTTGAGTGTTGTCAAGCATATATCAGATCGGGTCGCTGTAATGTATCTAGGGAAGATCGTAGAGCTCACTTCGAAGCAGGCCCTTTATGATAATCCCCTCCACCCGTACACTAAGGCTCTATTGTCAGCAATCCCTGTCCCCGATCCCACACTGACACGGGAGCGAGTTATTCTGGAGGGTGACGTGCCTTCACCCATTAACCCACCCGATGGGTGCCGATTCCACACTCGTTGCCCGGTGGCTATGGATATTTGCAGGCAGGAAGAGCCCATTTTTGCCGATGCTGGTGGAGGGCATTTTGTGGCTTGTCATCTGGTTAAGCGTTGATCAAAGACTATCATCGATAGGAGGGAAGGCCTAACTCGGTTGAAATCAGACCGGGAATCGGGCCAACGAAATGAAAAACATGAAACGCCGTCACGTCAAAACTCTCAGTAAATATAACTTGCAGGCTAGCTTACAGACAGGTGGTTGCGGAAAATGCCAGGCAGCCTGCCAATCTGCCTGCAAGACTTCCTGTACTGTGGGCAATATTGCCTGTGAGAATCAGTAGCCTGAACATTGCATGGGAATATTCATCCACGAGCAGAGGCTGTGGGGCTGACTCGTGGATTTTTCTTGGTATAGATAAAAAGGTGATGGACCAATGATTACAGTTCATAGATTTCGTCAAGGCAATTTATGCTTCGCGGTTGATGGTGGTAGCGCAGCTATTCATGGGCTAGATGAAGTCGCCTATGAAGTATTGGGTGTTTGGCTGGAGCTCTATGAGAGTGGAGGCAGGTGCCTGACCTGTCACGGGCAAGGTGGCCCTGAAGATAGAAGGGCCTGTCTCGAGAGAGTTCTAGACGGATGCAATAAGATATTTGCTATATATGGTGCCGACACAGTCAAAGATGCGGCTGGCGATCTGATGGAGTTAGTAGAGGCAGGTCTACTTTTCCATGATGACGCTTATGTAGATGACGTGGCCACTGGAAAATTGGCTAGCTCTTCGCTTAAAGCACTTTGCCTCAATGTGTCCCATGACTGTAACCTGCGTTGCCGTTATTGCTTTGCTGGCACTGGCAACTTTGGTGGGGAAAGATTGAACATGCCTGGGTCCATAGCCCGAGGTGCCATAGATTTTCTCCTGGCTAATAGCCCAGGGCGGGAGCGGGTGGAAGTCGACTTCTTTGGGGGAGAGCCCCTTCTGAACCTGCCAGTTGTCAAGGAGACAGTGGAGTACGGCAGAGCTCAGGCTCAGTCTATGGGTAAGGAAATCCGCTTCACTTTGACTACCAATGGATTGCTTCTGGATGAAGATACTGCCAGCTACCTAGATCAAACCATGTTCAATGTAGTCCTCAGTCTTGACGGTCGTCCGGCGGTTAACGATCTCCTACGGGTAACCCCCAAAGGAGCTGGAACCTACAAAACCATTTTGCCTCGTTTGCAGCACATGGCACAGCTTAGGCAAGACCGTCAATATTATGTGCGGGGAACTTATACAGCGTACAACAAAGATTTCTTTGAGGATGTACGGCATCTGGTAGAAGTTGGATTTGATCGGGTATCGGTGGAGCCTGTTGTGACTGATCCAGAGAAGCCATATGCACTAGGAGCAGCGGATCTGCAGGAGCTTTTTCAGCAGTATGATCAACTAGCCGAATACTATTTGGCAATGGAGGAATCTGGCAGAGGTTTCGAATTTTACCATTTTAACCTCTCGCTTTTGGAGGGTCAGTGCCTAGCCAAGAGATTGACTGGGTGTGGGGCAGGCAGTGAGTACCTAGCGATTACGCCTAATGGTGATATCTACCCATGTCATCAATTCGTGGGCCGGGAACACTATGTTATGGGCAGCATAGAAGATGGGTCTTTGGATGAGGGAATCCGAGCGTTATTTCAAGGATCCCACGTGCTAGACAAAGCGGAATGTCGTGGGTGTTGGGCGAGATTCTTTTGCAGTGGTGGCTGTCATGCCAATGCTGTGAGCAGGAACGGTGATATCAAGCAGCCCGACGCTTTGAGCTGTGCACTGCTGAAAAAGCGTCTGGAGTGCAGTATTTATATACAAGGGCGCCTCCTTGACTAGACAAAGAAGCCTCTGACCCGAGGTCTTGGGGTCAAAGGCTTCTTGCTTTTCTCGGTTTTCTCTAATAGTCCATGTCGTCCATGGGGTACGCTGGTGCTTTCTCTTTTTTCGGTATATCAGAGACTAATGCCTCCGTAGTCAGGAGCATACCACCGATACTAGCCGCGTTTTGCAGTGCGTTACGGGTGACTTTAGCTGGGTCGACAATGCCAGCTTTGATCATATCCACATATTCCTCAGTGAGGGCATTGAAACCCACCCCGGTCTTTTCTGTCTTGACTCGCTCGACCACCACTGCACCTTCTAGTCCTGCATTGCTGGCAATCTGCCGCAAGGGCTCAGTTAGTGCCCGGCGGATGATGTCGACTCCAATCGCTTCATCGCCAGACAGATTCAGCTTGTCAAGGGCAGGGAGTATGTCGACCAGCACAGTGCCACCGCCGGCCACGATCCCTTCCTCCACAGCTGCCCGTGTGGCGCTGACGGCGTCCTCAATGCGGTGCTTTTTCTCTTTCAACTCAGTCTCAGTGGAAGCGCCGACTTCGATAACAGCTACACCGCCCGCGAGCTTGGCTAGGCGTTCTTGGAGCTTTTCTCGATCGTAATCGGAATCGGTCTCATCGATCTGGTGCTTAAGCTGCTCTATACGGCCCCTAACTGCCTTGGTGTCACCTTTGCCTTCGATGATAGTGGTATTCTCTTTATCGATCTGCACTAAGCGAGCTTGGCCTAACATGGAAAGATCGACATTCTCCAGTTTCTGGCCTAGATCTTCGGATATGAGAGTACCGCCAGTGAGGATAGCAATATCCTCTAGCATTGCTTTGCGCCGGTCACCAAAACCAGGTGCCTTAACTGCACAGACATTGAGTATGCCCCGCAATTTGTTAACAACTAAGGTGGCAAGAGCCTCTCCTTCAACGTCCTCAGCAATAATGAGCAGCGGTCTTTGAGTTTGAACGGTTTTCTCTAGCAAGGGTAACATTTCATGGATGTTGGCAATCTTTTTCTCATAGATGAGGATGTAGGGATCCTCGAATCTGGCTTCTAAGGTCTCGGCATTTGTGACAAAATAGTGGGAAATGTAACCCCTATCAAATTCCATCCCTTCCACAACTTCTACCTTAGTACCAGTACCCTTGCTTTCCTCTACGGTGATAACCCCGTCTTTGCCGACTTTATCCATGGCCTCACTGATTAGATCTCCAAAGGCCTGGTCATTGCCGGCGATAGCTCCAACATGGCTGATGTCTTGTTTGTTTTCTACAGGTATAGCAATGCGCCTGATCTCATCCACTGCTGCCTTGACAGCCTTGTCAATTCCTCGCTTAAGGGCGATGGGATTGGCTCCTGCCGCTACATTCTTAAGACCCTCAGTGACTATGGCGTGGGCCAGCACTGTGGCAGTGGTTGTGCCATCACCAGCTACATCATTGGTCTTGGATGCAACCTCTCGACAGAGCTGGGCACCCATGTTTTCGTAGGGGTCAGACAGTTCAATTTCCTTGGCTACAGTCACACCATCTTTTGTGATGACAGGAGCTCCGTATTTGCGCTCCAGCACAACATTGCGCCCCCGGGGCCCGAGAGTCACCTTTACCGCGTTGGCAACGGCGCCTACCCCTCTCTCCAGCGCCTTTCTAGCGTCAATATCAAAACTAAGTTGTTTCGCCATGGGATAACCTCCTTACGAAATATTCAAAGGACAAGGCAGATTACAGGATGGCCAGGATATCAGATTCCCGCAAAATGAGATATTCCTCGCCCTCTACCTTGACTTCAGTGCCACCGTATTTGGCGTAGACGACGCGGTCGCCTAGCTGTACTTCCATGGGCGCCCTTTGACCGCTATCTAGCAGTTTACCAGGGCCAACCGCCATGATTTCACCTTCTTGGGGTTTCTCTTTCGCTGTGTCAGGTAGGACAATACCACCTTTGGTTCTTTCTTCTTGTTGAATAGCTTTGACCACAACTCGGTCTGCCAGGGGCTTGAGCATCCAACATACCTCCCGTTACGTGTTGTTGAATCTGATCATGTGTTAGCACTCGTTGACCTTGAGTGCTACTAATTTCTAATATATACAAAAAACGCATCTTGTCAAGGGGCAATTTCGTCGCACTTTGCCTGTTGATGACGGCCGAACAGTGCCTGAGGCCTCAGCGTTGCCTTTACTAGATCCCAGACATCTCCATAGTTGCGCTCTCCCTTCACCGCCTCAAAATACCAAGCCAGGGCACTATGGTTTCTGCGGAATAGTTGGAAAAGCGCCCTAGGACGGCGATAGAGCGTTGCCGCGAGCTGTCTGGCTATCCTCAATTCACGGTTAATCTGAGTTTCGACGGCCTCTTGATATTTTTCCATGGAGAAATCGCCAGTTCGGAAAGCCTCCAAGATGCTGTCGGCTGCCAACAGCCCGCTATGGATGGCATAGGCGATACCTTCTCCAGAAAGTGGATCTGCAAGACCAGCAGCGTCTCCAGCAAGCAGTAGTCGCGGTCGGCAGAATCGCCGATTGATGCCGGCTAGGGGAATGGGGTGTGCTCGCAGATCGTCTCGCTGCCAGAAGATACCCAGGGAATCGGTAAATGCTTTGAATTTGGTAAGCAGCTCTTGGCGGCGGGGCACGAAATCACCTATTCCTACAGAAAGATGCTGGGATTTGGGGAACAGCCAAGCATAACCATGCTGGGGACCTCCGTAGGAGACCAAGGCTGTGCTGCGCCACTGTTCCAACTGGCTATTTGTCACTTCTGCTTCAATCTCCAGAGCGATGCCACTAGATTTCGGGATGTGGAGACCACTTTGACGAGCTGTGACTCCCATTGCTCCATCGGCGCCTATAGCGGTGTTGGCCCTGTAGGTGGTAACATATGAATTTTTTGTGAACGTTAGAATAATTT
>DAIQRD010000069.1:0-12928 GCA_036786445.1 Bacillota bacterium
CAGTCCGAGCGCCCATAAGTTCGCCCCCAGTTCCCTCCAGGGCAGAGCTAGGGTGGCCTAAGGTCTCCTTTAATAGCATCTCAGTGATAAAGGGTGAGACACCAAGCACAAACTGGACGGCCCGGAGATCGCGGGCAATAATCTCGGCACTGCGCAGCAACATAGGGAGTACATGCTTAAACTCCTGGGGCCGACTGCCGGGAAATAGGGCAATAACAGGTCGATTCGCGTCTAGCCGCAATGTGTCATACAAATCCGCCTTTGCCCAATGCATCTCAATGGCATCTAACATCAAATCTCCCACCACGTATAGCTTGTCCCCAGGGGCACCTGCTTTGAGTGCCTTCGTTCTAGCTTGATCATGGGGCAGCAAAAACCCAGAAAAATAATTCAACCATTGAACTCTGCCCTCAGTGTAGGCGAAGGCGGGATATCCAAGGCGTCGGGCTAAGAGCGCAGCATAGACTAGGTCACCCCCCAAAAAGAGGACAACCCCACTTGGCCCCGGTTCAAAATCAGGCAATCCCTTGCCTGTCAGGATAAAGGAGAGCAGTTGCCGACGGTTAAATGTTCGCTCTACGCCAGGCAAGGCTGCCACCACTGCTTCCTCTCGGCCACTGGCGAATGTACAGGGGGGTATGAAGACTGTGAATTCCGCGCTAGACAGCCGCTCCCTGAGAGCCTTGATAGCCGGTGTGAGCCAGGTAGCAACCTCGCCTGGGCTGTTGGCTGTAATGATAATGTCAAGCTTTTTGTCGGTCAATTTGTAGTTAAGCCCCTTCTGTTTTTGACCCTATTCCACTCGCTCTCTTGTCTCTTCGTCTGCCACCCCCAACACCATCTGAGCTGCCCGAGATATTGCACCGGCCTCCCCCAATCGCTGTCTCATCTCTTGGTAATCAGCTCGGATACGGGCCCTCTCTTCAGGCTGCCAGATCTTGATTAGTTGGGCCCCGATTTTATCTGGGATTGCATCATTTTGCAGTAACTCAGGGATGATTTCCCGCTGGCAAACGATATTGGGCAATGCCACATGGGGTATCTTGAGTAGCATCTTGGCAACATAGTATGTGGAGGATGAAGTCCGATAAATGACTACCTGGGGTATACCCAAAAGCGCTGCCTCCAGCGTAGCCGTACCACTGGCCACAAGGGCTAGATCGCTGGCATTGAGGACATCGTACGTCTGCCCCAGCATAGTGCTGGCTTCTGCATCGAAGTTGCGTAGTATGTGCTGAATCTCTTCGAGGGCAGAGTCGTGAGCAGCTGCTATGACAATCTCTAGATCAGGGATCTCCCTCCGCAAGATCTGCATGGACTTGAGCATGATGGGGAGTAGGCCCTTGATCTCCTGGCGGCGACTGCCCGGCAGTAAGGCGATGAGGGGGCGCTCCTTAGGTAATCCCAACTTGTCCCGGACGAAAGCCTTTGGTGCTGCTGGTGGTACTATATCCAAAAGGGGGTGACCCACATACTCCACGTCTGCCCCCGCTTCCTTGTACACCTCGTATTCAAAGGGAAAGATGGAGATAACCTTAGTGGCGGTTTCTGCCACTTTCTCCGCTCTATTTCTCCCCCAAGCCCAGGCCGAGGGACTGAAATAGTATACGCAGGGGATGCCTTTCCGCTTAAGAATCTCTGCGAAACGCATATTGAACCCCGGAAAGTCGATGAGCACGACAACATGAGGCTGATGTCTTTCTACTATCTCCCCGAACCGAAGCAACACCCGGCGCAAAACTTGAGCACTCTTGAGGGCCTCCAAGAACCCCAAAGTACTAATGGAGGTGGGGTTGAAAAGTAGGCGAACTCCTGCTTCTTTCATAAGGGCCCCGCCCATCCCAAACAAGCGGGTAGTAGGCCGTTGCTCTAAAAGCTCTCTGGCTAGGTACGAGCCATGGAGATCACCGGAGGCCTCCCCGGCCACCAACATTACCTTGAGAGTACGCACCTTCTACCACTCCCTCCGGCTAGGATCTAAGCACCCCGGTATCCTCCGCCTCCACCAAAACGATGCTAATCCCTGCATCATTAGCTCTTGTGATCACGCTCTCGGCATCGACAATTATGGTCTTGCCAGCTTCTAGGGCCACTACTTGCAGGCCACCGGCAACAGCTGTTTCTATGGTATCTAGCCCTATGGTGGGCACATCAAATCGCATATCTTGAGCTGGCTTGGCAACTTTCACAGCCACCCCACCCCCCCGAGCAAGACCTCCTCCACGGGAAATCGTAGCATCGGTACCATCAATGGCTTCCACTGCCAATACCGCGCCATCTTTCACAACCACTGTTTGGCCGATATCCAGGCCAGCTAGGGCTTTCGCTATCCGCAATCCATAGCCAATATCTGCCCAAGCGTGTTCATCGGGGGCCATGGTGGTCAATACTCCAGGCCCCAATAACGCATCATCCATGAGATCTGTCTGGGGCTGAACCACTATCCCCTCTCCAGCTAGATCCTGAACAAATGCTCTGATGATAGCATTGTCATTTTTCTCAGTAAGGCCGGCTATTAGCCGAAGAATCCTATCATCAAGCTTCAGGTTGCTAAAGAGAAGACCTTTGGAGACTCCTCCTAATAAATATACATCCCTGATATCCTCTTTTTTCAAGGTATCGATAACCATCTGCCACTGACCGAGAGGCACAGAGTAGCTAACATTAGCCACTTGGGCCAGTTCTGGATCAATTTCACCCAGTAAATCTATAGCCACTACACCATAGCCTTGAGCCATAGCTCGTTGAGCAAAACAACGTGGTAAATGGCCTTTGCCAGCCAAAATGGCTACCTTGGTCATAGCCATTCGCCCCCTCTATTGGAACATCGCCAAAGTCAAAAGAAAAATCCCGCTTACCTCCATTCAGGCCAGCGGGCTGGACTAACTAAAACAACCACCGGACAACCATGGCCAATGTGATCCCTGTTAGGAACATAATCATGTAACGCTCTGCTAGCCACGCATCTCGGCTCCGAAATTGCTGATCGGGCTCAGCCCCTTGTCGCCGGGCCTTAAGCCACTGGCGAAAATGTCTCCATCCGGGGAGATATCTAGGCACCGACTGGTAGTAGGCCTCATATGCCAAGCCAAACTGCTCCCCTAAGAAAATCTCCTCGGCGGGAATCATCTTACGAGTGCCCAGCAAGGTAAAGCCTGCCCATACAATGTACGCCACCCACCGACCAGACATTACGGCAAGACCTAGGCCCGCTAGAAAGCTCCCCCAATAACAGGGGTTACGCATCAGCGCATAAGGACCCCAAGTCACGAGCCGATCTTCCTTCAATGAGGTTTGGAATCCACCGATATACCCGGCACTCCACCAACGGAGCAACTCTCCCCAAAAAAGGCATATCCCGCCTCGCCAAAGAGATGTAGCTGTTGGCTTGGACCAGAGGGTTACTAGCAAGATCAGTGGTATGGGTAAAATGGAACCTAAGCGATAACGAGAACCCCTTCCCTCTCCTGTACGGGGGTCCGCAAAGCCCCGGGATCTCAGCGCTATACTTTTTTTCGACATGATATCCCTACCTACAGATTCCCCTATCGGCACTGCGTAGAAATCTCAAAAGGTGATCAATCTCTGCATTTCCTGGCAGCTCCTGCTCCATTTGCTCTATGGCCTGGGCAACACTTAGGCTTGAGCGATATAAAATCTTGTAAGCCCGCTTGATCTCCATGCGAAATTCGGGGCTAAGCCCGTTGCGCCGTAGGCCCACTATGTTAATACCATAGGGCTTGGCAGGATTTCCGTCTACTATAATATACGGGGGAACATCTTTTGTTACCATAGTGTGGGCACCGATCATGGACATGCGACCGATCTTCGTGAACTGATGAACGCCAGCCAATCCGCCTATGATCACCCGATCTTCGATGATTACGTGGCCGGCAATGCCACTGGCATGGGCCACCACAACGTGATTACCCACTTGGCAATCATGGGCCACGTGCACGTAAGACATGATTAGGTTGTTATTGCCGATGCGGGTTTCACCCCCGCCACCATCTGTGCCCCGGCTAATGGTGGCGTATTCCCGGATAATATTGTTGTCACCGATAAAAAGATAACTCTTTTCTCCTCGAAATTTGAGATCCTGGGGCTCATTGCCAATTACTGCACCAGCGTATATCTTATTGTTACTGCCTATAACAGTCCATCCCTCTATAATAGCCCTGGGACCAACCTGGGTACCAGCACCTATTTCCACATTGGGGCCAATAATGGCAAAGGGCCCTATTTCAACATCTGGGCCGATCACCGCATTGGGATCTACAATAGCTGTCGGATGCACCTTGCTTCTAATAGGGATTACCTTATTGTCTCTTGACGATTCTGTCGGATTCACAACACTTCCCCCTCTAGGGTAACCCCGCCACTGGCCCCCCAATACCCTAGAATTCCCATCACAAACTGCAGCGGTCTGGGATCATTTCTCTGTAGATGTAATAACAAACATTAGTTCCGCCTCTGCTACTATGTCGTCACCGACAAAAGCTACGCCCCTACACCTGCCTATTGTTCGGCGTAGCTGCAAAATGTCCACTTCCAGACGGAGCTGATCACCGGGGACAACGGGTCTACGAAAGCGAGCCTTGTCCACCCCAGTGAGCAGGGGTATCACACCCCCGGACTCATCCGCTGTTTCAGAAGTCAGCACCGCCAGTCCCCCAACCTGAGCTAAAGCTTCAATGATTAAAACACCGGGCATGATTGGTCTACCCGGATAATGGCCAGTAAAATGTGGTTCATTGACAGTAACATTTTTGAGGGCTACTGCCCTTTTGCCTGGCTCCAATTCTAGGACCCGATCCACCATCAGAAAAGGGTATCTGTGGGGCAAACGGTCTTGTACAGCCATAGTGTCCAACATCGAATCTTCCCCTTTCATGGTTCCCATTGTATCGCCAGTGCCAGTGCCTGTCAAGAAACCCATTACCTGCCATTAAGGGCTGCCATTCTACAGTTCTGCTGTGGTAATCTCCGATGAATCGCCGATATTGAGTCGACTAAACCTACCCTGTACAACGGCCCGATGGCCTACCAGGGATTTCTCCAGCAATAGGTCAGAAACGTAAGCACCTTCATTGATAATGCTATCTCTGATCAACGCATTGGAGATCTGAGCCCCGTTGGCAATGGAGACATAGGGCCCCACTATGCAGTTTTCTAAATCAGCACCTGAATCGATATAAACAGGAGGAATTACGATGACATCTGAGCGTCGCTGGAAAGGGGTATACCCGTTAGCTGCCAATAGATAACGGTTGGTGGCAAGTAAAGTCTCGGGGTTTCCACAGTCTAACCAATCATCCACATTGAAAACTTCCATGGGCTCACCGGCATCGATCATTTTCTGCAATCCGTCGGTCAGCTGAAGCTCGCCCCCCGTCCGGATATCTTGGGCAATGATCTCTTCCAGGCTGTGGAAAAGCAAGCTACTGTTCTGTATGTAATACACTCCTACCACAGCCAAATTGGTGGGCGGTTCCTGGGGTTTCTCCATGAGCTTCTGGATGCGGCCACCCTCCAACTGCACGACTCCGAAATTACTGGGGTTGTCCACTTCCCTTACACCAATGGCGGTAACCCCTCGCTGCAACACAGATGCCAAATCGGCTTGAACAATAGTATCTCCTAGGACGATGAGCACTGGCTCACCTTCCTGCACGCATTCTCGGGTCAAGAAGATGGCATGTCCCAAGCCCAAGCGCTCTTCCTGCTCTACTACCTGAACCCTTAGGTCATATGTGTTTTTCACATAATCCACGACCTGCTCACCTAAATAGCCAACTACCAACACTACTTCATCGATGCCGGCTGGTTGTAAGCTATCTAAGATATGGCCCAGAATAGGCTTGCCTGCCACATGCACTAGGGCCTTGGGTACAGTATGGGTATGGGGCCGCAACCTGCTACCTACCCCTGCCACCGGCAAAATTGCTTTCACCAATTACCAACTCCCATCATCAGGTGGGCCTGTTCTTGCATTTCCTGCATCAACAATCTGTTTAGGCCATGTCCCGAACGGACAGCAAAAATATGGGCCTGCAAAAAGCCCAGCAATCCCATATCCCCCACTACATCTAGAATTTTGTGTCTTACAATCTCATCCTGGTACCTGAGCGAATTGCGATAGCCGTCATTATCCACAATCACGACACAGTCTAAATCCCCGCCTAGACCCAATCCCTGTCGCTGCAAGGCCTCGATATCTTGCTGGAAAACAAGGGTCCGAGCCCGGGCCAGCTCTCGCTCAAACACGCCCTCGGTCATAACATACTCGCCAAACTGGGTACCTACCACCGGATGGTCACTGACAAAGGTGTAGGTGATCCTTAGCGCATCAGCCGGCAATGCCACCATATGGCTGCTGCCCTTGGATACCCAAACGGGTTCTGTCAATCTGAAATAGCGCCGGGGCACCCCTTGCCCGCACAAACCTGCCTGATTAATCATGTTCACAAACACTTGAGCACTGCCGTCTCCTAGCGGAGTCTCCCCCGCATCGAGCTCTACGATGACATTGTCCACACCTGTCCCCCGCAAGGCTGCCACTAGGTGCTCCACTGTCATAATCTGGGCAGCACCGTGACCAAGGGTGGTATTGCGGTTAGTTGACCCGATATTCCTTGCTGTGGCCGGTATCTCCGGCTGACCCGGCAAGTCTAGGCGCCTAAAGACAATACCTGTGTTGGCAGGAGCCGGCAACAACCGCATATGAACCAGGGTACCCGAATGCAGCGCCACCCCCGTAAGGGCCACGGGTATCCGCAGCGTTTGCTGCTCTGACAATAGCCCACCTTCTTCCTCCACCTTAAATAAATCCCTCAGTTCTCTTTCGTTCTAGGCCAAGGTGCTGGTTTCCTTCTTATCATCTACCAAAACGGAGGACTTAATTATCTCCTAAGCAACCAACAAACGCTTGTATTTCTGTCCAATCTCCGACTTAGGTTGGGCAAAAACCTCTGTTGGTATCCCTTCCTCTACTATCTTGCCGTGATCCATGAGAATAATGCGATCTGCCACCCTTAAAGCGAAGGCGACTTCGTGGGTGACAATCACCATAGTAGCCTTTGTGCTTCGCACTAGATCCTCCATGACATCCAAAACTTCACCGACCAAGATGGGATCCAAAGAGGCGGTGGGTTCATCCAAGAGCACGATCTCGGGATTGAGGGCCAAGGCTCTAGCAATCCCCACCCGCTGCTGCTGTCCACCGGAAAGCTCCTCGGGCCGACTATCGCCATATGCTTCCAGTCCCACTTTCTCCAGTGCAGCTAAAGCGGTAATCTCTGCTTCTGCTTTCGGCAAGCCCCCCAGGACAGGCCCGAGCATGACATTGGCCTTGACATCCAACCGCTTGATTAGATTGAAATGCTGGAAGACAAAACCCACCCGGCGCCTGAATTCCAGTAGCTGCCCATGGGTCATATCCATGATTGGCCGATCCTCAAAGAAGATTTCGCCACTATCCGGCTCTGTCAAGCGATTGATGCAGCGAATTAGAGTGGATTTCCCACAACCGCTGGGGCCCATGATCACCAGGATTTCACCCTGGGAGACATTGAGGCTAACGCCATCTAGAGCCACCGTCTTGCCATAGTTTTTTTTCAAGTCATATACTTGCAACATGGCATTCACCCCATCTTGGCCGATGTCCATCTACTTGAATCTCTGTCGGTGACGATTTAGCAAATACATGAGCCCGGGACGACCAGCAGGAATTACTATCTCCCGCATGATCTGCACATAAGGCAATCCTAGAGCTTGGCCAGCCATGGCTTCATGTGTATCTACTGGACTGAATTTGTCAGAGAAAGCTGCTGTAAATAGGCCAAGCAGTCCACCTACTAGGGCCACATGGCCGAGATTCACTAAGGGGATTTGGGCCTTGGCAGCAACATAGATAAGTGTCAACAAGATAGCCCCCAGCCCGATTCCCAGTAATTTGACAGGATCAATCCATTTCTTCCAAGCTCTATTCACCCGTTTTTGCCCTAGCACGTAGCGTAGAGTGCTGAAAACGGCTGCATGATCCAGCACCAAGGCTAGCAGGGTAAAGACGACTGCCAACAGCCCGGCGATGGTGGCCCTTACTTCCCGCAGTACCCTCACCAATTCGGCTCTAGCATCAGGGTTGACTACAGCCACTGGCATAGTGAACGTTGTGGCATAGTTATGGCCTAGGGTTTGCCGAATGACTGTCTCCGCCGTCTTGCTGTCTACGGCTGCCTTATCTAGTACCAATTGGATCCGCTCACCGGGGATAACTTCACCAGCAATATAGCGATCAATGAGCTTAATGGATTGCCCAATCTCCTCATCCCGCAGATCTGGCAAGCTATCCTTAACTTTGCGAATCTGATCAATGATCGATTCGATATCTACTGCCTGCACCGCATTGATCCGGAGGGCTATGTCATTTAGGCTTGTTTGCATAGCCTTTACATCAACATTCTGCAGGGCAGTCACATCAGACTCCCCTTCAGTACCTACTAGGCTTCTAAATAGTCTGTCCATCAAGAGAGATACCACCAGCCCACCGGGGGCTGCATCACCATTGACCATACCCTTATTGAGTTGGGTGATCTGTTGCTGCAGCTGATCTAGCTGCACTAGTGCCTTCTCGAAGGTCTTGAGAGTTTCTTCAGCATTGGCTACAGTGTCATTGGCTGCACCAGCCAATCCCTCTAGCTCGTCCAGCAAGACTACGCTCTCATCGATGGTCTGAATCAATTGGTAGCGCTCATTGGTGATATTGACTTCACCAATGATAGGACCTACCTGATTATCACCGGCGACTTTGTAGCCGGTTCTAACCATTGCCGGGGTAACATCGGAGATATCGCCTTGGATGATCAAACCAATAGCGTCACCATTGGCAATTTCTGTAATCTCAACGACTATGTTATCCTTTTCTACAGGATCCCCAAGACGCAGACCGGCCCCAGCTGCCCCCTGCAAAACGATCTTGTTGCCAACATGCAAAGGCTCTAGCCCAGTCAGCGGAATATTGACCTGAGAGGCGTAGCTCAACAAGAAAGCCTTCATCTCAGTAAGCGTCTTGACAAAGGATTTCGATGCCTCACCATCATTATCTAATGTGACATTTTCCAACAGATCTGGGCTATATTTCTCCTGCAGAGCAGCCATAATCTCATTGGCCGTCTTGCTGGTATCTTCCAATTCATAGCCCATGGGAAAACGTATTTCGAGAATCTGGTATTTTGCCAGGATCTCTTGAACAGCCTTAGTAACTGACTGGCTATCCTCTACAGACTGCAGCAATACAAAGAGATTGTCAGCATCTCGGAATACGAAACGCACCCCGGGCAGCTTTTCTACCTCTTGGCTGATCTGATTGCGGAAACCGGCGTGTACACCCTGGATGACCACGCTGGGTTCAATCATCATGGTCATACCTGCACTACCCGGTAGGTCGTAAAGGGCTCCACGCAGGGTTTGCAGCCTTTCCCTAGTCTCTAGCTCTGGGGGTATGGCTACTAAGACATTGGCTTTGCCGCCGATAGACAAGCTTTCTTTGAAATAAGCGCCAGGCAATTCTTTTTCGATTAGTTCCGCCAAGGCCTGAATGCCGGCATCCTTGGCTTCTTCCCGCAAATGTACAATCAGATCGTATTCGCCATATTCGCCAACCAAGCCATCAATAGTATCACCAAAATAGGCATCAACGGCCTGGGCGACACCAGCCGACAGGATCGTCCCCACCAAGACGCTGGCGATGACGAGCACCAACCAATCTTTGCCAAATCCGTCACGAAATAATGCCATCATAGCTGTTGGTCCCCCCCATCCGAGCATCATTATAACATGGGGGTAATGGCCAAAGCATATGCAAGTCCTACAACTACCGGCAATCATCTCATAGTTCCTCCAGCAATTGAAAAAGACGGGTAATTATGCCCGCCTTCTCCCCTAGATATGCTGCGCCCTCTCAAAATCCGCTTACCTGTATATTCTAATCGGCATCCTGGATAGTATCACTGTCAGATTCTAGGATAAATTCCGCGTATGTCGGCCCATACATAACGGCTTCATCAGAGGACAGATCAATGACCACCTTTGCACCGGTAAGCACATTGCCATCATTGGTCTCGATGCGAACATCACCGGTAAGGGTGACAATCTCTTTTACATCATCATAATCCAGTTCATCAGCCCATGCCTCACGCTCAGGTTCGATCAAATGTACTTCACCCCGGGCCAGAACATGCTTTGCCCCCTCACCCACTTGCATCCACTGGGACCATACCTCCAGTTTTGTCTCAGTGGCACCATCCTCTTGGACCTCCTGCTGTTTCAGATAAACATCGCCCTCCAATATGTATGCCTCTTGACCAAAATCGGCCCGCATATTGGCTGCCTTGGCATGGACATCCTTTTGGGTGACGGTCACATCTCCGCTAAGCTCGGCGGTATCGTCACTCTGATTGTATATTACTTTTTTGGCTGTGAGCACGCTCTCCTTGGTCAAGATCTCTACATGTCCTTGGGGAGGTTCAATCACCGCTACTTTCTTTTTTAGGTCGAATACACCAGCCTGGGCCTGGGGCATATCTGTATAAATACGCATTTTGACTAGATCTCGATCTTGATTTGCACTATCTTGAGTGGCAGGGCTGCCCTGGGCCAAGCCCACACCCTGATTCAAGCACCCCAGCAGTATGATAAAGGCAGCTGCTAAGCCCGCTACTCGCCCAATGGGCTGCCTCCATGATCGTCCACTTGCTTCCATATTGAACCCATCCCCTTCCTTAGTTAGCCCCAAATAGCCATGGTTGCCAATCAGTTCTTCCGGCTACCCGTTCCGCCCATGAAAAACTCAATCTCACCGGGACCAATCAAACGCAGCTCTTCTGCTTGTCTATCATAGATGATCTCATTTGCCCGGATAGTATGATCCCCATCCCACATTACCACATCCCCTTGTAGGTATAGGCAATCTGTCTTGACATGAGCCTCCATCTGTCGGCTGGTAGCATTGATCCCATCGATGATCAACTCCGCCGGCACTGGTATCGTAATGATCTCAGCTTTACCGTCCCACCTTAGTCTTTGACTCTGCAGAGATAGCTCATCTGCTCGGGTGACGGTAATATCGCCTTCCAGCTCAAAGTCATCTTGTGCTTCTAGCCAGCGCCCCGCATTAGCTACAATGTCATAGGCCGGTTCGCCATCCTGAAAGATGATTCCCTCCTTGAGACCCTCAAAGGTAACAAGACCTCCATCCTCGGTGCGTCTGACTGTATCGAAATTGAACTGATACTGCTTTTCGCCGCCCTTACGACCCAGAAACTCCACTCCTGTAAACTGAGTAGGAGGTTCACCAGCCTCGGGCTGGTGGGAGCTAAGGGGCCTGTCAGGACCTGGGTCAGTCTTCCCCCAGGGCAGATAGCCTAATCCCATTAATATCCCGGCAACACCTGCAACTAGGAGCCCGGCGACTAATATTCGTTTCACCCAGCGTGGTCCAAAGGGCATAGCCCTCCCTCCCCTCAATCGCCCCCAGCAGACCGGGAAACTTGGGAAACCAAATCAGCTAGACCATCCACTTTGAAGTCCAACTGCTCTGTACCTCCCATGGATATGCGTGTCTGAGGAAAGGCATTAATCGAATACTCCAGCCACACTGCCCCATTTAGCTGATCATAGCGAAATCTCAACTCACGGCAGTGTAGATCCAAAGCCAACATGGCACTGCTTTTGGTCCACTCTTCTCTTACTCCACTGTAACCAGCTACATACTCGAATCTCCAGCGGTTAGGGAGCGCTATCTGCAGCTGACCATCTAGGTAATCCCAGCTATCATGGGTAAAGCTATAGGTGGAAGCAAATCGCAGGAATACATCATCACTGGGCATAAGGTGAATTGCTCCCCGGGCACTTTGCCAAGCATCTTCTTCTATACTATAGTTTGCCCAAACATTCAGCTCATATTGTTTACTGGGGCGGATATGCACTTGCCCCACTAGGTCATTATAAGTGCCACTCCAGAAATCATAGCCTGTCCCGATACTAGCGCCAAAGGTCGGAGTCCGCCAACTCAGCCTGCCACTAAGGTTTTCCGAATTCTTCAATTCATCGAAGAGAAAGGGAGAGGTGCCTAGCACCCACTGATCTTTGTATGCAACTTCCAAGGTCAAAGGATCTAGAGGACGCAACACCAGACGGGGACGTGACAGGAGCACCATGCGGGACATGTCTACCATGGAATTGTCCGCCACTGAAGGTCCATCTGCCTCAGTTTGAAAAGAAGATAGACCTCTATAGGCATCCAGCTCTACAGAAGCATCGTAGGTCACATAGGCTTTAGGGCCCCAGTTAAACCGCTTACCGGCAATGCCACCCTCCAACTGAAGCTTGGTGCCGGCTAATCCTGGTTTCTTGGGATAGGTTTCCCGGTAGTAACCAGCCCCAGCCCGCATTTGCACAGGTAAGCGGCCGTCGAGAATGCTCCATCCCCGAGATTGCCAGGTCACCTCAGGTAAGCGTTGCAGGGTTTCCCAGGTGAAGGATGTATACTTACGGCCCCGCAATGCAGGATGTACATCCTGCTGCAATTTCAGTTGAAACTGATCTTGGGCTGTAGTTCGCTGCAGGTTGTGATCATATAGCAGATAGCTACCCCTTGTGTCCTCAGGCCCCAGCTGCAAACCTTGCCCTTTACTGGTTAGCTGCCAGATGTCTCCCAACTTCTGGCGGTAACTCCAGTCTAACTCCGTTTCCGTTGTCAGATCACCATCGTTGAAACGCCGGTGTTCACCCTTAACAGTATAGGCTGCTGTTTCACTATTCCCAGTCAGCTTAATCCTTGGTTTCAGATTCCACTGATCATCGGCCAGACCCTGCTCCGGCTGCAGCCAATATCCAGTCCCCAGTTCCACTTTGAGTTGGGGGTTTA
>DAIQRD010000070.1:0-12735 GCA_036786445.1 Bacillota bacterium
GCCCAACTACCCTATGGCCGTTGGTCTACCTCGTGGGCTGCAAGCCCTGTAAACTCGTCTGATACATAGACTCGCCCCAGTAATATCTTACTGAACTGACAGCGGGTTTGCCTTGGCATCAACAGCCTTTGCCTCCCGGGCCAGTACGATTACCTGCTGACTGGAGATCTTTACCCAGCCACCGGCTACCTGAAAACGCTTCTCCGCTTCTCCTCTACCGGCCCGGATCTCTCCGTCCTTCAAGGTAGTAACTAGGGGAATATGGCCGGGAAGGACGGCTAACTGCCCTTCACTCCCTGGCAATACCACCATTTCCACTGAATCGTCCAGTAGTTCGTTATGGGGAGTCACAATCCGCAAGCGCAAACCAGCCACTAGTCAGCCCGTCCCCTCTCCGCAACTTCGTCGATGGTCCCCGCCATGAAAAACATGTTTTCTGGTAGGGCATCATGTCGTCCATCTAGAATCTCCTTGAAGCCGCGAATTGTCTCACTCACAGGCACATACCTACCTCCGCGACCGGTGAAAGTCTCCGCCACAAACAGAGGTTGAGACAAGAAGCGTTGGATCTTCCTAGCTCGGGTCACAGTCAGTTTATCCTCATCGGATAGTTCGTCCATACCCAAAATAGCAATAATGTCCTGCAGCTCTGTGTACCGCTGGAGTACCTCCTGCACCCGCCGAGCTACCTGATAGTGCTCCTCCCCAACATAGCGGGGATCAAGTACACGAGAAGTGGAAGCCAAGGGATCTACCGCTGGGTAAATGCCTAGCTCTGCTATGCTTCGCTCCAAGTTTGTTGTGGCATCCAGGTGAGCAAATGTAGTTGCCGGCGCTGGGTCAGTGTAGTCATCGGCTGGCACATAAATCGCCTGAATGGAAGTAATGGAACCTTTGCGGGTGGAAGTAATGCGTTCCTGAAGGGCTCCCACTTCATTGGCCAATGTCGGCTGATAGCCCACCGCTGACGGCATGCGACCTAGAAGGGCAGACACTTCGGACCCTGCCTGAATGAACCGGAAGATATTATCCACAAATAGGAGTACGTCCTGGCCGGCCACATCCCGGAAATACTCGGCCAAAGTCAACGCCGTTAAGCCCACTCGCAAGCGTGCCCCGGGAGGCTCATTCATCTGACCATAGACCAGTGCCGTTTTCTCTAGAACTCCTGACTCCTTCATTTCCAACCACAAATCGTTACCTTCCCGGGTGCGCTCACCGACACCGGCAAACACGGACACGCCACCATGCTCTGTGGCAATATTGCGGATGAGCTCCATGATGAGAATAGTCTTGCCCACTCCGGCTCCGCCAAAGAGTCCTACTTTGCCACCCTTGGAGTAAGGAGCCAGAAGGTCAATAACCTTAATCCCCGTCTCCAGAATCTCCACTTCAGTACTTTGATCGACCAAAAGTGGTGCGGCCCTGTGAATGGGCATACTCAGATCAGCTGATACTTCTCCTAGTCCATCGATGGGCTGGCCCAGTACGTTGAATATGCGGCCCAAAGTCGCTTCTCCCACTGGGACCGTGATAGGCCCGTTACTATCACGGACTTCCATGCCCCGTACCAAACCGTCGGTGGCAGACATGGCTACACAACGGACAGCGTTGTTGCCCAGATGCTGCAATACCTCTAAAACTAGATCGGTATCGGTAACCACTAAAGCGTTATGCAATCGGGGAAGTTTCCCTTCAGCAAACTCCACATCAACAACAGGTCCTACGACCTGCAAAATCTTCCCATGGTTATCCATAGTGCCTTCCTCCCTAGCGCAGCGCCTCAGCACCGCCCACGATTTCCGCGATCTCCTGAGTAATGCTGGCCTGCCGTGCCTGGTTGTACTGCTGGGTCAAGTCCTTGATCACCTGATCTGCGTTATCGGTAGCGGCATCCATGGCTACCATCCGAGCTGATAACTCACTGGCCTTGCCTTCTAGCAAACCATTATAGATCAAAGATGTTATATAATGATACACCAGTTTCTCGAATACCGCTTCCTCAGACGGCTCCCACAAGAGGTCCTGCACGGCCCTATCTCTGCGGAACTCATCTAGAGGCAACAGCTTAACTGTCTTGATCTCTCGACTTAGAACGTTAATAAAGCGGGTATGCAACATAGTAATTGCCCTGATTTCACCCGCCATGAAGAGGGGCAACACATAGTTAGCTATCCTCTCAGCCTGCTCAGGGCTGGGCAGATCGCCACTTTCCTCGTAGTAATCAACGGAAATTCCCCTAAATTCAAGCTGGCTCCGGAGCCTACGCCCGCTAATGACGTGCACACCTTGCCCAGCTCCCTCCGACTCCAGAAAAGAGCGTAATATGTTGGAGTTGTACGGTCCACTCAAGCCCTTATCTGCGCCAACCACCACATAGCAATTGGCACCCTGCTCCCGTGGTCGCCAGAACTGGTTGCTCACTTGGTGGCTCCCTATCTCCTGGATGGCATCCCAAACAGCAGTGGTAAAGGCCCGATTGGTCTCGGCGCTAGTCTGGGCTTTGCGAAGCCGGGAGGCAGCAATCATTTTCATAGCTCTGGTGATCTGCTGCGTGCTCTGCACACTCCTGATCCGCCGCCGGATATCCCGCATTGACCCCATATCTACCGGCCTCCCCAGATAGAGCCGGCATAGGTCTCTATAGCTTTTTTCAGTTTTGCCTCTGTCTCCTCCGAAAGATCCCCTGTCGTCCTGATGGCCTCAGGAATATCGGGGTTGTTGGCATGGATATAGCTCAGCAAGCCTTCAATAAAGTCCTGTACTAGACTCTCTTCCACTGCATCAGTAAACCCACGGGTCCCAGCATAGAGCTGTATGACCTGGTCTTCCATGGCCATTGGCTCATACTGCCCTTGTTTGAGCACTTCCAAGAGCCGTTCACCCCGCTGTATTTGGTCTCGGGTACTTTTGTCAAGGTCCGACCCAAATTGAGCAAAAGCCACTAACTCTCGATATTGAGCCAGTTCCAGACGCAGCCGACCAGCTACTTTTTTCATGGCCTTGGTCTGGGCACTACCACCTACCCGGGATACTGACAGACCGGGGTTGACGGCTGGCCGCTGTCCCGCGAAGAACAAGTCGCTCTCCAGGTAGATCTGGCCATCAGTAATACTGATCACGTTGGTGGGAATATAGGCGGACACGTCACCAGCTTGTGTCTCAATGATGGGCAAGGCTGTTAACGAACCGCCTCCCAGTTCCTCGTTGAGTTTAGAAGCCCGCTCTAAGAGACGGGAGTGCAGATAGAACACATCGCCTGGATAGGCTTCTCTACCTGGTGGCCGCCGAAGTAGCAACGACATGGCTCGATAGGCCACAGCATGCTTAGATAAGTCATCATAGATTACCAGGGCATGTTTCCCATTGAACATGAACTCCTCGCCCATGGCTGCTCCGGCATATGGCGCGATATACTGCAAAGGAGCCGGATCACTGGCACTAGCCGCCACTACGGTCGTATACTCCATGGCTCCGCCTTCTTCAAGCGTCCGCATGATCTGAGCTACAGTGGATTGCTTCTGCCCAATGGCCACATAGATACAATGCACATCGGTATCCTTTTGATTCAGTATGGTATCAATGGCGATGGCAGTTTTGCCTGTCTGGCGATCCCCAATGATGAGCTCCCTCTGACCCCTGCCGATGGGGATCATGGAATCAATGGCTTTCAGTCCAGTCTGCAAAGGCTCATTGACTGGCTGCCTTTGGACAACGCCAGTGGCGATTACTTCCAGGAGACGGCGCCGATCGGTAGTGATAGGGCCCCGACCATCTAGAGGTCTACCCAAAGGGTCGACGACCCGCCCCAGTAGGGCTTCTCCCACCGGTACATCAGCAACTCGCCCGGTCCGTTTGACTGTGTCCCCTTCCCTGACCGCTTGCTCGCCTCCAAACAGGACACAACCAACGCTATCTTCCTCCAGGTTCAGGGCTAAGCCAGTGACACCTTCCCCAAAATCAACTAGCTCATTAAACATGACATTGTGCAAACCATATACCCTAGCAATTCCGTCGCCTACCTGCACAACTATCCCTGTCTCAGCAACTTCCAACTTCTTCTCAAAGGCCTCTAGCTCCATGGCCAAGACCTTTTCAACTTCCTTTGTTCTCAGTTTCATGTTCCGATGCCTCCGCCCAAACGTCTATTGATCTGCTGGAGCATGGTGCGCACACTGCCGTCGTACACCATGCCTTCATGGCGGATCACCAATCCACCTATGATGTCCGGATCGACAACGGTCTTGGCTAAAACCCGCTTTGCTAGCTTCCCCTCGAGATCATGGAGCAATCGCTCAAGTGCCGATTCCTGCAAGGCAATAGCGGTGGTTAGTTCGACCTCAGCAATCCCTTGCTCATCTCGATACCTTGCTCCGAACCAGCTACCAATGTCTTTGATTAAAGCAGTGCGCCCCTCGTCTACTAAGTAGTACAGTAAACGTTTGATCCAGATCCCGCACTCGCCTAAATGAGCATCAATAACAGCTTTCTTGTCAGCCCGCGAGACACCAGGGTGGTTGAACAGCTTTTCTAGGAAAGGCTGCTTTTCCAATTGGGAACTGAGCTCTTCCATACCCTGATAGGCCTGCTCTAGCTGCCCATGCCCATCGACATAAGTGAAAAACGCGTTGGCATAACGCTGCGCCACTATGCTAGTTGACATGAGCATCATCCATTCGCTGGAGAGCATCCTCGATCAAATGCATATGTGCATCTCCATCAAGATTCTGCTCTACGATTTTCTCAGCAATCTGCGCGGACAGGTTAGCCACTTCCTGCCGCACCTCATGTATAGCTCGGGTCTTAGCTTCTTCTATCTCTCTCTGTGCCCGTTCTAGTCTGGCGGCCTCATCTTGTCGAGCGCGCTCGGTAATCTCTTGGGCCACTGTCTTGCCGTGCTCCACTGCCTGTTCAACGGAAGCCTGGGCTTGCCGCCGGGCTTCATTCAATCCAGCTTCAGATTCCGCCTGCAACTCCTTTGCTCTAGCAAAAGAGTCGTTGGCATCATTGATCAGGCCCTCTGTATACTCCCGCCGTTTCTCAACGAAATTCATCACCGGCTTGAAGAGGTAGCGCCGCATGAGCACATAGAGGACTAGTATATTAATGATCTGGAAGAAATAGGTCCAACCTAGTTCTATCACCCAACCTCACCCCTTATTACAACAGCTGACCTACTGTTTTTTCCTCTGTTCTCGGCTATCTTACGAGAGAAACCGGATTAGGGGGTTGGCAAAAAGCAATATCAGCGCTATGAGCAGCGAGTAGATACCCGTGGTCTCTGCCACAGCTTGGCCCAGCAACATAGTTTGAGTAATCTGACCGGCGGCTTCCGGCTGACGGCCCACCGCTTCGGCACCTTTACCAGCAGCATACCCCTGACCGATACCAGGTCCCAGCCCTGCAATCATTCCAATACCCGCACCCAAAGCAGACAACCCCAACACAATCGCCTTCGCCAGCAATAGATCATTCATTATTCTTCCTCCTCTTCGTCAATTGCCATTGATACAAATACCATGGTCAACATGGTAAAAATGAAAGCTTGAATAATGCCCGAAAACAGGTCGAAATACACGTGGGGAATCACAGGAACCAAGACGGGGACAAACATGTAAAGAAGCGCCATGATAATCATGCCGCCCAGGATGTTGCCAAATAGACGAAACGCCATTGAAAAGGGAGTGGAGATTTCGCTGATCAAGTTGAGTGGGAACATAAACGCCATGGGTTCAAACAATCCTTTGATGTACTTCAGAAGCCCTTTGCTACGTAATCCACTGCCCTGAATGAGCACAAAACTGATAGTAGCGAACCCCAAGGTAGTGTTGAGATCTGCCGTCGGTGGCCTGAATCCCAACAGTCCTATCAAGTTGGCGAATACAAGAAAGATCAAAAGAGTGCTCATATAGGGCACGAACCGCAGACCTTTCTTGCCCATAGTGTCACCAATAAACGTGTACAGCCCGTCTACAACAAGCTCCACCACATGTTCCACAGTCCCCAAACTGTCACTCGGCCCAGCAGTCTTAAATCGCCGGGTGACTGCCATGGAACCCGCCACTAGTACTACCATGATCATCCAAGTATTCACAACTGTTTCAGTAACCGGGATTTTCCCCAAATAAAACATGGTCTTTACGCCAAACTCAATTTCCATACTCCTCACCTCACTTTTTCTGTAGACTGTAGCTGATTACCGCTATGGCGGTTGGTGCCGTTAGTCCAATTAGTAGTGTTACTGGGTTGAGCTCGTAGGAGATGAGTGCAACAGCCAAAACAATAAAGCGCAGCCCATACCGGATAACGTAGTTAAGCGCCATGTAGCGCTGGGCCTGTTCTACAGGAAGCCACACTGCTCGATGGGCTGCTGTGGACAACCCGTGCCAATTGATGATACCCACCAGAAGGCCCAACCAAAGACCAGACCAGCGCGGTTCGTTACGAAAAAGCAAAAACAACACCATGGCTATGACCATGACTATTCTTAGATCTTGGAACACTTTCCTTACCCGTTTCTCCACCCTGCCTCCCCATCTCGCTGTTTTGTCATCGTCATGTTGAGGCTGTCCGGAGCTGCTACCTATGCAGATGCGAAATCGCCATGGGAGACTCATCATTTACCCTTAGGTTCCTGCAGACTCCCCCACATCAAACGAAAGGCACCCCATATGCCGGCAGAGACTCCCAGTAATACCCCTCCCAATTGCCACAACACACTACCGGTACGCCTCTCCATATAAGCGCCACCCACCACTCCAGCAATAATCGGGATGGCGATTTGGATTCCCAATTGGCTGAGCAATGATAAGCCTTTAGCCACTGACAGCCATTGCGGTCCCTCCGGCCTATTCTTGGGCACACCGTTCCCCCTTGCCTGCCATACTGCCAGGGCTGTCGTTATTGTCTAACAGCCAGCTCACCGCCTTATATTCCGAAAGGACATCAACACAACACATATACCCCTAATCAGTATACCGCTAGGGGAAGATCTCATTCCAGAAAAATACGATTCAGCCACATTCTTGTGGCTGGATGCCACCGGAAAAACTAGGGTAACTATACCATAGCCCTTGGCAATCGTCAACCTAGATGGCTGCTTATGCCAGCCTCGGCAACACATAGATTATCTGGGCAAATGGGTCTCTCCGTAGACTTATCCATGGGCTCGGGCAAATCCTGCCACTCTGCAACGGTTTCCCTCAAAAGTCAGGCTGAGCCTAGACTGACACAGATAGGCCCCTGCCGTAGAGGCAGGGGCACTGTGCGGGAATTACATCCTCATAGCCAAACAGCTACTCCAATCAGAACCAGAAAACCCTAGAGGATCTCTCCGATGGCGAAGACTACGACAACGGCCAGGGCGATTACTAGCAGAATGACGAACAGCTCATTCAGATCCGTACCGGAACCGTGTGACATTTCTTCAAATCCCCCTTTCAATTCCATTGCTGCACCACCCGTGGGTTCCTTCTTGTAGACTCAGCACCCTGCTCTACTATACGGATTTGCCCCACAGGCTGAAACGGGGATACAGTCCCGAGTTTGCAATCTCAGATACAATGATCGCGACAAGCGCTCCCTTCCTAACGGAAGCGCTTGTCAAATTATCTGCATGAAGAGATATGCTCGGAGCGATATCTTAGTCCTCTTGGATTCGCTTTTCATCTCGAAGACTACCCAAGAGACTCGTTGGATTCTGCTCAGCTTTCCTTAAGAGCTCAAGCAGCATAGGTAGTGAACCGTCTTCTTCCATGGATTTTACACCCTTGGCGATGAGGTGTAACGAAGTCACAATGCCTTCTACCGTGGCAATAAAGCCTCCAATTCCGTTCAACAGTCCACCCATGTCTTCGACTATCTTCTCTGTGGCAAGATCCCGAGATTCTCTATCATGAGCCATCCGCCTCGCCCCCTTCAGCTCATTTCCCTATATCCTATGAAGAGGACACCTCTGAGTCTCTCTTCTTATCCCTTACTTGTTTCATCTTGGCTATCTTTGGCCTTTAATGCAGACAAGAGCATATCCAAACTCCCATCGGATTTCATGACCCGGTAGTTGCCCATCAAGGCATTCAGCGAGGTGGTGATTCCCCCTGCTATATCTACGATAACTCTTATCTTCTCAAGTGCCTCCAAAGCCTCGCCAGCCATCCTATCCAGAGACCCTACTTCCCTGCTCCGTCGCTTGTGCCTTCCCATACCTAACCTCCTCTCCCATCGGTGAACCCGACTCCAAATGAGGGAGACCAATTCGTCTAGCGCCGCTTCTTCACGGTCTGCTCAGCCATGTCCAATAGTAGACCAACAGCCCGTTTCAGGTCATTTCCCCGAGCATTGGGGATAAACTGATGGACAAGCTGTACCATACTCTCACTCTCCAAGAGAGGTTTGGCTCGCAGAATGTGCTCAGCATTCTCTTCAACAAAACCCTTAAGCTGTCTTAGGGCTTCTCCATCCCCTGCCTGCATCTTGCCTAATGCTAGAAGAAACGGCTGTAAGGTTTGCCCTATGCCCGCAAACTTATCAAGATTCCCAGTCATTCAAGCACCTTCCCTTTCAATGGTACTCCCTGTGCCTCGGTTCGCTATCTCAATTCGTCGATTCTCCTCCCCGACAATAGCCTGCTATATGCTATGTTAAAGAGCGCAAGGCGAAAATAGGAGTAGAGGACTATTTTGCCCTCCACTCCCATTTGGTGTGATGATCTGGAAACTAGGATATGGAATGTCTAGCAGGGGGTAAGCAATCAAGGAAGGCGGCTATTAAGGCTTAGGTCTCATACAAGGAGTGCAGCTACCATTGGAGCCAGAAGGGTTACTATGAGTCCCGCTAGGCCCATGGCCAGACCGCTATACGCTCCCACCTGCTCCCCTTCTTGAAGGGCTCTACCTGTACCAATACCGTGGGCGGCTGTACCCAGTGCAAGACCAACTGCTTGGGGGGAGGTGATATTGAACACTGCCAGGAGCTCCGGGCCAAACATGGCCCCCAAGAGCCCAGTGAGCACCACAAAAACGCTGCTTAAGGCCGGAACACCACCGATGATGCGTGAAATCTCCATAGCTATGGGTGTAGTTACAGACTTGGGAATCATGGATAGGACTAATCTGGTGTCCCCACTGATCAGCTTGACTACCATGCTGGCCACCAACATGGCTGCTACAGCACCGGCAGCACAGCTACAGGAAATCAGGAGTCTCTGTCGGCGGATCCTGGGGCTCTGTCTATGCAGGGGAATTGCCAACGCTACAGTGGCGGGACCCAGCAAGAAACTGATCAACTGTCCACCTCGGTTGTATGCAGCATAGTCAACTCCCAATATCTTGAGCAGCACGATTATGGCTATGCTACTAGTTAGCAGAGGATGGGTAAGGGGGGACCTGTGGCGGCTATGGAAACGACGGGCAACAAGAAAGGCCCCCAGAGTGAGAGCTACACCAAAAACTGGTTGATTGCTTATCTGACTTATGGTATCACTATAGCTTGACATCCCCGGCCCCCACCTTCTCTAGCCACTGGGCTACCTTCCCTGTGACTACTAAACCCACACCTGTACTTAGAATCAGGCTCACACCTATGGCCACCCAGTGTGTAGCAAACAGATCAGTGTAGACCACGGCCCCCACCACGATGGGGGTAAAGAAAAACGTCAAATTCTCTAAGAGAAAGTCTGCAGCTGTCTCCATTGAGTCCAGTAGAACCCAGCCCTGCCCAAGGGCAAGCCAAAGTAGCACCAAACCCACGACTGTGCCCGGAAACGGCATACCGATAAGGGCCACTATGGTTTCTCCCAGTAGCCAGAATCCCACAACAATAGCCAATCCCTTCACACCCATCCCCCTCTATCGGTGCCTACCCGCAACCCTCTTGCGCCGTTTGGTCCTCTCCAAACGCTTAAGATGCTTTTTCGTGCCGGCTTCAGGATGCTCGTCTATACCCATGTCCTTGGATGAGTTAGGCCTGCGCTCTGATACAAGCACCGTATAGTCGCCCCGCGTATACCTTTGGAAACCCCCGAAAAGGCTCTTCAACTTCCTTTCATACCAATCAGCCCGCTTGACTACAAGGTAAAGCTTGCCACCTTCCCGCAACCGTCGAAAAGCGCCTTCCATTAGCCTTCTGGCCACCCCAAAATCCGCATGATAAGGAGGGTTGCAGGCTATGACATCAAATACTACGGAGTCATGGATATCTACAAGACCGTCACTAGGTTGAATCTCCACATCACCTGCCATATTCTTTTGGCAATTCATGGCAGTCAGGCGCAGAGCCCGGGCATTGGTATCAACTGCATAGACCGAAGCCTGAAAATCTCTATTGGCAATGACAGACACAACGCCGGTACCACTACCCAAATCCAAGAATCTAGCTTGGGGAGATACCTCCATGATCTCAAGCATGTGGGCAGTACCGGTATCAAGGCCCCGAGGGGAGAATACCCCTGGGGCTCCCCAGAAGTCATAGACCTGTTCACCAAGAGCTGCCTGCCAAGGCCAGTAATGGATATGTGGTTTCTTACCCTGTATTGGCTCCTGAGCTAGGAAAATCTGCAAGTCTCTTGGCTGAGGTGGGTCAAGGACAAGTTCCTGGACATGCTGGAACCACGACTTCAGCTGCTCCCTCCAGGCAGTGATGGCAATGGTACCATCGATGGCGGCAAGCAAACATCCGTCTGATGCCAAAGCCGCTGCTATGTGCCCCATCATTTCCAAAGCATACGGGGTCTCATACTCCCGTGTATCAAAGGTTCCCAGAGCATAGGGGCCTGCAGGGGCCCCATCGGTGAAAGCTATGCTGAGGCCGGTGATATCACCAGCCCACAGCCACGGATCATTGCCCTGGGCTACTCCTCCCGTAGGCGGTGTGAGGACCATGCCGCTCCCCCTCGCCACCTGGTGACAGGCAGGTAACTGGTAGTGACTATAGGTAGCGGAATGCCCTTGTGACACCCATTCCCGAGCAATCTTTCCTGAAGCACTTCCCACATCAAGCAATCTGCCATCTCTTGACAAGTATTTCTTGAGGGCGGCCTGCAGATAACGTGTAGATCTAGGCAGCTGCTCAGATCCCTGGGGCATAGCAGATCATACCTCCTTCATGACTCTCCACAGGCAGACAACTCCACTCCACTAATTAATATCTCAGCAGGAACGCATCCGCTCTCGCAATTCCCAAGTGATGTAATGACAGACAACAGAATGCAGATCCTCCACCTGCAGCATCTCCATATTACGACAAATGATAGCGATGTCGGCGAGTTCTCCTAGTCTACCCCCGGCGAATCCCGAAAGGCCAATAGTCAATGCACCTCTGCCATTAGCATACTCAACTGCCCGCAGGATGTTGGGGGAATTCCCACTTCCGCTAATAGCAACAACCAAGTCATTGGGCTCTAGGAAATTCATCAACTGCTGGCTGAAGATCTCCTCATAGGTGATGTCATTAGCCCATGCCGTCACTTGGGAGATATTCTCCGCCAAAGCCCTTGCCCTAAACCGTGGGGCAGATAAATCCGTAATGGTTGTCTTATTGAGGTCCCCTGCGAAATGAATGGCTGTAGCGGCACTGCCTCCATTACCCACGATAAATATCTGGGCCTTCTGTTTGTAAGCGTCAAAGAGCGCATCAATAGTCCTGTCAATTTCCTCTAAAGGCAAAGCTTCTATGGAATCAACTACTCCTCTTAGATATGATCGCATGTTATCTGCCTCCCTATCAACCATATTGTCAACCTGATTCACTACTTTCCGCCGCTGAACGGGCCAACGCCATGGCCCCCCAAAGCGCCACATCATCATGGATATCTGAAGCCTCAATAGGTGGAACCTGAGCACCTCGGACAGTCAAGTGTCTCTCAACAAGCTGAATAGCTGGCGGGAGCAAGATATCTGCACTGTTCATGACCCCTCCACCTAAGACCACGATGTCAGGATCTAGGGCACTGATGATGTTGGCGAGACCTATGCCAAGATAGAAGGCCACTTCCTCCATAATGGCTCCAGCCAAATCATCTCCCCTTTGGGCAGCCTGACACACAATTCCGGCAGTAATCTCCTCTGGTCTACTGGCCAGCTCATTAATCAGGGAATCCCGCCCCCTGGCTCTTTCCCGGGCTATGCGAGCAATAGAAGTGCCCGACGCAATGGCCTCCAAACAGCCTTGGCTACCACAGGTACACTGAGGGCCACCGGGCTGCACAATCATATGACCAAACTCTGCCGCTAGGCCCTGAGATCCCGCCAGAGGCTTACCATCAAATAGCACTGCTCCACCGATACCGGTACTAATAGTCAGGTACACGGTCTCATGATAGCCCCTAGCCTTGCCGTACACTGCTTCCCCCACACCTGCTACATTGGCATCATTGTCCATAATAACAGGAATTCCTGGTGCCAGCTCTCGAATCATCTCTGCCATGTGGATATTTTTTAGGCCAGGGAAGTTGGGGGAGGAAAGACCAATAGTCCGGGTAACATCCACGAATCCACCGAAGGCGATACCAATTCCCGCTACGCTTCCAGGGGCTACTTCTATGAGCTTCCCGGCGTAAGTCAGGATCTTTTCTAGCGCTTGGTCCACGCCCAGCTGTGGTTCTGTAGCTACAACCCGTTTTTCACAAAACACTCTTGCATTGCCCTCAACCAACCCGAAGGCCAGTTTAGTGTTACCAACATCGATCCCTAGGAAATAGTCTGTGCTCATCTCTGTTACCTCCCCAGCAGTTGCTTGGCT
>DAIQRD010000071.1:0-12621 GCA_036786445.1 Bacillota bacterium
CCACACTACCATCGGCCTCTTGATAGTTCTCCAGGATAGCCGCCACAGTCCGGCCCACAGCAAGTCCCGAGCCATTTAGTGTGTGCACATACTCCGGTCTAGCTCCCGGTTCCGGTCGAAAGCGGATTTCTGCTCTCCTAGCCTGGAAATCCTCGAAGTTGCTGCAGGAGGAGATCTCTACATACCGACCATAGCTGGGCATCCAAACTTCCGGATCATAGGTCTTGGCAGATGCAAAGCCAACATCACCGGTACATAGATTCAGCACCCTATAAGGTAATTCCAGCGCTTGCAGCACGGATTCCGCATCAGCCAGCAATTTCTCCAATTCATCGTAAGAAGACTCCGGATGTACGAATTTCACTAACTCAACTTTGTTAAACTGATGCATTCTTACAAGTCCCCGGGTATCGCGACCAGCAGACCCGGCTTCAGCCCTAAAACAAGCCGAAAAAGCCACCATGTGGATGGGCAGTTGGTGTGCTTCTAGGATTTCACCTCGGTAGTAGTTAGTAACCGGCACCTCCGCTGTGGGGATCAGGTAGTAATCCTCGCCTTCACATTTGAACATATCCTCGGAAAACTTGGGCAGTTGGCCAGTGCCCTGCATGCTGTCTCCATTGGCCAAGTAAGGGGGCAGTATTTCCTGGTAGCCGTGTTGGTCCACATGCAGATCTATCATGAAGTTGAAAACCGCCCGCTCTAGTCGCGCACCTAGGCCTTTCATGAAAGCGAACCTTGCGCCCGTGACCTTACCGGCCCGTTCAAAGTCGATAATTCCCAAGCTCGTGCCCAAATCCCAATGGGCCTTGGGTTCAAACTCAAAATCACGGGGCATGCCCCAACGGCGAACCTCTACATTTTCCGTCTCATCTTTGCCCACCGGTACCGAGCTATGGGGGATGTTCGGCAAGACCAACAAAATGTCCTGAATCCTCTGGTCCAGCTGCCGCTGCTCATCATCACCCTGCTTAATCTCATCCGATAGAGTCTTCATCGCGCCAATCAGACTATCTGCATCCTGGCCGGCTTTACGCATGTGGCCAATCCGCTCCGATACACTGTTGCGCTCTGCCTTTCTCTGTTCCAGGTCAGTCAAGAGACTGCGCCTTTGCTCATCTAGCTCCAGGAGCTCATCGAGGGGCACATCCGCGCCTCTCTTAGCCATAGCATCTCTTACAAGGTCTGTGTTATGACGAATTAGCCTCAAATCGAGCATGGTCTGCATTCCTCCCATAGAAATAAATAACCCCTCGCCCTAGTTAGGGACGAGAGGTCTCCCGCGTTGCCACCCAAATTGGACCCCACAAGCTAAATCTGGCTCGAGCCATGGATAATAGAGGTCCCACTCATCTGCTGTAACGGGCTTACCCGGGAACCTTCCAACAAGTATCCACATACGTAGAATAGCCCGTTGTTAAAGATCCGCTCCGGAGGGGATTCACTGCACCTTCCCACCGGCTTCCACCACCCGCCGGCTCTCTGACGTAGACAGGTACGCTACTGGTCTCCATCATGGCTTTGCTATAATCAGGTTGCCTATCTGGTGTTACTACGATTATAACCATAGATAGGGGAAAATGCAACGCCCCTAACCAAGCTTGTCTGAATCCCTGTCAATCAGCTCATGCAACTTCTGGCTCAATCGCATCTCGTGACTGAAGGGAATGAGATCACTCCAATGCAGTTTTTCCTGGGATGAGCCTGGGACGTTGTGCTTAAAGACAAAGTAGCCTACCCAGCGCAGTATCCCAGAGATAATGATCACAAGCTCCAACCCGTAGACATCGGCTGCATAGCCACCCATCAATGGACCGATGGCAGAAGCCAGCCCCGCCACAGTATTGTATACGCCGATATAGGTTGTGCGATCCTCATCAGGAGTAATCTCCAGGATCAAGTTAAAGGCCGCTAGGTTGTAGCCACTCCACGCGAAGGAACTAATGAATTCAGCCAACACAGCCAACTCCCACCGGGGTAGAAGCCACCACATGAAGGGAACCGAGGCTGCTCCAATGCCACCCAACAGCATGATACTTTTTTGCCCATAGCGATCTGCCAATCGGCCCCAATAGCGATGCCCGAAAATCCCAGCTATCAAACCTACTGCGATCACCACTCCCCAGAAGCCCGGGTCGCCACCGAGGTTCTCCCTGTAAAACACAGCATACATAGAGCCCGAAAAAGTGACAGCGAAATTCCACAAGATAGATGTAAAGCAGTAATTGCGGAAAGCCGATGGCTCAGACATGACCTGCAAAGACGCTTTGAATCCTAGGGTCTTTTTTCCTACTACAGGCTGCTTGGCCGCCCTAGGGACTGGAATGGTTGAGAAAAAGTAAGTAGCGGTCAAGCCCAAAGCCAGGGCTAGGAAAAATGACACCTGATATCCCAATGGGAAATCATACCGCCTAATACACCAGCCCGCAACCAAAGTGCCCACCAAAGCAGCTAGGTTACACATGACATTGCGATAGCCAAAATAGCTCCCCCGCCCATGCCGAGGGGTAATATCAGCCATGATCGCAGTCCAGGCCGGTACCCCGATGCTGTTAGTCAAGCCCCGCAAAGTCACCAGGGCAATGAAAGTATAGATGGCCGCGTCTCCCTCGAGCATCAAAGGCACCAAGGCAATGGGGATGATGGTGAGCCGCGAGATGCCGGAAGTAATCACGACCAGGCGCTGCCTTTCGCCCCACCGCTGTGCCAACTGGGCAGCCGGTATCTGCAAGGAATTGCTCAAGAGTGCTGGCAAAGCTGCCAAAAGGCCTATCTGTCCTTTGGTTGCACCCAATGCTAACGCGAAAAGGGTTAAGAATGGCCCTATCAGGTTTTCACCTGCATTACCAAACATGCCATCAATGACGCTAATGCGCATGGCCCGCTGCATTGAGGCATGATCGAGTTTACCTGCTTTATCGTTCATTTTGACACATCCGAGTCCTTTCTCATCACTTCTTCTAGCCTCTGGCTAATTCGGGCTTCTCGGCTAAAAGGCAAGAGAGCGCTTAAGCCAACCTTTACATCAGTGGCAGAGGGCACATTGTGTTTGAACACGAAATACCCTAGCCACCGCAGTATTCCCGAGATAATGATCACCACTCGAAGCCCATAGGCATCAGCTAAGAAGCCCCCAGCTAAAGGTCCCAGGGAACTAGCCAAACCCGCCATGGTGTTATACACACCGACAAAAGTGGTACGACCTTCATCAGGGGTAATTTCCAAGATCAAATTGAAGGCAGCCAAGTTATATCCGCCCCAGCAAAAACTGCCTAGAAACTGGGCAACAACCGCCAGCTCCCAGCGAGGCACCAGCCACCACATAAAAGGAAGTGAGGCTGCTCCTATCCCACCGAGCAACATCACGTTTTTCTGGCCATACTGGTCAGCCATACGTCCCCAAAAGCGCTGCCCCACCAAGGTGGCGATAAGCCCAGAAGCAGTCACCACTCCCCAGAATCCAGGATCGCCTCCCAGATTTTCCCGATAATACACGGCAAAGAGAGGTCCGGCAAAGCTCACCCCGAAGTTCCAGAGGACAGAAGTTAGGCAATAGTTCCTGAAGGCAGTGTACTTGGATATCGCCTGCCACCAGTTTTTCAATCCAGATGCCTCCTGGCGAATTGCAGCCTTTTTCGCAAGCGGAGGAATGGGCATAGTTGAGTAATAATAGCTAGCTGTTAGACCAACTCCCACTGCCACCACAAAAGATATCTGATACCCTAAAGGAAAATCATATCCTTTAACCAGCAAACCAGCTATGAGAGTGCCCACCAATGCCGCCAGATTACACATAATATTCCTGTAAGCAAAATAACTACCTCGAGTATCCCGGGGAGTTATGTCCGCCATGATAGAAGTCCAGCCTGGAACGCCAATGCTGCTGAAAAACCCCCGCAGAGTTACGAGGCCAATGAAGGAATATATGGCCGCGTCGCCTTTGAGCATCAACGGTACGGTGGCGATGGCTAATACGGTAAATCTGGACATAATTGATGTAACAACTACTAACTGTCTTCGGTCGCCCAAGCGCTCTGTAAATCGTGCAGAAGGGATCTGCAGTGAGTTGCTAAGTAGTGCTGGAAGAGCTGACAAAAGCCCTATCTGCCCTTTAGTGGCACCTAAGGCCAGGGCAAACAGGGCTAAAAAGGGCCCGATCATATTCTCGCTAGCATTGGCAAATACGCCATCAATGACTCCGACTCGCATGGCGCGCTGCATGGAAGCATGGTCCAGTGTGGTAGGTCGATCAGCCATCTTCACCCATCCGTTAGTCGATTTTGCCTCTCACCCACATTAATTGTACCATGCTTATATGTATAAACAAAGCTTTGGAGAGCAAATTGCTAATGCTTTTCTGCCTCTGGAGAGCAACGCTGCACCAATTCCTCCCATCTAGCGTCGACCTCCCGCTGTATATCGGCTAGAAGCGACTCATTCTCCGGCCGAAATAGATGCTTGAATCGACCCTGTTGCTTCATCCAATCCGCTACTGGAAGTGGCTTTCTTGGCTTGAGTGTCAACTTCCAAACACCCTCTTCTATCTCATACAAAGGCCACAGGTTAGATTGAACCGCACCCTCTGCCACATCTACTGTATCTTCTGGGGCTGTCCCCCATCCCAGGCGGCAGGTGCTGAGAACATTGAGAAAGGCCGGACCATCTACTGCAAAGGCCTTCTTGGCTTTCCGATAGAGATCATTCCAATGACTCATGGACGATTGAGCCACATAGGGGATATTATGGGCTGCAATGATGGCTGTGAGATTTTTTGGATACTGCTGTTTGCCTGGAACCTGACTCCCAGCCGGTGAAGTTGTTGTATTGGCCCCCCGGGGTGTGGCGCTGGAGCGCTGAATTCCGGTATTCATGTATCCTTGGTTGTTATAGCAAACATAGACCATTTTGTGACCCCGTTCCATGGCTCCTGACAGGGCCTGTAACCCGATATCATATGTGCCGCCATCACCACCAAAGGCGATGAAAGTTATGTCCTCTTTGATCTTGCCTTGGCGCTTGAGGCTAGTATAAGCTGCCTCTACCCCGCTGATGGTGGCAGCCACGTTCTCAAACGCGCTATGAATGAAACTACAGCGCCAAGCCGTGTAGGGGTAAATAGTACTGGTTACCTCCATGCAGCCGGTGGCACACCCAACCACCACAGGGTTTTCCGCTGCCTGTAAAATGATCTTGATTGTTATGGGAAAACCACACCCGGCACAAGCCCGATGCCCCCCGGTAAAACGTATTGGCTTTTTCGCTAAATCCGGTAACGCCATAGCGGCACCTCCTATTCCCTGACACCTAGGTACCTGATTGCTCCATCTTGTGAACCTGTAGTGGCCAGATCCCTTACCTCAAACAAAGCTTTTCGAATCAGATCCGGCCCGATATCTCTACCCCCTAATCCATAGATATAGTTTGAGCACCTGGGTTGATGGGTTCCATGATATAAGGCAGCCTTTGTTTCCGCGAAAACTGGTCCTCCCTGGCTGGAGTAGCTTTCGGCACGATCCATTATGCCAATGGCTGACAATTGGGAAAGGGTCGCCCGCAATTCGGACCCGGGAAAGGGCCGAAAAACCCGGATCTTTACCAGCCCACATTTTTCACCTTCCTGCCTCAATTGATCAATAACATACTTGGCCGTGCCGGCGGTAGAACTCAGTACCACCAAGGCATATTCGGCATCCTCCATCCGATAGCTCTCCAGGAAGCCATATTCCCGCCCCGTGAGGGCACCATACTCCTGGCCTATCTTCAGTATGATGTCTTTAGATCTCACCATGGCCTCCGCTTGTGCCCGTTTGTGCTCGAAATAGAAATCCTGCAGCGTCAGAGGGCCGATTGTCCTGGGATTTTCCACATCGAGCAAAGGATAAGGGTAATGGTACTCTCCGATAAAATCAGCCACAGAATCATCGGGCAGAAGCTCCACATTCTCCAGCCCATGACTGATGATAAACCCATCCATAGTCACCATGGTAGGCAAGAGAATATCGGGGTGCTCCGCAATCCTGACTGCCTGTAGCAGATTATCATACATCTCTTGTGCATTTTCCGAGTAAATCTGGATCCACCCGGCGTCCCGGGCCCCCATACTGTCACTGTGGTCGCAATGGATGTTGATAGGACCACTTAGGGCTCTGTTGACAACCGGCATGACGATAGGTAAGCGCAGACCCGCGGCTATATACAACATCTCCCACATGTAGGCCAGCCCATTGGAGGAAGTAGCTGTCATGGCTCGAGCACCGGCGGCCGAGGCACCTATTGTAGCACTCATGGCACTGTGTTCACTTTCTACGGCCACAAACTCGGTATGGACCAGACCGTCATTGACAAAAGTGGAGAACAATTGGACGATTTCGGTCTGGGGAGTGATGGGGTAGGCTGCGACAACATCCGGGTGGATCTGCCGCAGGGCTTGGGCTGCTGTTTCATTGCCCGTGAGGGCAACGGTTTTGGTACCCTGTTGTATGGCTACGGCCATCCTTATCCCTCCTTAGCGGCTGCATCCGCTTGGAAATCATCTTCCGGGTGCATTTCAATGGCATGGACTTTGGCGGGGCACACATTGGCACAGATACCACAACCTTTACAAAACTTGAGATTCACTCCCTGGATTTTCCCGTCTTGAGAAATCCAACTCATGTCTGGGCAATAAAGCCAACACCGGTGGCAATGGATACATTTCTCTGAACTCCACATCGGGCGAATCGTGCGCCAATCACCAGTGGCAAACTGCTCAGCCGTGCCACCCCGGGGAATCACAGCACCAATGGGTAAATCACGCCACCCGGCATTAGGCTCGATATCATCTTCAACCACTTGATGGACTTTCAATAGATTCTTTGTTTGGCTGCTGGGAGTCACTGCCGCTGCACCTCCTCATAGGCCTGGGTGATGGCAGCCAGATTACCTGTGATTAGCTTTGGTCGATCCCGGAATTTTTTCCTTAATCGCTCCTCAGTATCTTGAAGCAATTCGTCTATGGCCATAATCTTTGTGGCAGCTACCATAGCTCCCAACATAGGCGTATTCGGTATAGCCCTGCCAATGGTCTCTTCGGAAATTCGGCTGGCATCAAGTGTGTATAACTTGATAGATTCGCCATCAATCTGCAGCTGCCGATACAGATCCTCAGCCCTGCCGGGACTATTGATCAAGAGCACACTATGGGGTGGCATGCCTGTGGTGAAATCTATCGCTCCTATGAAAGTATGATCCAACACAGCTACATATCTAGGGGATGTGACTGCACTATGGATGGTAATGGGTGCATCACTAATGCGATTGTACGATACTACCGGTGCCCCCATCCGCTCTGGGCCATATTCGGGAAATGCCTGTACATACTTGCCTGCTGCCGCCGCGGCCTCGGCCAAAAGCAATGCAGCAGTCTTTGCGCCTTGACCCCCCCGGCCGTGCCACCGTATTTCCAACATCTCTGCCATACCGGATTCCTCCTTCGCTGCAATATGCCGATTCTTAATATCCCCGCAAATCTTGGCAAATACTCTAACCATGCAGTAACCAACAGGTCCCGTGGCATAAAAAAACGCCTTCTGCAAAAGAAGGCGCTTACTCCACTAGTTCCAGCTATCTGATTACTACCTGAGGTTGTTATAGAGCGGGAAACGCTGACAGAGTCCTTGCCGGCGCTGTCGGGCTTCCTCTAGTACTGTCTCGGATTTGGGATTGGCTAGCACTTGGTAGATAATATCTCCAATCTCTTCCATCTCCGTCTCACCCATTCCCCTGGTGGTCACCGCCGGAGACCCTACCCGGATGCCACTGGTAATAAACGGACTTTCGGGATCGAATGGTATTGCATTCTTGTTGGTAGTGATTCCAATTGAATCTAAGGTCTCCTCCGCCACCTTGCCCGTAAGGCCAAGTCCTCTGACATCCACCAGTAGCAGATGGTTATCGGTACCACCGCTCACTATCTTTAATCCCCGATCCATCAGAGCCTTGGCCAGGGCAGCGGCGTTTTTCACTACCTGCCCCTGATAGTCCCTGAACTCTTGGGTCTGGGCCTCCTTGAGGGCCACTGCCTTGGCAGCAATAACATGCATTAGTGGACCCCCCTGGGTACCGGGGAAAATCGTCTTATCTATGTCTTTGGCGAATTCCTGCCTGCAAAGGATCAATCCGCCCCTAGGGCCTCTAAGAGTCTTGTGAGTTGTTGTAGTCACAAAGTGGGCATAGGGTACTGGCGAGGGATGCAGACCCGCAGCCACCAAACCAGCTATGTGGGCCATATCCACCATGAGATAGGCGCCAACGCTGTCACATATGGCCCCCAAGCGCTGAAAGTCGATTACCCTGGGGTAGGCACTGGCTCCTGCCACAACTAGCTTCGGCCGGTGCTCTTTCGCTAGTTGCTCCACTACGTCATAGTCAATGCATTCCGTCTTGGGATCTACTCCATAGTGCACGAAATCAAACAATCTACCTGAGAAATTTACTGGGCTACCATGGGTAAGGTGGCCGCCATGGGCCAGGCTCATGCCCAATACAGTATCTCCCGGTGCGAGGACAGCAAAATAAACTGCCATATTTGCTTGGGCACCCGAATGGGGTTGTACGTTGGCATGGTCTGCACCAAAAAGAGCTTTCGCCCTATCAATGGCCAGTTGCTCCACCACATCAACATACTCGCATCCACCATAGTAGCGTCTATCTGGATATCCCTCAGCATATTTGTTGGTCAAGACCGACCCCGTCGCTTCAAGTACAGCTGGGGATACGAAGTTTTCCGAAGCGATCAATTCGATGCTGTCTTGCTGCCTGCCCAACTCCTGTCTCAAGGCCTCAGCGACCTCGGGATCAACACTAAACACTTGCTCGTACATCATGCTTCCTCCCATACACGCTGCCTTATGTGCTGCTTACCCAAATTTGCTCTTGTCGTTTCCCCCAATTACTAAGGTGATCTGATTGGGGCTAAGTATACCATCGGGGAAAGTATACCACGTTTGTTTTTGGCTAGCAATTGTCGCAGCTGACAGTCTATGGGGCGCATGAATGCATGAGTTGGTGATATAAGTAATAAGATTGAAGGGGTTAAGCCTCCCGTTCACCGGTCTTGTGGAATCCGGACAATAATCAGGGGAGTGAAATAGATTACTATGATAGGCCAGACTCAAATCGTGCGCAATATGGCTCTACTCAGAATCATCGCAGGCAGCCTGGAGATAACTGCAGCCCTCTTGATGATACGGTCCGGTAGAGTGACCATTGCCCTACAAATCAACGGCATCCTAGGCCTCGTCGGACCCATGATCCTCACAGCAGTCAGCTTCCTGGGTCTCGCTGGATTAGCAGGCCGAATATCCATCGCTAAGCTCGGGATAGTGGGAATAGGGGTGTTTCTCATCCTCTTAGGTACACGACAGTGACGGTGATGGGGTGCTGGACTATCCACCCAGCACCCCTTTGCATCCCTTAGGAGAGTCACTTTATGGATATAAGCGATTGATTAGGCGAGGGAAGGGAATTGTCTCCCTGACGTGGGGTAAACCACATATCCAAGCAACAGTTCGCTCCAATCCCAGGCCAAAGCCGGAATGGGGTACTGAGCCATATCGCCTAAGATCCATATACCAAGCGTAGGTCTCCTCTGGCAGGTCATGTTCCTGCATGCGCTGTTTCAAAAGATCCGGATCATCAATTCTCTGACTCCCACCGATGATCTCTCCATAGCCTTCAGGTGCCAAGAGATCATCACATAGCACCACTTCCGGTTTTTCAGGATCAGGCTTCATGTAAAAGGCTTTGATCTCAGCGGGATACCTGTGGACAAAAACCGGCCGATCAAACTGCTCCGCTAGAATGGTTTCATCACCACCACCAAAATCTGCGCCCCATTCTATCTCGACACCGGCTCTTTGCAGCCGCTCAATAGCTTCGTCATAGGAAATCCTGGGAAATGGCGGAATCACTTTCTCTAGCCGAGATATATCCCGTTCCAGAATCTCCAGTTCAGCCAATCGGTGGGTCAATACCCGCTGCACTACGAAACTAATCAAATCCTCCTGGAGCCGCATGTTATCTTCATGATCCGCATAGGCCACTTCCGGTTCCACCATCCAGAACTCCATAAGGTGGCGACGGGTCTTGGATTTCTCCGCACGAAATGTAGGCCCAAAGCAGTAGACTTTGCCAAAGGCCATAGCCGCTGCTTCCATATATAGCTGCCCGCTTTGGGTCAGAAAAGCCTTTTCGTCAAAGTAATCAGTTTCGAACAGGGTAGTAGTCCCCTCACAGGCTGCGGGGGTCAAGACAGGAGCATCGATGGCCACAAAGCCTCTTTCATCAAAAAAGTCTCGAATGCCTTTGATAATCTCGTTTCTGACTCGGAGAATCCCGTGTTGTCGTCGAGAACGCAGCCATAAATGGCGATGATCCATGAGGAATTCTGTTCCGTGCTCCTTAGGAGTAATTGGGTATTCCTCAGCCATCTGCACCAGTTGGAGGCCGGTAATAGTCAGTTCATACCCTCCCGGAGCCCGCTGATCGGGCCTGACCAAGCCCCGTACTATGACAGAGGACTCCTGGATCAGTTCCTTGCCTAGAGCAAAGACCTCCGGCGATACTTCGGCTTTGACCATCACCCCTTGAACAATCCCGGTACCATCTCTAACCATCAAAAACTGGATCTTGCCGCTGGACCGCCTATTATAAATCCAGCCCTTAATTGTGACTTCCTCTCCCTCATGCCGATCAAGGTTTTCGATATAAACTTGGGCCAATTAGGGACCTCCCTCACTTGTCGTCTCTTCATAGGAAGCTCTCGGCTACATGCCTTTGCCTGGCACCCAAAGCTTGCTACGAGCCTGCTCGATTGTGGGTTGCGGTGCATCTGCTTCCTGCAGTTCTTCCATGTCGGGCTGCTCTATACCCACAGCCTCAGTGATTATTCCCCAAATCTCCATCATAGTCTGGCTAAAGGCATATTCTGCTTCCATGAGCTCACGGATATAGGGATTAAAGGAAACCAGCTCCAAGGTCTTTTGCAGATCTTCCAGCTGGGCGTCGGTGATCTCCTGACCACTGGCGTATTTTTCCCTTAGTTTGGTTTCCTTTTGCTGAGCATCCTGAAGCATGATCTTAGCGGCTTGCCGTTCCTCTACTTCTTTCTGGGCTGCTTGCAGACGGGCATACTCGGGGCTGCCTGCTAAAGCCCTTGCCAATTCATGGGCTTTCCTTTTCACTGACATGCTGATCACTCCATCTAGACATTAAATCGGAAACTGATAATATCCCCATCTTTGACTATATATTCTTTCCCCTCCAGGCGGCAAAGTCCCTTCTCCTTAGCTTGTGTCATGGATCCGGAGTTACGAAAATCTTCATAGGAAATCACTTCTGCCCGTATAAACCCCCTGGCAATGTCAGAATGGATTTTGCTGGCTGCCTCCCGGGCGTTGGTCCCTGCCGTAATAGTCCAAGCCCTGACTTCATCATGACCTACGGTGAAATAAGATACCAGGTTCAGGTGACGGTAAGCCGCTTGAGCCAATCGATCAATGCCAGGTTCTGAAAGCCCTAGGTCAGCGAGAAAAGGTAAACGCTCTTCTGCAGGAAGCCCGGTAATCTCCTCCTCTAGCTTGCCACAGATGAGGATTACTGGTATCTTCTTATCTTCAGCCCAGCTAAGCAGCTTTGCTTGGCCATTGTATTCGCCGCTAGTCAGCTCGTCTTCATCTAAATTTGCTGCAACCAACATAGGTTTCGCAGTATAGAAGATGTATTGACGCAATAGCGCGGCTTCATCATCAGTAAACTCCACCTGTGTCAACGGTTGCTCGTTTTCCAAGTGTAAGCGACATTTCTCCAAGAGAGCGAGATCCGCTTCACCATTCTTCTGTTTTGTTCTATCATGATTGAGCCTTTCCAGCCGAGTCTCGAGCAGAGCTAGATCAGTCAGCAAGAGCTCCTCTTGCAGCAAATTCAGATCCCGCATCGCGTCTATTTCACCGCGAAAATGCGGTACTACATCTGAGCGAAAAGCCCGCACTACCTGCACCAGAGCATCTACACCCTGCACAGCATCGAGGAAGTCCCGGGTGCCCCTACCATTGCTGCTGGGCTCCAAGCCGGCAATATCGATGAATTCAATTTGAGCATACGTTGTCTTCTTAGGTTCATAGAGCTCTGCAAGGAAATCAATACGTGGATCTGGCACGTTAGCTACCCCTATATTCGCCTTGTCTTTGTTGCCAAAGCCAGTGGAAGCACCGCCCTCTGTCAACAAGTTAAATAGAGTAGTTTTGCCCACCTGAGGCAATCCAATAATCCCGATTTTCATATAGAACCTCCACTAGTACAGCTTATGTGATAATGCAACATTCCTATTCTACCACATTGCGCCCTTATAGTGCAGCAAGAGGCTGCATCTTAGCTAAGAGACCAAAGCAAAGGGCCAAGCTTTAACGCTTGGCCCTTTGCAGACAAAAATGGCTCCCCGGGTTGGATTCGAACCAACAACCACCCGGTTAACAGCCGGGTGCTCTACCGTTGAGCTACCGAGGAGCGAAACTTTTCTAATGTCTAGGTAGTACTGGTGGGCTTAGGTGGAGTCGAACCACCGACCTCACGCTTATCAGGCGT
>DAIQRD010000072.1:0-3871 GCA_036786445.1 Bacillota bacterium
GGGACTATATATGCTAGTGGCTTTCCACAAACTTGGTAACAGCTGCCCCGAGTTCCTCCACAGCTGCCTCTGAACCGCCCTCGAGGTACACTCTCAATAACGGCTCTGTGCCAGAGGGACGAACTAGAAACCAGCTACCATCGTCTAGTATGAGCTTGGCACCATCTATAGCAATCACTTGCACCACTTGCCTACCAGCTATCTCCTTAGGCGGATCGTTAACCAATCCCCGAACTAAAGTAGCTTTCTTCTCTTCCGGATAACGGAGATCGATGCGCTGGCTACTGAAAAACCCCACTTCAGCCATGATTTCGCTAAGCAGCTCACTCAGATCTTTGCCCCGCACGGCCTGTAATTCGGCAATGAGCAAATTGGCCAAAATACCGTCTTTCTCCGGTATATGGGTACCGATGCTAAGTCCGCCACTCTCTTCCCCACCGATAATCACCGGTCGTGTTCGCATATGCTCACAGATATGCTTAAAGCCAACCGGAGTCTCGAACAACTCCAGCCCGTATTTTTCTGCCAGCTTATCAAGGAGATGGGTAGTTGCTACTGTGCGGATAACTGCCCCAGTATATCCCTTATACTCCACCAGGTGAACCAATAAGAGTGCAATAACCTGATTGGGAGTTATGTACTTACCTGTGCCATCTATGATCCCAAACCGATCGGCATCTCCATCAGTGGCCAGACCCAGGTGACTACCGCTGGTCTTCACCTTATCTGCCAAGGGCGCCAGCTCCTTGGCTGTCGGCTCTGGCAGGCTCCCGCCAAACAACGGGTCTCGATGCCCTCGGATGGTCTCCACCTGACAGCCGTTGGCTCTTAGAATATCTGGCAAATAGTGGCGACCTGAAGCATACATGGGATCGCAGATGATCTTCAAACCGCTTTGCTGGATGACTTCGAAATCCACCAATTCACTGATATGTCGAAAATACTCCTGCCGGGGATCGATGGTCTCCAACTGACCCTGTTGGCGAGCTTGCTCAAGTTCTAAGGTTTCTGCCCCTGGGGGTATAGGCCCACCGAGGTTCGCCTCTATGGCGCTAGTAATATCTTCAGAGGCGGGTCCAGCGTATTCCGGTATGTATTTTATGCCATTATATTCTGGTGGGTTGTGGCTGGCTGTAAACATGACTGCGCCCGCTGATTGGCAAAGCGTAACAGCGTAGGCCACCACTGGCGTCGGAGCATCCTCCGGCATCATATATACCTTGATGCCATTGGCCAGCATGACCTTGGCCGCCTCCTGGGCAAACCGCTCAGCTAGAAATCGTGCATCATAGCCAATCACTACCCCCATCTCAGCTTTACGTTTATCCAGCAAGTAACTGGCGATAGCCTGCACCACTATCCGCACATTGGCAAAAGTAAAAGCGTCGCACATGATGGCTCTCCAGCCATCGGTACCAAATCTGATCCCTTGGTTTTCTGTTGGCATGGTGTCTTCTGCCGTTCCCTGCAGCAAAAACATGTCGTAGGAACGGCCTGCCTCCTTTCGAAACATTATTGGCAACATTGGGACAAACAGCCCGATTACACTATTTATTATACCACGTTAGCACTGACAACCGTACATAGCTATCGCTTATCTTGTTGCCGCCGTAGGAGGTAGAGGAAAAACGGGGCTCCAGCCAGGGCCGTGATGATACCCACCGGCAATTCCGCTGGAGCCAAGATTGTGCGGGCCAACGTGTCGGCTGCCACCAAGAATATGGCTCCGGTAAGAGCAGTCGTCGGCAGCAAGATCCGGTGATCAGGACCTGTTAGGAGCCGCACAATGTGGGGGATTATCAATCCCACAAAGCCGATAACTCCACTGACGGAAACAGCTGCCGCAGCCATGAGTGAGCCAGCGGTAAGCAACACTGCCTTGACCGCTTCCACATTTACACCAAGATTCTGGGCAGCTTCATCTCCCAACAGCATGAGGTTGAGCTCCCGGGAGTAGAAAAGTACTACCATCCCTCCTGTTGCTAGATAGGGCAAGCTAACCTTGACGTGGGCCCAACTCCGACCGGAGAGACTACCCATCATCCAGTACACAATCTCATGCATGGACTGGCTGGAAAGCACTAGCAAGAAGGATACAATGGCCGAAAGCAAAGAGCTAACAGCTATACCAGCCAGTAGTAAAGTAGCCACCGGCACCCGCCCACCTACACGGGCAATGTTATATACCAAGAATGTAGCGAGTACGGCACCGGCGAATGCCATCAAAGTCACTGTGGATAGCCCAAAGAAAACGAATTTGCCCCGGAGGAGTATCCCCAAGGTCGCACCTACTGAAGCCCCCGCCGAAACACCGATGACATAAGGATCTGCCATGGAATTCTGCAACAGCCCCTGGTAAGTAGCACCGGCCATGGCGAGGCCGCCTCCCACCAGCGCCGCCAACACTATGCGGGGAAGGCGTACCTGGAAAATGATAACAGTGTGGGCAGCAGGCCAGCTACCCCATTCCTGCCTTGAGAAACCCGGTAGCCTTTGTAACAGCATCTTGGCCACGTCCACAGCCGCTATCTGGGCGGGGCCTGTCGCCGCCGATACTACCACCACTCCCACAAGCAAAAAACCCAAAAGAATTATTGTGGTTAACCATCGCTGCTTCCGACTGGCAACCGCCATGGCCCACCTCCTCACTGGGGAATTCCGTCCCTTTTTGTCCTTACACTATCTGTCATGGTTACGAGGTAGTGGCTGCACATGGGGGCGGCCGGTGAGCTGGTTCTTATAGACGATCACATCCAGACCATATACAGATGCAATGTTATCTGCTGCCAAGACAGCCTCAACTGGCCCGTAAGCAGTCACCGTTCCCTCCGAAAGTAGCAGTAGATTGTCACAGTATTGGGCTGCTAGATTCAAGTCGTGCATAACGGCGATGGTCACTAGCTGTTCCTTGATCGTCGAGTTTCGGACCAGTTCAAAGATCTCAACCTCATGATTGATATCCAGCGCGGCTGTTGGTTCGTCCAGCAATAGCACCTGGGGCTCCTGTGCCAATGCCCGGGCAATGATAACCCGTTGTCTTTCACCCCCAGACAGTTCCATAACCGATCGCTGGGCGAACTCCAAAGTGTTTGTTGACTCCATAGCGGTTTTTACAATACTCCGCTCCCTGGGAGTCATCACCTGAAAACGACCCAGGTACGGGCTTCTGCCCATCTCCACGATTTCTTCTGCCGTGAAATCAAAGAGGATCCGAGTTTCTTGAGGTACTACAGCCAGGGTCCTGGCCAAAGACCGTGGGGACCAACGGCTAGTATCTTCGCCATCAATCAGCACTCTGCCCTGTGCTGGCACCAGCACCCGGCTAATCAGCTTCAAAAGGGTAGATTTCCCTGAACCATTGGGCCCTATGATCCCCAGTATTTCTCCTCCTTGGACAGAGAAACTTACATCTCGAATGACCGGTCGGGCCCCATAGCTAAAACTTATGTTCTCAATAACAAGTTGCATTGCCATCAGTTAAGACCACACTTTGCTAAAAACTCCCCGGATGGAGAATGCCAGCTAGATCCACTAGAGCATCAGCTAACCTTGGGGTGGTCCGCACAAAGGGATCTGCGTCCACCTCAATCACCCTACCTGCTTTAACGGCCTGGATTTCCTGCCAAGCGCTACGGTTCATCACTTCACTGGCATAGGGCCGGGTCAGCAATATGATCTCCGGATCTCTGGCCACTACCATTTCACTGCTGTATTCCACCCAGGCGCCCCCGGCATCAGCTGCCAAGTTCTCCCCACCGGCCAGTTCGATGAGTTCTTGCATGAAACTTCCTGGACCACACGTCATCAACGGCTCGTCCCACACCCTCCGGCTCGCCGGAAACCTTAATTTCACTGTCCCGCGCAACAACCG
>DAIQRD010000072.1:3881-12575 GCA_036786445.1 Bacillota bacterium
GCTCGTCCCATACCTCCACAAAGACTAAAGGACGAGCCTCTTTGGGAAAGCTCTTCACGGTAGTCTCCACATGCAGAATCTTGCCTTGCATCTCGGCAATCACTCGCTCAGCTGTCTCAACTGCACCAACGGCTTTGCCTATGAGCAGCAGATCTTCCATTACCTCCTGCAAGTTAGTGGGATTAATGGCCAGAATGGGCAAACCCAGTTCTTCCAGTTTGGCCATATGGTTTTGGACTAATTGAGCATCACCTATGATCAAGTCAGGTTCCAGCAGCAGAATTTGCTCATAGTTTAGCTGAAATGCATCTCCCACGGCGGGCTTCTCTGCAGCCGCTGCCGGGTAGTCACTATAGCTGCTAACCCCCACCACCCTATCGCCTAAGTCTAGCGCAAAGAGGTTCTCGGTAACACTGGGGGTAAGGGCGATTAATCTCTGTGGAGGCTGTTTGATTTCCAGCTTCCGCCCTAGTCCATCGGTAATCACTGTGGGAAAATTCGCATCTGTGGTGCTCGCAAACAAATTGCTTCCGCCGAGAGCCAAACACAGAATCAGAGTTAGTCCTAAGCCAAGCAGCCGCCATCCCCTGTTCCTGCCAGTTCTCATACCAACCACTCCTCAAATTTGCACCATGTTCCCCTATAAAAAAGCCTCTTCCCACTGAGGTTAGAGGACTACTTGAGCTGATAAATCCATCTTAAACGATCATCCAGCTCCCGAGTACCGTCCCCTTTCCGCGAAGGTTACTGGCCTTACCCTTAGGCAGGTCTCCTGACTGCCGGTTCATCGTTTGCTACCATATCCTTCCTAGAAGTAAAAGGCGGATAATGGTCTCTCTCCGGCGACAGTGGCGCGACCGCGTGGTCACGAGTTATGCACTCGCCCAACTTCCCTATTCTCCCCGAACCCGGGGCACCCAAGGGTTAATATGCAGTTGTAATTGTGTTGTTGCTATCGATTACACATACCACCAATAGCCTTGTAAGTATTCTGCTCTATCGCAGCATATCCTTCCCAGTTCTCACTGACAATGCGATCTCACTGACATCCTGGCCCAGGCAAAGGAGCGCAACAGAGAAAGGCTTCAGACCTTTCGAAGCTGTCGTACAACACGGATTTCCTCCCCGTATTCAAGATAGCCATCAACAGGGGTCTCCAGCACGAAGGGCAGGTCCTTAAGGGCCCCATGATTAATCACATTCGCAATGCCTTCTTGGCCAATCATCCCTTGACCGATCTTCTCATGGCGATCGATTCCGCTGCCTAATCCCTTTTTGGAATCGTTCAGATGCATCATACCCACCCGCTGCCAACCGATTTTGGTGTCGATAACCTCCACCAGCTCATCGAGTCCCGCGCTGGTGGACACATCATAGCCTGCTGCGAAAAGATGGCAGCTATCCAGGCCTATTCCCATCTGTTCTGGCCAATCCAAAGCCGAGAAGATCATCTCCATTTCAGAGAAATTGGCTCCGATCTCTGTACCGTGGCCTGCCATGGTTTCCAAGAGCAAATGAGTCTCTCCCTGGTAATGCTCAAAAACGTAGGTAAGGGCTTCCACTATGCGACTAATGCCTGCCTCCGGCCCATCTCCCAAATGACTACCTGGATGCATTACCAAGTGCTCGACACCGGCACTACTAAACCGCTGCAGATCGTCCAAGAGTGTGATTTTGCCAAATTCGTGAATATCGGGCCGATTGGTGGCCAGATTAATGGTATAAGGCATATGTCCCAGCGCGTACTTGATACCCACCTCCTGCCGCAATCGCCGGAATTCCTCCATCTCCTCCGCCGGAATATTCCGGGCTTTACCACCCCGGGGATTCCGAGTAAAAAACTGAAAAGCATTGGCACCAATGGACTGTGCTTGGTCTATGGCGGTGGGCATTCCTTTGGCAATCGACAAATGAGCCCCGATAATCATGTTCTCCCTCCAAAACTTTCCAAGGTAAGTGTACTCTACCAGTATGCCCTGCCACAACTCCAGGGATAATATACGTGGGCACCCGTTGGAGCCCCATCACCAATAGAGGAGGCGCCATCTACTTGGCCAAATCCAAGCGCGACAAGCAATTTAGGCAGAATCAACAAGCTTCCAAACAGTCCCAGCAAGCTGACCAGCAGAAAACCCAGTTCGAAGTCAGTGAAGCCTTGACCGATCCCCAGACACAGCGAACCAAACAGACTAAGCCGGATAAAGTGAAATAACGATGACCAACTAAGCACCAGAGACTATAGTCAGCAGCATATTTACCTGTAGCCGGGGAGAGTTTCCGCGTTCTCCGGCTCTCTTTTTCGGGAGGAAGCGAGATATCCATGGACGACACTGCCAAGAAACGGCCCAACAACAATACATTCAAACACTGTCGCGAATGGTTGGAAACCACAATCCTGACCCAGACCGACTGGAGAAATCTCACTGCCGCCGGATTGCTGGCTGGGGAGACCATTCTCCTTTCCATCATGGGCATATCCAGCGCCATATTCTTGATGAATCTAAAGGGAACCCCCTTCCAAAGGCTCATAGCCTTGCTAAAGTCCATTCCTCCCTGGCTCCCCTGGATCATCCTGGGCACCCTACTATCTGTGATAGCCGCCCACCTCGCTCAGTGGGCAGAGCAGCGTTTCCGACGAGGGCGGGCTGCAGCCGCCGTTGCCCTTGTACCCGTGGCACCCCTAGTGTTCGCTGTTTTTCTTACCCCATCATCGTTTGCCATGGCTCCCATGTTAGGGACGTTGTCTATCTGGCTTCTGGGTAAGGGTTGGTGGTCGCTATTTACCAATTATCTACGACGCCTAGCCAAATGGGACTATGGGGCACTTCTAGATGGAGCGGCTCAGGTACCTCAAGAGAATGACTGGCTCTATGAGCACCGACACTATCTGGAAACTAAGAGAACGGCTTTGGTAGAACGCAAGCAGCGTTGGGAGCATATGGCCAATCCTGATCCTACTCCAGCGATTCTGTCCCATGACAAAACTTCAACCCCAAAGGCAGACTCACCATCTCCATGGGCCGTGGCCACTCTCATATTGCTCTTGGTAGCTGGTGGCCTTGCCTTGCCTTTAATTAGAAACCAAACTCCATCCCCCGCTCAACTCACCGCTATAACTGAGTCCAGTCCACGGCCTCTTACTTTTTGGTACCAAGCCGATGAACTGGAGGCATCCGTGCTAAAGGATCTAGCCAAGGTATACACCGACAGTGGTACTAGTGTTGTCGATTCCAACCAAGCAGGCGATTTCCCCTTACAACTGCAACGGGCCTTCCTAATGGGGGAAGCTCCCGATGTCATGCTCTTACCAAGTGACTTGGCCCATCAGTTGCAGACTGCTTGGGGAAACACCCAGTCCCCATCTGGCGAAAATGAGCATACTCAGCTCTATTTCCCCCTTTGGCCCAACCACCCTTGGCGGCAACGCCTAGTCTTGGTCATTTCCCCCACAACCCAGCACCCAGCCGCCGCACGAGATTTCGTGGCTTATCTCAGCTCTAGCTTAAGTGGCGAGTAATAGAGCACAAGAGATCAAGCCTTACTCTTTATCTCTTGAATCAAGGCTGGGATCACTTCCTCGACCTCTCCCACTATGCCATAGGTCGCCACACCGAAGATGGGAGCATCAGGATCTTTATTAATGGCGACGATCACATCAGCCGATTGCATACCTACTAAATGCTGAATAGCTCCACTGATGCCACAAGCAATATAAAGTTTGGGTGCAACGGTGCGGCCAGTCTGTCCCACTTGATGGGGATAATTAACCCAGCCAGCATCGACAACCGCCCGAGAGGCTCCCACCGCCCCGCCCAGCGCCTGGGCCAATTCTTCTATCAAGCGGAATTTCTCCGGGCTACCTAGACCCCTGCCACCGGCAACCACGATATCTGCCTCAGCTAGATTAGGCCCTGTGGTGTTCTCTTCTACGATCTCCAAAATCCGTGCCCACGGGCGGAAATCGGGTAATTCCACTGGGATTTCCCGACCCATCCTGCCCAACTGTCTCTCGGCTGCTGGAAAGACTTTGGGACGCACGGTGGCCATTTGTGGCCTATGCTCCGGGCACCTGATGGTCGCCATTAGGTTGCCACCAAAAGCTGGCCGAGTCTGCAATAGATTACCTTCCTCGTCTAGATCAAACTCTGTGCAATCAGCGGTAAGGCCTGTTTCCAGACCAGTGGCCACCCGAGGGGCAAGGGAGCGGCCGTTGGCAGTGCCTCCGATGAGAAAGATTCCCGGCTGGTATGCACGCACCAGATCCTCTATCACCTGGGCATAGAGATCATCACGGTATAGCTCTAGCTCAGGGTCCATGGCCAAATACACCTCATCGGCGCCATACTCCATCAATTCAGAGGAAAGATGCTGAACCTGATTTCCCAGAAGTACACACGCCAGAGGTTCGCCCAGTTGGAGGGCTAGATGTCTCCCCTCATTAAGCAGCTCCAGCACTACACCAGCCAGCTGCCCACCCCGCTGCTCCGCGAATACCCACACTCCACGATGCCCGCTGCTAGCGTTAGCGTCATGGGATAGCTCCACTTGCTCTTCCGGTTTCTCGGCCCCACTCTCCTGGTAAATCGCATCAGTTGGGCAAGCCTCTATACATGCACCACACAGAGTGCAGTTGTCATTGAATGTGGGAGCATGTTCCCCCATAACAATGGCGTCAAAGAGGCACTCCGCAGCACAAAGTCCACAGGTGGTACAATCATCTGCTCTAACTCGCATCTCCATACTCTCGTTCCTCCTGGTCCGCTTTCCTCAAGGCACACTACAACGAGCGCAATCGCTTCCAGAGTAGAGCCGCTTGTTCACTGGGAGATCCAGTTAGCATCTCGCCTTTCCCATGTCTAGCAGGCTCAAAAGTGCGCCAAACCCGGGTAGGTGAACCATTTAGCCCCAGGCGAGCCGGATCTGCTCCTATTGCCTGGGCGTCCCAAACAGGAATATCGGCTTTCTTGGCCCGCATCATGCCTCTTAACCCAGGAATACGAGGCTCATTGATCTCCTTCACCACCGTGATCACAGCAGGTAGATTGACCGCCACAACCTCATAACCCGTCTCAGTCAGCCTTTCTACCACAATTTCCCCTGCATCCAGTTCCCTGATCTTCCGCACTTGTGTCACATGGGGGATACTTAAGTTAGCGGCCAGACCAGGCCCTACCTGAGCCGTATCACCATCAGCCGCCTGTTTCCCGCAGATGATAAGGTTAATATCCTCCAGCTTACTGATGGCCAGCGATAGGGTATATGATGTGGCCAGGGTATCAGCGCCGGCGAATTGCCGATCACTCAGCAAAACACCATCATCTACCCCCATGGCTATGGCCTCTTTAAGGACATCTGCAGCCGCCGGTGGACCCATGGACAAAGCAGTCACCTGGCCACCAAGTGATTCCTTCAACCGTAAAGCTTCTTCCAACGCGTAGAGGTCAAAGGGGCTAGTTATCTTATCTACACCCTCCCGGATCACCATGCCAGTCTCCCTATCGATCCGGGCCTGGCTGGGATCGGGTACCTGTTTAATACAGACAGCAATATGCATATGGTACCTTCTCCTATTTGCTATTTGCCTTTGCGGGCTGCTTCTTTGATTAGTTCCAAAGCAATGATGTTGCGCTGGATCTGATTGGTACCTTCATAGATCTGGGTGATCTTCGCATCCCGCATCATCTTTTCCACGGGGTACTCCCGCATATATCCATAGCCCCCTAGGATCTGCACAGCATCGACAGTCACTTTCATACAGACATCAGAGGCAAACAGTTTGGCCATGGCTGCTGCTTTAGAGACATCTTTGGCACCACTATCCACCAGCCTAGCTACGGAATATACTAAAGCCCTGGCCGCCTCAGTTTGAGTGGCCATATCTGCTAGCATGAACTGTATCCCTTGGAAGGAACTAATGGGCTGGCCAAATTGGACCCGCTCTCTGGCGTACTCGACTGCCTCGTCTAGCGCTCCCTGAGCTATCCCCACAGCCTGAGCCCCAATACCTGGTCTGGTCTTATCGAAGGTTTTCATAGCTACTATGAAACCAAGACCTTCCCGTCCCAGGAGGTTTTCCTTAGGGATCCGGCAGTTCTCGAAAATAACTTCCCGAGTAGCCGAAGCCCTGATGCCTAGTTTCTTTTCTTTCTTGCCAAAGCTGAGACCCGGTGTACCTTTTTCTACAATGAAGGCACTAGCCCCTCTAGCACCTTTAGATTTATCGGTGACTGCCACAACTGTATAGACCTCGGCTTCGCCGCCATTGGTAATCCACTGTTTGGTGCCATTGAGAATATAGTCATCCCCATCCTTAGTGGCTGTGGTGGCCATGGCACTTACGTCACTACCAGCATTGGCCTCAGTCAAAGCAAAGGCAGCCAAGCGCTTCCCACTGGCAATATCTGGCATATAGCGAGCCTTCTGTTCATGGGAGCCGTATAGCAATATGGGGAAACTACCTAAACCACTGGCAGCGTAACTCACAGCTACACCGCTGCAAGCCCGGGACAGCTCCTCTACCACCAACGCCTGTTCGAGAATCCCCCCACCTAATCCGCCATACTCCTCCGGCACCCAAACGGCGAATAGGTCAGATTCTCCCAAAATCTTCATGAGTTCCCAAGGGAACTCTTCATTCTCATCTAGCTCTGCTGCCACCGGCTTGATCTTCTCATCGGCTATCCTGGCAGCCAACTCCTTAATCATCTGTTGTTCCTCAGTAAGGAAATAATCCACTGACCATCCCTCCTTAGTACATACTTCTATGATCAGGTCCTAACTCGTTCTCACTTCGCCATGGCTAGTTAGATTCCTGCCACTCCATAGCAAAGGCTGCAGCCGTTACACAATAAGCTGCAGCCCAATTCATCTTGCAGGCAAAGTTTTATCTAAGCAACATCGATGAGCTGCTTGGCAATATCCACCGCAGTGCTGGAGTCAGGGGCATAGCCATCGGCACCAATATCATCAGCAAAGCTTTGGGTTACCGGTGCACCACCTACCAAGACCTTCACCGTATCTCTCAGGCCTGCATCAATCAGGGCTTGGATAGTCTCCTTCATGGTGACCATGGTGGTAGTCAATAACGCCGAAAGGGCTACATGGGTGGCTTTGTGCTGTTTTATGGCCTCAACGAATTTATCAGGGGCCACATCTACACCCAGATCCACTACTTCGAAACCTGCACCCTCCAGCATCATGGCTACCAGATTTTTGCCGATATCGTGGAGGTCCCCCTTGACTGTACCGATACATACCGTACCCAATCTATCTGCGGCTTCGGCATCACTGAGCATCGGTTTTACTATGGAAAGGCCTGCCTGCATCGCCCGGGCGGCGATAAGTACCTCTGGCACATAGATCTCATTCTTCTTGAAGCGCTCCCCGATGACTGCCATCCCCGGGATAAGGCCTTCCTTGATAATGTTGCCAGGAGAGATGCCCTCCGCCAAGGCCCTGTCCGTGAGCTCCTTGACCTTATTGGCATTGCCAACAACTAATGCATCCGCCATTTCCTGTAAGGCTGCCATATGTTCTCCTCCCTGCCTTTTATGGTACGACTCAAATAGGCGCTACATTTACATCTTGTGCTTCACCCAGCCTGATCCCTTGGTAGCTTCTTGTTACTTTCGGTACTATCTTGCGAATTGAGAGCAAAGGGAGGAAATAGCATGGACTCCATAAACGCTTTCTGGAAATCCGGCCTACCTGATAGCTCCACATAATTCATGGCACTGGCCAAACGGCTGGCTTCCTCCAAACTTGCCTGGGACATGAGGCAAAGCCGTGCACCTACCCGCGCTGCATTTCCCACAGAACGAATTTTGTGCAAAGGAATTCGGGGTAGCAAGCCCATAACCATGGCACTTTCTTTGCGAATGTAGTTACCGAAGGCTCCTGCCAATAGCAACTCATCTATATCAGCATCATCCACCTCTAGTAGCTGCTGAAGGATCATGGTCCCTGCCCGGATAGCTCCCTTAGCCAACTGCAGCTCTCGAATATCTCGCTGGGTGAGTACGATATCGCTGCCCTCGGCGGTCTCATTGGCCCAAGCAACGACGAATTCGTTGCCTGTTTCACCAGAATGTATCCGGCTACTCAACTGCATAGGTAAGTCGTGGACTTCTGCACCTTCCCGCAATCTGCCAGTTTCGTCTATGATACCCAATCGCAGCAGTTCCGCAACTAGATCGATGAGCCCTGAACCGCACATCCCCCGAGGTCGGGTACCAGCAATCACATGAATCTGTACATCGTCATCAATTTCCACGAATTCAATTGCACCTTCACCGGCCCGCATGCCCCAAGTGATCTGAGTCCCCTCAAAGGCCGGCCCTGCCGCGGTAGAACAAGCCACCATCCGACCCCCATGGGACATGACCAACTCTCCATTAGTCCCAATATCGATCACCAACACCCGATGGGGCTGGTTAGCTATATCAGTTGCGAGAACCACCCCCACGGTATCGGCACCGACAAACCCAGCCACGTTGGGCAGGAAGGTTGCCGGAGCCTCGGGGTGTACAGCAACTCCTAGCTGTGCGGCTGTTACATCAATACGATGACTAAAAGCAGGGGTATAGGGGGAACGGGCAATGTAAGTAGGGGAAACCCCCAAAGCCAAATGCTGCATACAAGTATTGCCCACAAAGATAACCCTGCAAATCTGATGGGCAGCAATGCCACTTTTCT
>DAIQRD010000073.1:0-12450 GCA_036786445.1 Bacillota bacterium
CGCTGCATCCCGAGCAGCTGGGAAATCAAGTCTGGGGCATGTATGGCATCTCAAGACCTGGGCTGGTTTGGAGCTACCTGCTGTCCAAGGATGGCAATATGATGTCATGGGATTAGCTAGCTTAGCTATTACTATACCAGGCAGCAATACAGCAGAAATGGCTGCATTGGGGCTGCCTATGCTGGTTGTCACTCCTTTAAATAGGCCTGAATCCATTCCCCTGGAAGGTATTCCTGGCCTAGTGGGAGGGGTGCCTTTGGTGGGAACCCTCATTAAGCGCCGAGCTGTCTTGGCAGCGGCCAAGCGCGTTCAGTACACAGCTTTGCCCAATCGGAGAGCCCAGTCGCAAATAGTACCCGAGCTCAAGGGAGAGCTGCATCCCGAGGATGTGGCTATTGCCGTGGGCAATCTTATGCGCAATCCAGAAAAGATGAGAACCATGTCCAAACAGCTGAAGCAGGTAATGGGTAAGCCCGGGGCTGCCCGCATCATGGCAGAGACGATAGCTGCCACTCTAGAGCAGTAAAGACGCCCGGTTTGGGGCTTCGCAGTAAAGAGGAAGGGGGCACGGGGTAGTGAACAATACTCGGCGCCTATTGAGCTATGTCAATCCGTATAGGCTCCAGCTGTCGGCGGGTTTGGTCAGCATCTTGATATTAGCAGCTGTGCAAGTAGCTTTGCCCTTAATATTGGGCCGCGGTCTTTTTGATCATTTACTATTGGAGCAGCCATCAGTGCGGTATTTGACCTATTTTGCCCTGATAATCTTTTTACTTTTTGCCATTAAGGGTATTTTCACCTACACTGCGGTTTACTCCATGGCCTTTGTCTCCCAGCGGGTAGCTGTCGATATCAGGAATCAGATTCTCCAGCAACTCCATGGCCTAACCTTGGCCTATCACCAAGAGCAGCGCACCGGTGAGGCAGTGAGTCGCGTGATCAGTGATGTGAGCCTGATTCAAAACAGCCTAACCAATGGATTAGCCGATATCTGGAGAGATGGCCTGATTGCCGGCGGTGTTGTTGTGATGCTGGTGGTCCTCCACTGGAAGCTAGCTTTGGTCACTATGTTCACTCTGCCTGTATTGATGTACGTGGCGAACCTCTATGGCAGCCGCTTACGTCGTCTTAGCCGCACGGTTCAGGAGAGAGTCGCTAATCTCAGTTCGATTTTGCAGGAATCGCTATCGGGAATTAGGGTTATTCAGGCTTTCACCATGGAAGAGCACGAGCAAGAGAGATTTGTCAATGAAAATGAGCGGAGCTTTGCCGCAGGCATGAAATCTGCTCAGCTCAACGCGACGGTGTGGCCAGTAGCGGAACTGCTCTTGGTCGGTGGTATGCTGGTCGTAGTTTGGTATGGTAGCCGCGAGGTAGTGAGCGGTCGTCTGACACCGGGGGAATTGGTGGGATTCCTCGGATATATTGGCATGGTGTCCCAACCGGTTAGCTCATTAGCTAGAGCTTTTGGTACGTGGCAGCAGGCCTTAGGGGCAGCAGATCGGATCTTCGAGCTCCTAGACGAAGAGTCTACTGTACAAGAACCGCTCCATCCCACAGTTTTGGGGCATGTGGAAGGACGGGTAACGTATGAGCAGGTGAGCTTTGAATATATAGCGGGCCAGCCTGTTATAGAAGATATCAATTTGACGGTGGAACCAGGGGAGATCATAGCTTTGGTTGGCCCCAGTGGTGCTGGTAAGACAAGTATGGTGAATCTATTGCCCAGGTTCTATGATCCCACCAGGGGCGTAGTGCGCATAGATGGGATTGATATTAAGGAAGTTGGGCTCCAAGAATTGCGGCAGCAGATCGGGTTGGTGCCACAGGAGACCATTCTCTTTGGCGTATCGGTGAGGGAGAATATCCTCCATGGGCGTCCTGGCGCCACCGATGCCGAGATTGAGACAGCAGCCAAGATGGCCAACGCCCATGACTTTATCTTGCAGCTGCCGGAGGGCTACGATACAGTTATCGGGGAACGGGGTGCTAGCCTTTCCGGTGGCCAGCGCCAACGCTTAGCTATAGCTAGGGCCGTACTGCGTGCTCCTCGCCTGCTTATTTTGGATGAAGCTACTTCTGCTTTGGATACTGAATCAGAGCAGCTGGTGCAAGAGGCCTTGAGTAGACTCATGTTAGGCCGGACTACTTTCATAATAGCCCATCGTCTCTCCACTATTCGCAATGCGCATCGGATATTAGTGATGGATGACGGCAGAATCGTGGAAAGTGGTTCCCATGAGGAGCTAATGGAGCAACAAGGTTTGTATCGACGTCTATATGCCGCTCAATTCCACCAAGGGGATATTTTGATAGCGGTGGAGGGCGGCTTGTTGGGATAAACAAAGGGGCGGTGAGGAAATATGGCTGAGCAAAAGGGAAAGGACAACCACCGCCGTGTGCTTTTGATCAGCAATGGCCATGGGGAGGATCTCTTGGCTGGGGTGTTAGCCCAGGCTTTGCACGAAAGAGCAAATGACCTGGAGATCTGGGCCTTTCCCGTAGTGGGAAGCGGACAAACCTACAAGAGGTTCCCAGTACGGGTGGTAGGTGTACAGAAGGAGATGCCCTCCGGTGGGTGGATACGTCAGAGTTGGGGCGCTTTGCGAGAAGATGTCAAGGCCGGGTTTTTGCAGTTGACCTGGCAGCAGTGGGAAGCCCTTAAGGAACTGCGTTCTCAAGTTTCCTATACTGTGGCAGTGGGCGACATATATGCCTTGTATTTGGGCTTTCGATGTTCCCCTAAGCCGCTTGTGTTCGTGCCCACAGCAAAATCCGATTATATCAGGAGTCACTTGGCTATAGAGAAGTTCTTGATGAGAAGGCACTGTCAGTTGGTCTTGCCTCGGGACGAAGTGACTGCGGCTAACCTGCGGCGTAGTGGTGTACCTGCCGAATATGTGGGTAACTTGATGATGGACTCTATTTTCGCTTCAGGACAGGGTTTCCAGGATCTTACTGATGGGACAATTGTCGGGATTCTGCCCGGTAGCAGGGATGAGGCATATGTTAATCTCCCGCTGATCTCCACCGCCATGGAGATAATTGCCCAAGGCCGATCAGATGTAGCTTTTGCCATGGCTATGGCTGGTAACCTATCTCTGGATCGGGCTGTTAGCATCCTAGAGCAAGAAGGATGGCAATCATCGTCGGGGTCTGATCTTAACTCACAGGCGGGGGGATCCCCCGAAAGGGAGAGGTGCCTCGTCAAGGGTGGGACCAGGCTGTTACTGGCCCAGGGGCGGTTTGGCGACATTCTGGAAAGCAGCCGTGTTTGCATAGGGTTGGCGGGTACCGCCAACGAGCAGGCTGCTGGTTTGGGAAGGCCAGTAGTGGCATTTCCCGGGCCGGGAGCCCAGTATACGGGCAAGTTTATGGCAGTTCAGAAGCGCCTGCTCGGCGATGCGCTCACTGCTGTTGATGGACCGGAAGCGGCTGGTCGGGCAGTACTGGACATTCTAGCTGATCCAGGCCAATATGCTTCCATGGCTGCGTGCGGTCGGGAGCGGATGGGCGAACCCGGGGGTGCTCAGCGCATGGCCAAGCTCCTAGTCCAGCTGTGGGATAGTGTGGTTTTTTGACTCAACACGCTCAAGGATTCGTGAAGTCCGGGCAATATCGGATTGGATAGGGAAAACAGTGGGGAGAAGGAGAAAATCATGGAAAAAGTCCTTGTGACTGGTGGCGCGGGTTTCATCGGCTCTCACATAGCTGAAGCCTTGCTTGAAAAGGGTTATCTCGTAGATGTAGTAGATAATCTTTCCACAGGCAAACGGGAAAACGTGCCCACTGGTGTGGATTTTTATCAATGTGATATTTGTTCTAGTGAGCTGGCTACAGTATTTGATGCTGTCCGTCCCCATTATGTCATCCATGCTGCCGCCCAAATTGATGTAAACCGTTCTCTAAGTGATCCCGGATTCGATGCTCGGGTCAACATTCAAGGTAGTCTCCGTGTAATGGACCTAGCCCGCATCCATGGTTGTCGCCGCATCGTCTATTCCTCCTCTGCAGCAGTTTATGGTAATCCCCAGTACTTGCCGGTGGATGAAAATCACCCCCTAGATGCCATCTCCCCCTATGGGATCAGCAAGCATACAGTGGAACACTATTTATATATGTATCGAGAGCTATATGGTCTCGATTATCTGGTCTTGCGCTATGCTAATGTCTATGGCCCGAGGCAGGATGCTTCTGGTGAGGGAGGGGTAGTTGCGATTTTTACTGACCGATTGCTCCGGGGTCAAGCACCAACTGTCTACGGTGATGGTAGCCAAACTCGGGACTTTGTCTATGTTAAAGATATTGCTAAGGCCAATGTATTGGCCCTAGCTACCGGCGGGGGCCAGATCATGAATGTGAGTAGTGGGCAAGAGACATCTGTCATTGAGTTGTTGCGGCTTATCCAAGAAGAGATGGGTTGCGGTGAAACAACGCTGTTTGAAAAGGCGAGACCTGGTGAGATTAGCCGCAGTGTTCTGTGTAACCATAGGATGGAACAGATTCTGAGGTGGAAACCGGAAGTTGATTTGGCTACTGGTCTAGAGGCCACAGTGGAGGAAGTTGGCAAGCTTGCAAGCAAACCATCAAAGGGAGTTTCCTAATGACTGCCGAATTAATCGGGAGGGGTCTGTCTGCCCTGATACTTTTTTCTATCGCTGCTTGGCAAAGAAGGTGAGCCCATGGCCATAGAAGCCACTAATATAGCAAAAGCATATAGCGGGCGTAAAGTGGTGGATGATGTTAGCCTAGAAGTCAAACAAGGGGAAGTGGTGGGGCTTTTGGGGCCTAATGGGGCAGGCAAAACCACCACCTTCTATATGATCGTGGGACTAGAGCTGCCTGATGCCGGACGGATCTATTTCGATGGAAAAGATATCACAGCTCTGCCCATGCATCACCGGGCTCAACAGGGAATTGGGTACTTGCCGCAGGAAGCATCAGTTTTCCGCAAGTTGACAGTGGAAGATAATATCAGGGCTATCTTGCAGCTCATGGATCTTTCGCGGCAAGAGCGTGAAAATCGAATGGAGGAGCTCTTGGAGGAGTTCGAACTGGGGCGTGTACGGCATAGTAAAGCTTACATGCTCTCTGGTGGTGAGCGCAGACGGACCGAGATCGCCCGAGCTCTAGCTACCCAGCCATCAGTACTGCTCTTAGATGAACCCTTTGCCGGCGTCGATCCCATCGCGGTAGCTGATCTACAGGCCATCATTGCCCATCTGCGCAACCAGGATTTGGGGATATTGATTACTGATCATAATGTAAGAGAAACTTTGGCGATTACTGACCGAGCATATATCATGCATGAAGGTAGGATATTGGTGGCCGGGGCCTCTAAAGATATTGCCAACAATGAGACAGCCCGCAAGTTCTACCTAGGAGAGCGGTTTAGTCTATGAGGATCTTGGACCGGTATGTGTTAAAAGAGATGATCATGCCCATGCTATTTGGCATTTGTGCTTTTACAAGCCTGTTCGTGGGGACCGATCTGCTCCGTGTAGTGACCATGGCCATGGATCTAGGTGCGCCCCCGGTAATGGTGGGCAAGTTATTCCTCTTCCAGATGCCTCAAATTATAGTATGGACTTTTCCCATGGCAGTCTTGCTGTCGGTGCTCCTGGCATTGAGTCGGCTTTCAGCCAACAGCGAACTGGTGGCCATGCAAGCTGGGGGTGTGGGTTTTTACCGGATTGTGGTTCCGGTGCTCATTGTGGGTCTACTCATGACCGGTATGACGCTGGTAATTAACGAGGCGGTGGTGCCTGCCGCCAATGTGGCTTATAAGCTGACCTTTGCGGAGATGCGGGGACAAACCTTGCCCCGAGTCACTAGGAATGTTATTCTTAAAAGGTACAAGGGCAATCTTTTGGAGTGGTTTTTGTATGCCGCTCGTTTTGATAGCCAATCACAGACCATGGAAGATGTGGCCATGGTGAGTCTAGATAGAAGCCGTCCCCGGGAAACGACGTACGCTCCTAAGATTGTTTGGGATGAATCCGGGTGGTTCATGGAAAATGGTGTAACACATTTTTACGATGAGACCGGAGAGACCGTGACTATGCGCTTCGCCGGTGGTAGGCAGCCGGTGGATATAGGGCAGAAACCCAGAGATATAATTGCGTCTCAAAAAGCCCCTGATGAAATGAACATCAAAGAACTATCTCGGCACATGGAGATTTTGAGATCACAGGGCAAGGAAACCACCAAGTTGGAGGTGGAGTGGCACTTGAAATGGGCCATTCCCATGGCTAGCATGGTTTTCGCCCTGGTGGGTGCCCCCTTAGGCATTCAATCCCATCGTTCAGCTTCCTCTGTCGGTTTTGGTTTAAGCATTATAGTTATCTTCATATACTATGTTATTATGACAGCGGGCAGTGCCTTAGCCCAAGGTGGATATCTACCTCCGGTCCTAGGGGCTTGGGTGCAGAACATTGTGATGGCAGTAGTTGGTTTGGGCCTAATGTATAAGGCTGGTCGCCGGTGAGTTTTCGTGCACTAGAAGGGTGGTGATAGGATGTATGGACTGACACTCATCGCTGTTCTGGTCTTTGTGGGTGGCCTTATAGCGTACCTGGGTGACAAAATCGGCATGAAAATAGGCCGTAGACGCCTCAGCCTGTTTGGGCTGCGTCCCAAGCATACATCCATTATCATCACCATTGTTACTGGAATTATCATTTCTGGGGCTTCCATAGCAACCCTCACCATTGTCTCTCAGGATGTGCGTACAGCGCTTTTTCATATGCGGGAGATCAAGGAAGCTTTATCCACCAGTGAGGATCTGTACAGGGCTACCAAAGAACAACTGAGTGTAGTAGAAGTTGAGCTTTTGGCCCAAGAGAAGCAGGCGGCAGAGCTTACGTTGCAGATCGAAGAGAAGACGCGGGAATATGAGGCGCTTGATCAAGAGCTTCAATTGGTTGTTGTCCAGCGGGATGAAGCAGAGCAAGAGATGGATGACGCCAAAGCTGCCTTGGTGGGTATAACAGAACGCTATGAAGCTGCCAAGGAGCAATATGGACAGGCTATCAATGATCTAGGCACAGCTAAATCTGAGCTAAATGCCACCAGAACCAGACTCGATGAAGCTGTCACCCAGTTAGCCAGAGAAGAAAAGCGCTATGATAATATGAAGCAGATCAATGAACGATTGGATGTTAGAATCAAGGAGCTACAAGAAACCGAAAGTCAGATGCAAGCACAGATGGCTCTGCTCTCAGAAGAATATGAAACCTATATCCACCGGCAGGAGCAGGTAATCGCCGAGGCCACCAGAAGGTTGCAGGAGATTCAGCAGGGGGATTTTGCTTTTCAAAGCGGAGAGATCCTGCTATCGACTATTATCGATGGTGGGGTGCCCGTGGAGCAAATCCGCACTGAAGTCTTGGCTTTCCTGAGGCAGGTGGATCGACTAGCTCTAGAGCGAGGGGCTAGTATAGATGGGAAATCCAGCGCGGTGAAAGTGCAATCAGAAGAACATTTCAATCAAGTGTTGGAAACACTGGCCAATCAGCGGGAGAAATTCGTGGTGAGGGCTGTATCCATTAGCAATGCTTTGGTAGGTGCCCCTGTGGTGGTAAAGATAATGCCTTACCCCAACCAGCTCATCTACCGCAAAGATGAAGTGGTCAGTTCCACGATTATCACTACCAAGAACCCGCCGGATATCGAAGTTGCCTTGCTGGAGCTCTTGCAGAATGTTAGTATCACAGGCCTTGACCAAGGTATGGTTACGAAATTCGATGGTTCAGTAGGTGATGTGAGCGTCGACGAATTCTTAAATGCCATGGCCGCAGTGCGCAATCTGCGAGGACCTGTACAGGTAAGTGCTGTAGCCGATACCAACATTTGGACTGCCATTGGCCCTCTAAAAGTAAGGCTAGTAGCAGAACCGGCAGCTTCAACAGCTGAATAGCCAAGGTATTGCGCCCCCGGAATCACCCCCGGGGGTTTTTTGTTATTTCCACCCAAGGAAGCAAGTTGCTTGGCTACCGCAAGTTACAGTCGGGAGCGGGATAGGGTTTACTTTCCCCTTCACGAAAATAAGATAATAGGGAAGATATGCGTTGAGGGTGGGGAGTTCAATGAGGGCGCAAAGCAAATTCGCCATGGTAGGACTTTTCTGCGTGATTCTAGCCATGAGCATATCATCGGTCTCGGCGGCCGGTTCCTTTGACCTGCTCCTCCAAGACCATTGGGTATATGACGATTTGGCTCTACTAGCTGATACCAATCTATTGGAGCAATACGATAGTGCCCAGGATCTAGCTGCTGTTTTTCCTTTAGCTAGATATGAAGTGGCGATGCTGGTGGGAGATCTATTGGCTGAGGAAGATCAGAGCACTACATTGGATACTTCTTTCTTATCCGCCGATCTTTTGATGCTCCGAATACTGGAGAGCCAAGCCAATGGTAAAGCTGTTAAACTCTCTGGGGAAACGGTGGCCCAGGCCCGGGATAATTCTGAGGCTGCTCTGAAAGCTGTCAAACGTCTAGTCGGGGAATTTGCCCAAGAGTTGGAGATTCTGGGTATGACCCATGGTCCTCGGTTAATGACCATGGGTGCAGGTGATAAGAATGGTCTCGTATTAAGGGGGGAGCTAGGCCTACGAGTAGCCCCTCTGGGACCTACCATCTGGCAAACATACCATACACCCCAAGTCCGAGATGACCAAACCATGGCTATATCCCGTCAGCCCCGCAGTACCTCCTCATTTACTCTAGATACATCTGAAGCAAAAGTTGATACCTATCGGCCTGTGGAGCTATCGGCACTACTAGAGCAGCTGGACGTTTATGATGATCGAATAGAGGATATATATCCCACTGATGGCAGCGTAGGAGGGGTTGAGGTAGCTGATGGTAGCCTCAAGCTCCAGCCAAGCATGGCTGAAAAACGCCCTGTGGGCCTGCTGTCCTCCTATTTCACAGATCTTGATGTGAAGTGATGTAGGTGTTCTTTTCTACCCTGCGATCATTAATTTAACACTTCTTTGTACATGGTTGGGGAGGAATTGCTCTGTTAACGGCGTAAGACTATAGCGCGATACTTCCAGGGACTTGCGTGCCACTCATACTACACTAATCGACAATAATCTCCATCGACATATTTGTTCCGATCTCAAGCATTGATCCAAAGACTGGTACTAAAAAATGCGAGTATTTTGTGGATGGCCAGGAAGGAGTTTGGCGGTCATTCACGAAATACTAGTAATGCAGGGAGAATGTCCTTAATATGCTGGTCTAGAACAGGTGGCAAGAAAGGAGGTGCACCCCCAATAGACACGACTGTTTAGAGGGCTGGCGTAGGGGAGTTCCGTTACATAATCCAAAGTCGTCGGTGAGGAAACAAGGTCACTCACCCCTGGAACGCTGGATTGGATTCGGGACTCCAATAGATAAGGAGAAACGCAATCAAAAGGGGGTTAAACTAGATGAATAAGAAAGGTTTAGCGTTACTAGTAGCGATGATCATGGTAGCTACCTTGGTGATGCCAGTTTTTGCAGCAAGTATGCCTTTTGCTGATGTACCCAAAGATCACTGGGCATATGACAGTGTTGCTGAGATGGTAGCTTCTGGTTTGGTCATCGGATATCCCGATGGTACTTTTAAGGGAGAAAGACAGTTTACCCGATATGAAATGGCCATGGTATTTGCCAGAGTGCTTGGCCGCCTCGATACTCTTATTGCAGCCGAAGTAGGCGCAGAGGTCAAGGCTGGCGTTAAAGGACTATCTGACGATATTTACGCTCAGGTAGCTCAGGCTCTGGCAGAAGAGATGGCTAAGGTTAAGGCTGAACTCACTGCTCATGTCGACAGTGAACTAGCCAACTTAGAATTGCCTGAGGCTAAGGTCGTAGAGCGCGTGGTCGTGGAGAAACCCACAGAGGTTGTCCGCCCCTTCGAGCTCACCGATGATGCCAAGGCAGTTATTGCTAAGGTTGTAGCCGATATGGTAGCTGAGAATGTTGCAAACCTCGAGCCACAGGTTGTAGAGAAATTGGTAGAAGCCGAGCCAGGCCTCTCCGCCAAGGATCTACAGGGTCTCATGGCCGCAGTCGCCAATGCACAGACGACTGCTGATTTCAACGCCATGGATATTGCTGACCTGCAGGCAGATGTGGCAGCAGCAAGGCAGCTTATTGATGACGTTGCCTTTAACGTACAGGTCAATGATGCCATAGTAGGCGTTGCTGACAAGAAGGCCGATCGGGCCATGTCCTTGGCCGATGCAGCCAAGGCTGACGCCGCTGAGGCCAAAGCTCTTGGCACCTCTGCAACTGAGCAGGCCCTCGCAGCTCTAAAGGGTGCTGAGGCAGCCAGTGAAGAAGCAGCAGCAGCAACCGCTGCCGTTCAGGAAGCCAACCAGGAGATCCGCAACTTGGCTATCACCATTGCGGCTCTTGAAGGCGATGTAGACACACTGCGTGTCCTCTTAGAAGATACTTCCAAAGCTATGGAATCCGAGATGGCAGCAATGACTGAGGAATTCGGTTCCGAGCTAGCTTCTCTAGGCGTACGAGTAAGCGATCTAGAGAATATCGTTGTCGACCAGCAGGCTCGCATCGATGCCCTTGAGGCCGACGTTGATCAGCTCAAGGCTGACACCGTTGATGATGTCGTATCCCTGAGAGTTGCAGACCGCATCCTCAAGGAAGAGCTTGACGATCTATCTGATGCCCATGCTGAGACAGCTGACTTGCTAGTCACAGTTGATGCTGAGCAGAAAGCCACCGCCACAGATTTTGCCGGCTTCAAGGCAGATCATGAGAAGGTGAAGCTGTCTGGCTCAACGACAACGAAGTTCCAGAATGTGGGTATTGAAGTAGCTTCTGAAGGGGTATGGGTTGGCGACAAACTGAACGAGGTCTACAAGGATCCACGCGATGAGGACGAAGACGAGACATACAAGCGTACGGCTAAGCTTCAGCAGGAGTTTGTTCTGAATCTCGAAGCTGTACCAGCTGAAGGTGTTTCCTTGAAGGCCACGCTCGCTGACACTAAGGATGTTTTCGGTGATAAGGATGATGATGGCGAGTTTGGGCTAGAGAACATTACGTTGGAACTGACAACGGACAAGGCTCTTCGAAGTCTCTATGCCGGTGAGCGTGATGAGGCTGACATGGTCGCTCGCTACAACGAGTTCATCATTGATGACGAGGATGAGGATCGAGAAGGCTTTGAGGTTGTAGCAGCCAACGTAGTGCTTGGCAAGCTCGACACCGAGGTCCAGCTATTCCGGCCTTGGGAGCCTGTTACAGAGAAAAAGGAATCCGAGGACGAACTATGGAACCACACCGCCAACTACGGTGCCTTGGTCAACACTGCCTATACTCTGAGCGATGCCTTTGTCATCGACTTGCAGTATGGTAGAGTGTGGTTTGATGATACTGCGGGCACTGGTGATGTTGAGAACTGGGCTTACAGTGTTGGTCTGCGTGGCGATCTGACATTTGCCGATTACGAAGTAGCCTATGCAGCTAACGATCTAGAGAAGACTGGTTACAAGATCGGCGTCGGTAAGGAATATGACAGTGGCTTCGAGTGGGATGTGACCTACAAGGCCGTTGATGCAGGATACCATGAGGATGGACGCTTGACTGACGAGGATATCGACAAGTATGAGTCGAGTCTAAAGCTCACTGCCGATGATTTCAATCTGTTTGGAGTGAGCCTAGGTGGGGCCTATTCCACCAAGAAGGCGAACTTTGCCAAGACAGAAGACGATGTAACAGCTATGAAGCTAACCGCTGAGAAGAAGGACCTTTTCCTGACCGGTCTGACAGTCAGTGGACGGTATGCTAACATCGATAACGAGAAGATCGTAGACGGTGGTAGCTTGCTTGGGAAGATAGCCTACGAGCCTACCTTCGGAAAGTTGAAGTTGGGTGCTAGCTACGAGTACACCACCAACGCTATTACCGGGGATTTCGATAATCCTGGTAAATGGGTTGAAGGCAAGAAGGTAAATAACCTAATCTGGGGCAAAGCTGTTCCAGAGGCAACCACGAAGCTGAGTGCTGAGTATCCAGTAGACATCTGGGATACTACCATCACTGGTTTCGTAGGATACGAGAATAGGACATCTGACATAGAGCTGAATCATGGCCGTGAGTACAAAGATCCGCTCATGACTTACAGAGTGACTGCGGAGAGAGCTGTTGGTTCTGCAGACGTTTTGGCTAGCTATCAGTACAGAACTGGCGGGCCGAGCAATCCTCAGAAGGAGCGAAACGACCTGCCTGCGCCGGATGCCGATCCTGAGATCGACAAGATTGCTGAGGTTAAGGTTACCTACCCGGTAGTCGATGACGTAGCAGATCTCGAGCTGAAGTACCGCTATGTAGATGTAGAGGCTTATAATACCGACTACAACTACACAGCTACTGAGCTCAACGCTGGTCTGAAGTTCACATTCTAAGACTAGCTAAGACTGACCATGCAAT
>DAIQRD010000074.1:0-12388 GCA_036786445.1 Bacillota bacterium
TTAAGAACGAAGCTGCCCTGCTCTACTCCTACGATCAGCTATGGTCGTTACAGATCCAGCCCAACAATCCGCGACTAAACTACGCTGAGGTTGTAAGAGAGTACTATAAACGCCTCCATGAATTGAATATCGGTGTGGACATTGTTAGTCACGATGACGATTTCGCTGGATACAAAATACTTATCGCTCCACTCCTGTACCTCATGACACCTGACCTGGTATCTAGGCTAACTAGATTTGTCGAGGCTGGGGGTGTACTAATCACCACATTCCGCTCAGGAATCAAGGACTGGGAGAATGCTGTTACAGAAAAAACCCTTCCCGGAGACTTATCTGAGCTCATGGGGATAGAGATCGAAGAATATGACTCAGTTTACGGCGAGACCCCCATCGGCATCAATATGGAGATCGAGGGTCAACGCTTCGCAGGGACTGCATGCACCTGGTGTGACGTAATAGCTCCGAGGAGTGCTGATGTTTTGGCCACATATGCCAGTGAATACTATGCAGGCCGAGCAGCGGTCACCCAAAACACTTCCGGGAACGGTAAGGCCATCTATGTAGGCACCAGACTGGATGCTGATCTTACTGACAAGTTGATGGACTACGCACTGGCAAAGGCGGCTGTTGCACCAGGTTTTCTCGCGAACACGGGTATAGAGACTGCTATCCGGGAAAAAGAGGGTGTAAAGTTGATTTTTCTGCTTAACCACGCCGCGGAAAACAGGACGGTCCATCTACCAGGCAGCTATGTCGATGTATTGACAGAGGCGTCAGTGACTGGTGCCATAGAACTAGAGCCTTACGGAGTAGAGGTGCTGCAGGAAGGTTGATACTACAGGGCAAGCTCCTGCCCACCTTGAGAACTTGGCCTTGAGAGCAGGAAAAGACCTACCCTCGGAGTATTCATTAAAGAGTATAGATTGCTGTTCCCCTAAGTCACCAGCCGGGATTACAGATTCTATACTCTTCTCCTTTCTAATTCCCAGGTATCAGGCAATGGCCAAATTACGTCCTATCGACACCCCTGTAGAGGTTCTTCAGAAAAACGGAGGTGTCGTTTTGCGCGCCTCTAGAGACATTAATTGGACGTGAGAATAATCTGATAGAAGGGAACGAGCTCAATTATCAAATCCAAGATCTCTATATGGTGTATCCTATTGGCTCTAGCCTTAGCAGTTGCAGGGTGTGGAGGTAGCACTGACACAAAGCAGACCATCAGCAATGCCAAGACCATAGAACAGCTCATTGCCAATCTCACCAACGTTATCGAAAATGGGGATTCGGCAGCACTGGCAGCTATGCATACTGAGCCATCCTACTGGGTTCTGGTGGACGGCGGAACAGTGGTGGAAACCAGACCTTTGACCAGGAGCAAAATTCAGGGGTTATTTAGTGAAAGTTGGGAGGCGGAAACAAAACCGAAAGTTAATATTATCGCCCAGGACGCAAAAATCAGCGGAAATACTGCCACTCTAACTCTTGTATTCGAAACAGACGAGCCAGATGAAGGCACCGATGAACAACGCCTGGACCTACAACTGATCGACAGGACATGGTATATCCACAGGACCTATCTGGATTTCTGATGCCACAGGATCAAAAACCCCTGAGCGAACACTCAGGGGTTTCCCTTTGCTCCTATGCCGCATCCGAGAGATCTGCTGTGCAATATGCACAACGCACAGCCTTGAGCGGTATCTCCGATAGACAGTACGGGCATTGCTTCGTAGTTGGTGCAGCTGGGGCTGGTGCCTCATGCTTTGCCTCAGCCTTGGCAGCATTATCCCTCAATTTGTTCATCCACTTCACCACAAGAAAAAGAGCAAAGGCAACGACCACGAAATCGATGATATTATTCACAAACATGCCATAGTTGATTGTGGGGGCGCCCGCGTCCTTTGCTTGTGCAAGAGACGCATAATCCTTACCGGATAGGTCAATAAAGAGATTGGAGAAATCAACCTTACCAATCAAAAGGCCTATGGGTGGCATGATGATGTCATTGACCATGGATGAGACAATTTTGCCAAATGCTCCCCCGATAATGATTCCCACAGCCATATCCACCACGTTACCCTTTACCGCAAAGTCTTTGAACTCCTTAAGCATCGACTGATCACTCCCCCATTCATATATATGACGAACATATACCTGCGATCACAAGAATATGTTTCGCCTTTTTGCATTGGACGCCTGCTGGACATGGATGGAAAATGTCTCGATCTAGACCGCTGCCTCATACGCTCCGGCGAACTGACTATTGTAGAGGTCGTAGTAAAAACCCTCAGACGCCATGAGTCCTTGGTGATTACCCTGTTCGACAATGCGTCCATTATCCATCACTAGGATGATATCGGCATTGCGGATAGTGGAAAGGCGGTGGGCAATAACGAAACTGGTACGACCTCTCATCAGTTCAGACATGGCTTCCTGAATCAGCACCTCAGAGCGGGTATCCACTGAACTTGTCGCCTCATCTAGAATGAGGATCTGGGGATCGGCGAGGAAAGCCCGAGCAATGGTAAGCAGCTGCCTCTGCCCCTGAGATATATTGGAAGCCGCATCACTTAGATGTGTTTCATATCCGTCAGGTAGTGTCCTGACAAAATGGTGAACATGAGCCGCCTGAGCCGCTGCCATGATCTGCTCTTCGGTAGCGCCCTCCCGTCCATAGGCAATATTTTCCCGAATGGTCCCATGGAACAGCCAAGTATCCTGGAGCACCATGCCGAACAGGCTACGCAGATTATCCCGGGCCACATCGCGGATATCTACACCGTCAATGGCAATACTGCCCTGATCGATTTCGTAGAATCGCATCAGCAGGTTGACAACCGTTGTCTTACCCGCTCCCGTGGGCCCGACGATGGCCACGGTTTGTCCCGGCCTCACATCAAGATTCATGTCTTCGATAAGCGGCACATCAGCCTTATACCGAAACGACACATTGTCGAATGCAACATGTCCTTGAATCTTATCTAGAACAACCGGGCTGTCCATATCGGGGGTCTCTTCCACCTCATCGAGGAGTTCAAAGACCCGCTCCGCTGAAGCCACAGTAGATTGCAGGACATTCATAATGCTGGCAGTCTGGACAATAGGCTGAGTGAACTGGCGTGAGTACTGGATAAAAGCCTGCACATCTCCTAACGAAAGAGTACCACTCGCGACCTTGATGCCCCCGACGACACAGACCGCCACGTAATTGAGATTATTAATAAACTGCATGGCTGGCCGGATGGTGGCTGATATAAACTGCGCCATAAAGCTTGCCTGGAAAAGCCGATTATTCTCTGCGTCAAACTCAGCTATGGCTTCCTGCTGACGGTTAAATACCTTGACTATCCGGTGTCCGGTATACATCTCCTCTATGTGACCATTCAAAGCGCCAGTGCTATCCCATTGGGCGGTAAACTGCTTCCGGGACCGTTTGGCGATGGATACTGTGACTATTACGCTCAGGGGCAGTGTCGCTAGGGCGATAAGAGCCAGTAATGGACTGATGAAAAACATCATGATCATGACACCAACGACTGTAAAAGCTGCTGTAACTAGTTGAGTCAGGCTTTGTTGGAGTGTACCAGCAATATTATCTATATCATTGGTTACCCGGCTTAGGATCTCACCCCGGGTGTTATCATCATAGTATTTGAGAGGCAGTCTAGAGAGCTTCCCGTCAGCTTCTTTACGCAGTCCATACACTGTGCGTTGGGAGACCTGCCCCATAATATAGTGCTGCAGCCAGCTGAAAAAGGCACTGAGCATATATACAGCTGCGAGCAAGATCAGCACTCGTCCTATGGCGGAAAAATCTACGCCAACACCGGGCACTATGTCCATACCAGTCAGCATGTCTGCCATCTGACCCTTGCCACTGGCTCTTAGCGTATCGACAATCTGCTCCTGGCTGAGCCCTGGAGGAAATTGCTTTCCGATTGCTCCCTCGAAGAGAAGATTGGTCGCTTGACCAAGAATTTTGGGCCCTGCCAAGCTAAGAACTACACTGGCTATCGCCAGAAACATCACCACTACCAGTTGAACTTTGAAGGGCTTGAGATAGCTCGCTAGCCTCTTCAGCGAGCCCTTGAAATCCTTAGCTTTCTCTCCAGGCATCATGCCGCCATGGGGCCCATGACCTCGGCCTGGGGGGCGCCGTCGTTTGGACACACTTCGGTCAGTCATGCCACTTCCTCCTCTGGGAGCTGGGAAAACACGATCTCACGATATACATCACACTGCTCCATTAGTTCGCCGTGGGTCCCCATGCCCACGATTCTCCCCTCATCTAGCACGATAATGCGATGGGCATGCATGATTGTGCTAACACGCTGCGCAACAATGACAACGATGGCATCATCCACTTCATCTTCGAGAGCAGCTCTAAGCGCGCCATCTGTCTTGAAATCCAAAGCGGAAAAGCTATCGTCAAAGACATATATGTCCGGCCTCTTAACTAGGGCCCGGGCAATGGCTAGGCGCTGTTTCTGTCCACCCGACAGGTTCGTCCCACCCTGGGAGACCGCGGCTTCCAGCTGCCCGGGCATCTCCTTAACAAAGTCTTCAGCTCGCGCTATCTTGAGAGCATCCCAAAGCTCATCATCAGTGGCGTTTTCTTTACCATAACGCAGGTTGCTAGCCACTGTTCCACTGAATAGAAAAGCTTGCTGGGGAATGAAACCAATCTTATCTCTCAAGTCTTTTTCAGCCAAGTCCCGTACATCCACTCCATCCACGAGCACCCTTCCGCCCGTAACATCGTACAGACGGGGAATAAGATTAATCAGCGTGGACTTGCCACAGCCTGTACTACCAACAATGGCGGTGATTTGACTAGGCTCCGCCTTGAAAGAAACGTCTTGCAGGACTGGGGCTTCTGCTCCCGGATATGTGAATTCAACATTACGGAATTCGATGCTAGACTTGATTGCCCCGACCTTGATCGGGGCTTCAGATTCCATGATGGAGGGTTCCATCTCCAGGACTGCTTGAATACGCTCCGCCGAAGCAGTAGCCCGAGGTATCATGACGAACATCATAACCGACATCATTACCGACATGAAGATCTGCATAATATAGGCCAGAAAGGCCGTAAGGTTGCCAATGGGCAGGGCGCCACTATCGACCCTGTAGGCGCCAAACCACATGATAGCTGCCATAGAAAGATTGACAATCAGCATCATAAGCGGCATTGTAAGAGCCATTAACTTGTTTATGCCCAGCGCGGTAGAGGTAAGATCGAGGTTAGCCTCATCAAATCGCTCTGCTTCGTAGTCTGCCTTTACAAAGGCTCGGATTACTCGCACACCACTGAGCTTTTCCCGCATGACCTGGTTCAGTCTATCTATCTTTGTCTGCATGGATCTAAACAGAGGTGATGCTTTTCCCATGATGAGCCCCAAGATGATACCCATCACTGGCACAATGATGATGATAGATGTAGACAGGGGCACATCCTGACGCAGTGCCATGATAATGCCGCCAACACTCATGACGGGAGCGGAGATCATAATGTTGAGCGCCATTACAACTGCCATTTGCACCTGCTGCACATCGTTGGTGGTGCGGGTTATGAGCGAAGAGGCACCAAAACTGTCGATCTCCGTCTGGGAAAAATCCTGCACTTTGCGAAAGAGGCCACTACGCAGATCGCGGCCGAAAGCCATGGCCGTCTTCGATCCCCAGTATACGGAGATGATGGAGCATAAGCCCAGCAATAGAGTTACCACCAGCATCAATCCGCCGGTGCTCAGAATGTACTGGATGTTGCCCTTGGTGATACCCTCGTTAATAATGTTGGCATTGAGATTGGGGAGATATAGATTGGCGATTGCCTGAACCAAGAGCAGCACGATGACAAGCACCAGCTGATTCCAATAGGGTTTTAGGTATTGCAGTGTTTTTGTCATGGAGAACCGAACACCTCCCACTTAAGTAATCAAAGCTCCTCCGAAATGTTAGCACATAACACATTGAGAAGTTTATCAAGACTTTCACGATCATCAGGCTGCATTTTACCAAAGGCCGTGTTAATGAACTGAGCCAGCACGCCGTTCATCTCATCCTGCAAACTTCTACCCAGCTCAGTCATATAGATACGGGTTAATCTTTGGTCATCTGCATCGGTCTTGCGAGCTATGATGCCCGCTGCCTCCATCTTTTGCAGCATCACGGTGACCGTTGAGGGCGCCACGTGCAACATCTGTGCTAGGTCCCGTTGCGTAATGCCGTTGTGGTTACTCACAATCCATAGGCAACCAGCCTGTCCTGGAGGGGTTTCCTTTGAGGACATCATCTTGAACATTAACTGGCGATGCAACCGCATGGCCTTAAAAAAGGTGTGAAATACCCGCAAAGAAACAGGATCGACTCCATGAAGCTCAGTGAACGGGGACATTTCTTGTTCGCCCAAATGCATTGCTAGACCCCCTTTTGGGCATTCAGCCCAGTTGCCGCCAGCAGATAGTTACCATGTTAACCTGTAGCATGCTAACTATCTACGTGATGCATTGTATCGTTCTTTCGATAATAGGTCAATAGGGGCGACTGACAAATTCCCCCGAGGTCGGCAACAGACCGCACTCCGCGGCCTAACCGAAAAGCCCGCAGGATTTCTCCACCTAGTTGTGTAATATCGCCTAAGATAAAGGGATTGAATGGCAGGAGGTGTGTTGGCCACATGGTCGAGAAAGAAGCGCAAATGGTGGGCTTTGCCAGGATTGTGGCCATTGTGTCAGTGATTTCAGCACTGGCTGTTGCATCTGGATTTGAGGCAAACTACCTCAATTATGTCAAATGGACAAAGGAGGCCCGGGCCAGTCTCATGTCAGCTGTAGCCCAGGGTGCTTCTAGCGACGGGGAGCTGTCCCTGGAAATCGATTTTGAATCCCCTTCTGTCGGTTACCGCACAGAAATCGAATCGTTTGAGTTTGCTTTGGGAGGACCCGAGGGCAATTTCGGATACTATAGGATAATCATACCCGACGGATTATCGTCTCGGGCTCGGCGCGATGTTTCAGCACACTTATCACTCCACTCCCATATCCCACCTCAACATTGGCCCAACCTACGGGCCAGTGCAAACCCTAGACTAGATGGCAGACTCATCGTCCGTCTATACCTACCCGGGAGAGAAGTACCTACCAGGGTGCCGGTGGCTGGGCCGGTGGCAGTAGGAGGTGGTTTGATGTGATCAGGGCGACTAGATCAACCCTCTATCTTGCAGTCGCATACGGAATCGCGGCAGCTGTGGCCGATGGAGTGGCATGTGCCGCTGTCTCGCTGAAGTCATTTCTTAGTATACCCATATGGGTATCATTCGTTCCAGTGGCTCTGGCGTGGATCGCTGCGGGAATTCGAGGACTAAAACCAGAAGACCTAATAGGCGTAGGAGCCATATCTCTGGTCGGTGGGCCCATCATTGCCGTCAAGCTCGTATCTCTGCCTGTTTCTGCCGAGGAATCAATGGCCATAGGCTTCAGCACCATCAGGCAATCACTGGCCATTTCCCTAGCGATCATGCTGCCACTTTGCGTAGCCTGTATTCTTGCTGGAGTGATGATTAGGGGAGCCATAAAGAATGGCCGCATAAAATTACCATTATGGCTCCTTATGCGATAGCATTGCATAAAGCCATTTGTCAAGATATGCTTTAGAGGCACACGCTCTTGTCCAGAAAGCATTTCATCGGAATCAAAGCCGATGCCTGATTCGAAGGTCTACAGAAGGTTTTAGGCAAATGTCTGCCGAATGACATGGGAAGCCCTATTTGTTTTCATTGGCGGTACGTTTATGGGCGGAGGGAGGGAGTAGATAGGGTAGATTACATACTCCCAAGAATGGAGTTATCGCAGTGTGGTTTGATCCTACGTGAGATTCAAAAAGGAGGCAGAAATTTCATGCAGAAAAGACTTAACTTAATGCTCGCACTGGTCCTGGCATTTACTCTTATTTTCGGCGTAGCTGCAATGCCGGGCCTGGCCGCTGTCCAGTTCAATGACTGGGGCCCTAACGTCGATGAAATCATCATGCCGATCATCAAAGAAAATACCGCTCGCAGGATAGCCTTTGAGCGCGGCGAAAGCGTTGTCTGGAGTGGTCTAACCCAGGCAGCTGACATTGACCAAGCCAAATCTCTGTCCTACGCTGATATGAGGATGACCTTAGGTTTCCACATGTTCTACCTGTGCTTCAACATGCGGAAAGCCCCCTATGACGATATCGTTATTCGTCAGGCCATGGCCCATATCACTGATCGAGACAATATCATCAGAACCCTATTTAAGGGCTACATGCTACCCATGACTAGCTTCGTGCCCCAAGCTTCTGCATTCTACAAGGAAGATCTCCCCACCTACCCGTTTAACCTAGCTAAAGCGTCTGAGATCCTGGATGCGGCAGGCTACAAGCTAGACTCGACTGGTAAGAATAGGATCGATCCGAAAACCGGCAAGCCCCTTCCACAGATGAAGATCTTTACGCCTACCTATGAGGTTGCTCCAACCTCCGCTGAGCTAGGCAAAATGATCGCTGACTCTGCCCAGAAAATCGGTTTGCCAGTCGTGCCCGAGCCCATGGATTTCAACGTCATGCTAGATAAGATCGACATGCATGATTTTGACATGTACGTGCTCGCTTGGTCACTAAATCGGGATCCTACTCACTTAGTTAACTTCTTCCATTCCAACCAGGACGTGGAGGCTGGCTACAACAATCCTGGTATCCGCGATGCCAAGCTAGACCGTGTGCTAGAATTGCTAGATACTGCTCCCAATCTAGTGACAGCTCAAGTAGCAGCCGATGAGGCCCAGCTTATCTTAGCCCGGGAGATGCCCTATGTGCCCCTTTACTCCAGACCATATATCGATGCATTCCGCAAAGACATGGTCACTGGCTATGTAGATATGGCTGGATACGGAGCTGCTAACAGCAAGAACCTATGGACCCCTCTGAATATTAGTCGCGTTGACGCATCTGGTAACCCCGTTCAGGGTGGTACCATTCGCTGGGCACTTTCTGAGGAGCCCAAGAACCTCAACCCAGCCACGGCTTCCAGCGCCTATGAGTGGGATGTTTTAGATAAGCTGTTTGATGACTTGTATGCTATGCATCCCGAGACACTAGAAGACATGCCTTGGATGGCCAAAGACTGGGACGTAGGCGTTTGGGAATATGAGCCTGGCAAAGAAGGCACGACTATCACTTGGCACCTCCATGAAGGACTTAAGTGGTCTGATGGCGCACCTTTAACTGCCGAGGATATCAAGTTCACCATTGACTTCTTTAAGGACAACAAGGTGCCTCGCTTCCTGCCTTACACTCAGAACATCGTAAAGGCTGAGCTCATTGACGAGCTTACTGTAAAGGTATACTTCGACACGGTAAGTTACTGGCACCTCTATAACGCTAACCTAAACTACTTGCCCAAGCACATTTGGGAGGACGTTGAGGACTACAACACCTTCGAGCCTTGGCTAGAGCCTCACCCAACCATGGAAGGTTACACAAAGCTCGTTGGTCATGGTCCCTTCATGCTGAAGGAATACCGGGCGGGCGAGTTCGTAAGACTCGTTAAGAACCCCAACTACTGGCGCCTTAACGCCCCAACTAAGTAGAGTAACAGGAATCTGATTGGACGGACCGCCGCTCCGGGGCATTGGTCCCGGGCGGCGGTTCCCATGATGACGCAGAATGAGGTGAGAAGGACTTGGGTTTCCGTTCGTACCTACTAAAGCGTTTGTTCTATGCCCTGCTGGTCCTTTTTGTCATTCTCACGTTCAACTTCATCCTCTTTAGAGTGATGCCCGGTGATCCAGAGAAAATGATCATCGATCCGAACTTCACTGTAGAGGCGAAGCAGGAACTAAGAAGACAATATGGACTAGACGATCCCATTATGACGCAGTACAAAAGCTACATGAAATCATTGCTTAAATTTGACATGGGTCTCTCTTTCAATACTCGCAGGCCCGTTTGGTCAGAACTCAAAGAGAGACTCCCCAATACACTTATCCTATTTGCAGCCACCTTCGTGAGTACCGCGGCGGTGGGAATATCACTGGGGGTCTACTCAGCAGCCAACCGAGGAAGATATACTGAGAAATTCGTAGTCGGTGCTGGCCTTTTTGCCCATGCTGTGCCTGGGTTCTTCATCCAGCTATTGCTCCTGCTGCTACTGGGCTATTACTGGCCGATTCTACCTATTCATGGCACCATGAGCGCCCCTCCCCCCGATGGCGGTCTCGCAGTCTTCCTAGATAGGCTTTGGCATCTGATTTTGCCTGCCGGTTCCAATGTTATTATCGGGTTTGGTTCATGGGCGCTATACACACGTAACACTATGCTCGAAGCCCTGTCACAAGACTATGTTACTACAGCTAGAGCCAAGGGTCTGCAAAAAAGCGACATCATGTATCACCACGCCCTGAGAAGTGTCTTGCCGCCTATCGTAACGCTGATCTTCATGTCGCTTCCCGGTGCTGTATCCGGTGCAGTCATTACAGAAAGCATTTTTTCTTGGCACGGTGTTGGTAGATATCTGTTGGATGCCACCATGCAAATGGACTACCCAGCAGCGCAGGGAGCATTCTACCTAATTGCATTATCTGTTATCATATCTAACTTGTTGGCGGATGTCGCTTATGGTCTCGTTGATCCAAGGATCCGCGTTGGGGCAGGTGGTCAAAGGTGAGCCGGAATCTCAAGACAACTCAGAAGTTAGAAGCTGCTAGGGCAGCAGCATCGGCTGCTCCCAAGCCCCTCACATTTTGGGAGCAGTACAGGCGCAAACCTCAAGGCATGGTTGGACTCGGCATCGTGTTGATCTACATGCTGGTCGCCCTGTTTGCCCCTGTGATTGCACCCCACGATCCCATGAACGATCTTTACCTGGCGGACAGCCTCGCGGCTCCGGTCTGGCTCTCAAAGATCTCTAGCAAGTACCGTGACCTTCCGCCAACCATCCGTCTTTCCCTAGGTCATGGTGATTGGGATATTCAGCATTCGGATGATGTCTCCATCTCCTTGTACGAGCATAAAACAGGTGATGGCATGGCCATTATCCTGCCAGCAAGCGTATCTGGCAAGGCTGAAGACTCTGATGCATCCACAGAGCCCACTAGCCCTTGGACGAGTACCTTTAAATGGGATCCCTTCAGTGTTACCGATGATTCTCCGCAGGCAGTGGAAGCTGGGGCCGGAGAGTCCACCCAAGATGCAGCAGTGTTTCAGTACGTTTTCAGCTACGAATACAAGAAACCTCAGACTTTTAGTACTAAGTTTGAGTATGACATAGAGGCACCTTCTGATGCGCAAACCAGCATATTGCTAGAATTGATTACTCCCAGTGGCAAGGTATTCGACTTGTGGGACACCACAGTCTACGGCCCGGTGCAGTATGGTACAGCGCTAGTAGATGCGCGAGATTTGGATTTGAAGCTCCGTTTAGGGATATCCTTCTTTGATGAACCCACTGACGTGGTGTTCGCGGAGCAAGGTGACTACCATCTACGATTGAGCTTTAATGCCGATTCCCCCAGCGGTCCCGTTACCGTCAAGCTACAGCCCGTGGAATTTGGTGTGTTAGGTATGGTCCATGGAGTACTGGGCGTTGACCATATGGGTTCAGACATCTGGTCTCAGCTCATCTACGGCACCCGTATTGCTTTGGCTATTGGCCTTTCTGCCGCATTCATCGCCGTAATCATAGGAACATCTGTAGGCATGATAGCTGGCTATTTGGGCGGAATAGTAGATGAAGTACTCATGAGGATAGTAGACGTGTTGCTTGCCATTCCCACAATGCCAATTCTGATTATCCTCGGCGCGTTATTTGGCAAGAGTGTGCTCAATGTAGTTGTCCTCCTTGCTCTCTTTTCATGGATGGGCATCGCCCGAATTGTTAGGTCGCAGACACTTTCACTCAAAGAGCGCACCTTTGTGGAGTCTGCCAAGGCGTCAGGAGCATCAAGTGGTTACATCATGCTATCGCACATTTTGCCTAACACCATGCCCCTCATCTTCGCTAATCTGGTGCTCAGGATTCCCAGCGCCATCCTTACTGAGGCTTCTCTCAGTTTTCTTGGTCTGGGTGACCCCCGTGTGCCTACCTGGGGCAGGATCCTCCAGAACTCCAGACAATTCGGCGGATTCACCAAGATGGCGTGGTGGTGGCTGCTGCCTCCAGGCTTGGCGCTAACTTTCTTAAGCCTAGCTTTTGTGTTTATCGGAAACGCTGTTAACGAGATTCTCAATCCACGATATAGGGAGAGATCGTAACCATGGCCCTACTAGAAGTGAAAGACCTCAAAATGTACTACCGGACCCTCAGGGGCCATGTCCGGGCGGTCGATTCCGTTAGCTTCGAAATCGAGCGTGGGAAGGCTCTCGG
>DAIQRD010000075.1:0-12378 GCA_036786445.1 Bacillota bacterium
ATCATGGTCGAGGATTCCATGCCAATATTCCTCCGTGCCAAACTGACACGTCCGCCAACGGAAGTATACAATGCCATCGGCGCCCCTGGAGACAGCTTGGTATGTCCAAAGACGAATTTCACCTGGCCGGGGTGTAGAGTGGATGGTCTCCCAGCCACTCGGACCGCTCTGTTGTTCCATCACCCAGAAGCTCTGCTTACGAATTCCCCGCATCAGATCATGACTCATGGCCAGACGTATACTATCTGGTGCTCCTTGGAACCTAGGGTAGTTATCCCAGGAAATGAAATCCAAATCAGCACTCAGCTTGTAATAATCGATTTCGGGGAAGAGACCCATGAGATTATGCGTGATGAATTGGTTGATAGTATGTTGCCGCAGGATTCGAATCTGACGCGCCTGATACTCCACCTTCATATCTGAAGAGAAGCGATAGAAATCCAGTAGTAAGCTGGGGTTATGCGAGGCGACTGTCTTTCTAGGGACTATCACTTGATCCCAGGAACTGTATGTCTGGCTCCAGAAAACCGTGCCCCAAGCTTGGTTTAGGGCCTCTAGGGTGCCGTATTTCTGCTGCAGCCAGCGGTGAAAAGCTGTTTGGCAGGAATCGCAGTAACACCTGGTGGTAGAGTGGCATCCGAATTCATTGTCAGTCTGCCAACCGATGACTCCTGGGTGGTGGCCATAATGCTTAGCTAGTTGACCTACGATGAGATCACTGTACCAGTGGTAAATTTCCTGGGTTGAGCAGTAGTGACAGCGAGAACCAAAACCACGAACATGGCCATCAGCATCGATCGGTAGAATTTCTGGATGCTTGTCAATCAGCCACTTGGGTGGGGTGGCAGTGGGGGTGCCGATGATAATCTTGATCCCGCGTTTATTGAGTATCTCGATTGCTTTGTCTAGCCACGTAAAGTCATAGTGTCCCTCAACCGGCTCCATTTTCGCCCAAGCAAACTCTGCCAGCCGTATCACATTCAGATTGGCGGCCTGCATCATCTGCGCATCGCTTTCCCATCTTTTCTCGGGCCAATGCTCTGGGTAGTAATCTGCTCCAAAATACATAGCCATCCTCCGTTTCCTTTTGAATATTGCTCCCTATCCATTCACCCTTTGATCGCTCCTGCAGTAATCCCAGCAATGAAGTGACGCTGTAGAAGCATGAATGCAATGATCAGAGGCAATGTCGATAACGTTGATCCTGCCATAATCTGATCGAAAGGTGTGCGAATAGGATCTTGCAGGCTGCGTAACGCGACTGTGACGGTCATCATCTCTGGCCTTTGAAGTAAGATCAGCGGCCAGAGGAAATTATTCCAAGAGTTCATGAAAAAGATTATGCTCAGGCTACCCATGGCTGGTTTGGCAATTGGCAGGATCATGTTGAAAAAGATACGAAACTCCGAACAGCCGTCTACTCGGGCGGCATCCATTAGCTCATCTGGTATTGTGGCGATATTCTGCCTCATGAAAAAGATCCCAAACGCGTTGGCGGCACCGGGAATTATGAGTCCCCAGTGGGAATCGATCCACCCGATATTACGAAAAACCACGTAAAGAGGGATCATGGTTACCTCGAAAGTGCCCTCAATCGTGACTTGGGCGCCTGGCGTCAGGCCCATATCCATGAGTCTTCGCCTAGTAGGTCCTTGACCATTAATGGCAACAATGATACTGGGTATTTTCGGACTAAGAGCATCTAGTGAGAAAAGCTGCCCACTATCATCCATTAGTTCATCTCCTTCTCCATAAACTTCACTAAGCGAGCAATGGTCTCTTTGCTGATCACGTGTTCTACACCACATGCGTCTTCCTCTGCTGTACTCTCATCGACACCTAGCATGGTGACGAGGAATTGCTTAATGATTTGATGTCGTCTATAGATGGCACGAGCTTGATCCTTACCGGTAGTAGTGAGATAGACTGGGCCATATCTTTCCTGTTGGATCAGCCTTCGCTCAGCCAGGAGACCTACGGCTTGGTTGACGCTGGCTTTCGATACCCCCAGGTGTGTTGCAATATCAGTAGTACGGGCACCGCCCTCATCGGTTAGCCTTAGGATCGCCTCCAGGTAGTCTTCTAAAGATGGTGACATTCTAGCCATTGTATCGCTCCTTTCTGCCATTGCTCCGCCGGTTGTATGGTAAGACATGAATCTCATTGACCCAAAGTAAGGCGTACCTAACACCCACTCCAAATATATGCCACGTGGATTCTATTGTCAAGCTAAGAAGTGGTACAATCGCCACGTGGCCAGGGGTTATTGGTGGTTAGTTCGGGTCTTGGCGTGCTTTGCTTCTATCTTGGATATCAATGATACCCGCTCAGCATGGCGGCCGCCTTCGAATTCTGCCTTAAGCCAAGTGTCTATGATCATCTTGGCAAGGTCAATGCCTACTACTCTGGCTCCAATGGCCAATACGTTGGCATTATTGTGTTGCCTGGACATGGCAGCTGTATAGCAGTCACTACAGGCCGCCGCCCGGATCCCCGGTACTTTATTGGCGGCTAGGGAGATACCGATCCCAGTTCCACAAAATAGCAGCCCTTTTTCGCACTCTCCACTGACTACTGCGTTGGCAACTTTCTCTGCATAGATGGGGTAATCTGTCCTCTCGTCTGAGAAGCAACCGAAATCCTTGTACTGAATGCCTTTGTCATCTAGATATGTCTTGATATCTTCTTTGAATGAAAACGCTGCATGGTCTGAGCCAATGGCTAGCATTGTTTACCATCCCTTCTAGACGGAGCGATGTGAGATACTGCACCATTCAGCTTCTATTATAACAATCTTTTCTACCAGCCAGCAAATCTCAAGCCACACATTTCCGCTCAGTTCCTCGAGGGAATCGTATCGTCCCTCCACCTATGTAAAAGGTGTAAGCGAGAGGCTAGGGGCCCGTGGTGGGCGATCAAACGGCCCAGTGCGAATAGCAGGATAGTTTTCCCTAATAGGGAAGTTTGTTGAATAGTCTCTCGCACTTTTTTTGTGTTGCAGCCTGGCAATAATGCAAGTATAATACTCTAGCATACCTTGCAAGCCCGTGGTATGGTTCCGGAACAGTGATTTCATCTAGTTAGGAGGAGACAAGAATCGCTGAGAATGTAATTGTGCGCTTTGAGAACGTCATCAAGCAGTATGATGATGATCCTGCTGTGTTGGATGATGTCAGCTTTGCACTGGAGAGAGGTAAGTTCTACACACTGCTCGGTCCCTCGGGCTGTGGTAAGACCACCATCATCCGCCTAATCGCCGGGCTGACTGAACCCACTAGTGGAAGAATCTATATAGATGGGCAGGAGATCCGCAGCATCTCTCCGCGCCAGCGCAAAGTAAACACCATATTTCAGGACTACGCGCTTTTTCCCCATCTGAATGTATTTGAAAATGTGGCCTTTGGCCTCCGGGTACGCCGTATGCCAAACGATGTGATCAGATCCAAAGTGCAGGAAGCGTTGCGCTTCGTTAACCTAACGGGGCTGGAAAACCGAGAGATTGCGGGGATGTCTGGTGGTCAGCAACAGCGAGTGGCCATTGCCCGTGCCATTGTCAATGAGCCTGAAGTACTTCTCCTTGATGAACCGTTGTCAGCTCTGGACTTGAAATTACGGCAGGAGATGCAGTATGAGCTCCGGGAGTTGCAGCGCCGGCTGGGTATCACCTTTGTGTTTGTGACCCACGATCAGGAGGAAGCACTGGCACTGTCTGATGAGATTTTCGTTCTGAACAATGGTCGCATTCAGCAAAGTGGGACTCCGACAGATATCTATGATGAGCCGGTAAATCGGTTTGTCGCGGATTTTATTGGGGAATCCAACATCGTCTCAGGTATCATGATTAGAGATAACTTGGTTGAATTTGTGGGCAACCAGTTCGAATGTCTCGACAGGGGCTTTCGTCCCAATGAACCAGCAGAGATCGTTATTCGTCCTGAAGATCTGGAACTCACCGATAAAGATACGGGCAAGCTCAGGGTGCGGGTGGATTCCCAGTTGTTTCGCGGAGTGCACTACGAGATCTGTTGCTACGATGAAGAAGGCAATGAATGGCTGGTACATTCTACCAAGAAAGCCATAGTGGGTGACGAGATCGGATTGGATTTCTGGCCCGAGGATATCCATGTCATGAGGTTAGGCGAAACCGAAGCCGAATTCGACAAACGGCTGGAATCGTATGAAGAGGTGCGCCATGAACAATAGAGCCCGCAATATATATTTAGTCCCCTATGGGATATGGATGGTTCTCTTTGTTGTCGTTCCTATCATACTTGTTGGGTATTACTCTCTGTTTGATATCGATGGAGCACTGAGCACTGTGAACTACATGAGGTTTTTTACCCCGGTTTACCTGAAGATGACATTTGCATCTTTTTGGTATGCCTTGCTGATTACTGCAATCTCTTTGCTGATTGCCTATCCAACGGCATACTGGCTCAGTAAGACCAAGCACAAGCAGCTCTGGCTCTTGCTAATCATTATGCCCTCTTGGATGAATTTGCTGCTTAAGACATATGCTTTCATTGGTATGCTGGGCACATATGGGCCCGTCAACTCGTTTCTGAATGCTATTGGCGTGGGCACCAAGCAGATCCTGTTCACTGACTTTAGCTTCATATTTGTCGCTGTTTATATCTTCATCCCGTTTATGATCCTACCCATATTCGGTGCCTTGGAGGAGCTTAGTCCGTCCCTGGTGGCCGCAGCCTATGATTTGGGGGCATCTGCATGGACGACGTTTCGTCGAGTGATCTTCCCACTGACTATCAGTGGGGTACAGGCTGGGTGCCAAGCGGTGTTCATACCGACACTGTCGCTGTTTATGATTACCCGTTTGATTGCCGGTAATCGCGTGATCACCTTGGGTACTGCCATAGAGCAGCATTTTCTTGTCACACAAGATTGGGGAATGGGCTCGACTTTGGCTGTCTTCTTGATTATTACCATGGGGCTGACCATGTGGGCAACATCAGGCAGAAAGCGGGTGAAATAGATGAGCAGGACCTCTAGACTAGCCAAAGTGTATTTGATATTTGTGTTTGTGATCCTCTACGCGCCCATCCTCTACCTAGCATATTACTCGTTTAACAGCGGGGGTACCATGTACAATTTCGAGGGGTTCACTTTGGAGTGGTACCAAGAGGTGTTTCAGGACACGCGGCTCCTTATCATTTTGCTCAACACCTTGACGATTGCACTCTTGGCGGCAGCTATCTCCACTATCATCGGTGTTGCCGGCGCCCTGGCCATCACCAATGTACAGCATAGGCGAATCCGTAACGCTCTGCTGACCCTAAATAATGTGATGATTGTCAGCCCCGATGTGATCATAGGAGCATCTTTTCTGATTCTTTTTGCTATGATTGGTATGCGGTTGGGTTTTTTGTCGGTCCTCATTGCCCACGTTGCCTTTAGTGTGCCAATTGTGGTATTGATGGTTTTGCCGAAACTGCAGGAAATGAGCCCAACCCTTATTGATGCTGCCCGGGATTTAGGGGCCAGTAGACGGGATGTGTTGACCCGAGTGGTTATACCCTATATTAGCCCTGGGATCTTGGCCGGGTTTTTCATGGCTCTCACCTATTCCCTCGACGATTTCGCAGTTACTTTTTTCGTGACCGGGGGCGGTTTCTCAACCTTGTCGGTGGAGATCTATTCTTTGGCTAGGCGAGGTATCTCTTTGACCATCAACGCGCTATCGACGCTGATCTTCCTCGTTACCTTGGCCCTGGTTTTTGGTTATTACGCCATCAGCAAGCAAGCGGGCCGGCCCATCAGACTGGAGGTGGAGCAGTGAAAAAGGTTGTGCAGATGTTTGTCACTGCGTTCGTGGTGGCCTTCATTTTGATCTATGTTACAGCACGCATTAATTCGCTTCAGGGTTACTCTGGGGCGGATACCCTGACCATATACAACTGGGGTGATTACGTAGATCCCGACCTGATTGCTGTCTTTGAAGAGGAGTCTGGACTTAAAGTGATCTACCAGACCTTTGAATCCAATGAGGCAATGCTGACCAAGATTGCCCATGGAGGCAGCACCTTCGATGTTGTCATCCCGTCTGATTACGCCATCAACAAGATGAAGGAGCAGGGGTTGCTGATTCCGCTAGATCATGCTCAGTTGCCCAACTTGGAGCACATTGACCCCCGTTTTCTGGACCTGCCTTTTGATGAACGTAACGAATACTCCGTTCCTTATTTTTGGGGGACTTTGGGGATCATCTATAACTCGGAACTACTAGGGGGCAAGCATCTGGAAAGCTGGCATGATTTATGGGATGATTCCCTGAGAAATGAAATTATCTTGGTTGACAGTGCCCGGGAGGTAATAGGGCTAGGGCTGAATACTTTGGGCTATTCGCTGAACGATACCAACGCCGAGCATCTCCAAGAAGCCCAGGGCAAGTTAGAGGAGCTCATCCCCAACGTCAAGGCTATTGTCGGAGATGAGCTCAAGATGCTCTTGGCCAATGAGGAGGCTTCTGTTGGCCTTGTGTGGTCTGGTGATGCTGCCCTGATCATCGATGAGAATCCTAATCTAGACTATGTCATACCGGCTGAAGGGACCAACGTCTGGTTTGATAGCATGGTTATCCCGATAACGGCAACCAACGTGGAGGGAGCCCACCAGTTCATCAACTTCATGCTTGATCCCGAGAACTCAGCCCTCAATACCGAGTATGTAGGCTACTCTACACCCAACCAGACGGCTCTGGAGTATTTGCCAGAAGAGATTACCGAGGATGAAAGGTTCTACCCCGGTCCCGATATTACCGATAAACTGGAAGTCTATGAAAACCTAGGCAAGCGTATGTTGGCCTACTACAACGAGCTTTTCTTGGAGTTCAAAATGCACAGGAAATAGGATTGCTAGCCTATTCTAGGAGCCCAAGATGGCTTCGGCCAGCTCATTCGAGAGCAGTATCTTTCCGTCCTTGACCACACGCATGCTATCCCCTGATATTTCGTCTATGAGCAGGGGATAACCATCCACCGCTCCGAATTCGTATTTGATATCGATGAGGTCTAGGTTTCTACTAGCCAGGTCCGCCTTGATTAAAGCAGTGATTTCCCGGGCGGTCCTGGCCATATATTCCGCTTCGGTCGGGGTAACGATATCTAGGGCTGCCAGGGCATCGGTGGTAATCAGAGGATCGCCCCGTTTGTCATCTTTTAAGGTAAACTCTACCAAAGAAGGCAGCGGCGTGCCTTGCACTACGTATTTCCCATAGCGGCGCACAAAGCTGCCCCAGGCTTTCTCTCTACAGATCACTTCTAGTCCATAGGAATCGGCTGATTTTACAATGATGCTATTAGGGGCTGCTCCCATGGCCACGAAGTGGCTGGGTATGCCTGCCGCATGCAATAGGCCAAAGAAGTGCACTGTGAGGCGGAGTGAAGCTCCACCTTTTCCCTCGATCTCGCCGATGACCTCGTTGGCTCCCGAATCAATCTTGCCCTCGGCGCCGGTCACAGCATCTTTGAACTGAAGCATGGTATTGCCATCTTCCATAATAAAGACGTCTTTTGTCTTTCCCTCATATACCTTGCGCAATCAATGTCCCTCCAATAGTCCGCTTGATTTTGTGCTAAGACAAGTCTACCACATGGAGTCTGCCTATCCAAGGGAGTTCGGTGGGGGAGGAAAATGGGTTTCCAGTGTGTAAATAGGGAGTGGCTACCTCCCTGGTAGCCTAGCTTTGTTTCCAGTGTTCTCGCATGATAGGTCTTAAGGGATGAGGGATCAGAACATGGCGATTTTCACGTGTAGATTTGGCGTCGAAGATGCCAAGACTGTCAGACGCTTTCCGTTGGAGGTTCCGGAAGGTACCAAGGAGATCTTGATATCTGGTGACTTTGAGGCCCGGATAGAGACAGACGATGCCAAGAATCGGGAGTTGGTTATGCCAGCGTTGCGCCGCTATGCAGCGGGCGATCCAGAGTTCGACCGGCTGACACCGGAAGAGCAATCTCGCTTTGAGGAGGCCCATTACAAGTTGATGGGGCCAGTCCGCAATTTGATCAACTATACACTCATCGATACTATGGGGGAGCATAGGGCCCGGGGTAATAACCGGTTCTTTGAAACCGTTCAATTGGCCGAGACCACGTCTAGTCTAGGATGTGTCCCAGGCCCCTTGGTGGCTGGCCAATGGGAGCTGGTGGTGGAGGCCCATGCAGTGGTAACTGGTGAACTTGCCGTGGATATGGAGGTACTGATGAATGATACCATTACCCAGGGGATCAAGGCCACCGAGATCCGGAGTCAGGAAGAACAGGATTATCTGTCTTTTCAATTGCCTAGCATTAAGCCAAAGGGGCCGGGATGGTATGCTGGAGATTTCCACCTGCATACTCATCACAGTGATGGTAGTCATCCCATGGCGGAAGTTATGGAGGCACTACATGGCCGAGGCTATGATTTTCTCGTCTTGACGGATCACAATACCACCCTTGGTTGGAAAGAGGAGTATAATGACCACATGTTGGTCATCCCAGGTATTGAGGTCACAACATTTTACGGGCATGCGGTGGTAGTCAACAGGCAAGGTGAGATTGATTGGTTCGATTTCAACAAGGAGACAACCTTTGATGAGCTTGCCGCTGAGTTGAGACCTGCGGGCTCTTTGCTATCTATAGCCCATCCCTATTGCATAGGTGATCCAGTTTGCACCGGATGCAGCTGGGACTATACTAATCTGAACTGGGGAGCAGCGGACCTAATTGAAGTCTGGGCGGGATCATGGTATCAGCGCCGGCCTGAGAACCGCAAAGCCCTGATAAAATGGGAACAGCTGCTTAATGAAGGTCATCGTCTAGTACCGGTGGGGGGGACAGATACCCACAGGCTCGGGCCCGATCCCGGTGATTGCGGAAAGACCTATGTATATTCGGAAAGCTATACCAGAGATGGAATAATGGAAGGTCTGCGGAGAGGGCAAGTTTTCGTATCATCAGGTCCTCTGGTGGAGTGCTTCATGGAGGCTGCAGACGGGGGGTGCCATGGGATCGGGGCAGAGGTATCAAGCGCGATTGGAGAAAGCTGTGTTTTCAAAGGTACGGTTAAAGGGCTAGATAGGCGATGCCAATTGGAATTAGTGAAAATGGGGAACGTTGTCCAGGAGCTGGCAGTTGGTCCGGGAGATACAGAATTTGCCTGGACTGAAGCAGTCGACGGCGATGCATGGTACTACTTGAGGATATATGACACAAAACGGCGGTTGATGGCGCTTACCAACGCTATTTTCTTGGTCTGCTAACGTAGCGGCGCAGTAGTGTAATCTGGCGGTAGACTAGATTCCGTTGGCCCTTGTTGATGGGTTAGCGGAATCTTTGTTTTCGTTTAGGTAGCATGAACGAGGCGGGGCTGATGGAGTGGCAAAGTTGATTTTAGTAACAATTTTGCAACGGTTCAAAGGAATATCTGTCTCCGTGTAGTAGTTAATGATTAGAAAGTAAGTTAAAATAACTAACTAAGGGTCGAGGCCATGCAGCAGCAAGGTATGAATTCCCAAGATAACCGAGAACACAATCGCGCAGCTATTCTTACTCTCATCCGTAGCAATGGACCAGTGTCCCGGGCGGAGTTGGCGCGACTCAGTGGGCTGAGTAAGCCTGTGGTGACTGACATCGTTGATTCGCTCATGTCCGCGGACTTGGTTTTTGAAAGCTATAAAGCCAGAACCGGCATGGGGAGGCGCCCCGTTATGCTGGAGCTTAACCAGGATCATTTGCGGATTGTGGGGATTGATCTGGCTAGAACCCAGATTGAGCTGATGGTTACCGACCTAGCTGGGGAATGTCTGGAGAGTATCAAACAAGAACTAGACACTGAAGCCCCTGGAATATCGGGTGAGCAGATACTAGAGTCCTTGCGTTGGTCGTTGGAGCAGATCCAAGCTCGACATGAGTTGATTGGGATTGGGATTGGCTGCCCGATTCCGTTAAGTACCCGTGGCCACATAGTTGTGGGAGCGTCTGCACCCGAGGGCTGGTCCAATATAGATTTAGAAAATGTGCTCTGCCAAGAGTTTGGAGTGCCGGTTTTCGTCGGCAACGATGCTAACGTAGCTGCCCTCTATGAGAAATGGTATGGAGAGGCGTCCAAATTCCAGGATTTCCTTTATATCATGGTGGGAAAGGGCGTCGGTGCAGGGATCTTCTGTAATGGCAACATGCTATTGGGTAAATCCGGTATTGCCGGTGAATTTGGCCATATGTCTATCAATCCCGGTGGGGCCCAGTGCGTATGCGGCAATCGGGGCTGTTTGGAAACGGAGCTTTCCGTTAATGCCCTGTTACGGAAGGCGGCCTTGGCATCGGAAGGCAAGATCAGCAGCCTGGAGCTGCTACTCGAGCAGCTCGCCGCCGATGATAGAGACATGCAGCATTTGCTAACGGAATACGCATATGTAGCGGGTAGGCATATTGGGAACCTAATAGATATTTTCAATCCTGAAGCAGTGATTATTGGCGGTGAGATAGCCCGATTGGAGCGGTTTTTAGTCAGTGGGTTAAAGCAGAGCATCGAAGATACTATCCACCCCATGCTGCAAGGGAGCTATGAGTTCACTTTTTCTGAGGCCACGGAGAACAAGGTGGCCAAAGGAGCATCGGTCTTGGTGCAACAGCATTTCTTTGCCTATCCTCACAAATATATCCCAGCCTTCGAGCGGGTCTCATCGTGAGATCGTTCGTGTAGTAGACCCGCCAACATAAGGCGGTCTCAGTAGATGGCTCTAGCATAGTTTTAGGTGTAGACAACTATGCTAGAGTTAGGTTCAGTCCAGGATTTGGTAGTAAGGAGGTGGTGCCGGGTAAATATGGTATTCAAGTCGGTAGCACGCGCAGTCAGTACAGTCCAACTTGCACTTTAGAAGGAGGTTACTGTTTTGCTGGAGTTGTTTTCTAAGCGCAGCCTATTGTGTGTAACCATTCTCGTTCTGACGATTTTCGTGGGGACAATGGCAGCAACCGCTGCTCCGAAATTGCGGGTAGTTAGCTCCATTTCCGGTGGTAAGACTCCTGAAGAAAGCAAACTGTTCGCCAAGGAGGTAGGGGAGGCCCTTGGACTAGATGTAGAGTGGATCCAGCCTTCTGGCGACGACTATCTCCAGACCGCCATGCGGGGTGGGGAGCGTTTTGACCTAATCTATTTGAACACTCCTTTTATGGATGTGTTGGTGGATCAAGGCGCTTTGACTCCGTTGACGGACTTCATCACCTCATCTCCTATACTTTCCGATCCTGCGGTAATACCTACCGGAGAATGGGAGATGCTGCGCTATCCCAATGGGCAGATCTACTCGGTGTTCAACAAATATGAAGGTGGAACCATGCCTACTGTCCGGGCTGACTGGCTTGAGAAGTTAGGCTTAGATGTTCCCGAGACATTAGATGAGTTTTATGCAGTGCTGAAGGCGTTCAAGGAGTTGGATCCTGACGGCAACGGCAAACATGATACCTACGGGCTTTCCACCGCAGGCCTATACGATATCCAAGGCTTCATGGGAGCTTTTGGTGTCAAGGCTCGCTATGTTATCGACGAGGACGGTCGCCGCACTATCCCCTTCGCGAGCGATGCGGCTATTCCAGCATTTGAGTGGCTGAACAAGTTGTACAAAGAGGGTATCCTCGATCCTAACTTCGTTACCAATTCTACTGCCGAAATGCGCAACCTTTTCCTAGCCGATCGTGTGGGTATGGTGACCTATTGGGACATGTGGGTAGGCCTCTTTAACTCCATGCGCTTACAAGACGATCCCAATACCGACTTCAGAGCCATGGGTATTGCAGGGCCAGTAGGCCCCAATGGCGAACGGATCCTCCGCCGAGGAGATCCAAGTATCTGGGCTATTCCTGCCAACGCCAGCAACCCTGAAGGCGCCAAGAAGTTCTTGGAATTCTGGCATACAGAAGCCGGGATTACCCTTGGTTCTGTCGGTGTTAAAGACCATGACTATGTCGTCAAGCCCGATGGCACCATGGAGCTAACCGAGGTCGGCAAAACACACAACATGGACCATGGTGTACCCCGCTGGTACAATACCAACGTCAAGGCACCATTTGGCAGCTTGCCCGGGGTGAAAGAAGCCGAAGTGTTTGTCAATCTATATGGGTCCTTGGAGGTTTCCACCGCCGATTGGCCCAGGGCAGAGAAAATCGTACAGGACTACTCATTCCAGGCAATCACAGGCAAGATGGCACCCGCGGCTGCTGTAAAGAAGATGCATGAGGAGCTGCTCAAGGCCAAGTTGATCGACTACTGATCGAATTGATTTCCTAAAGGTGATCTTGATGGGGCGCAAAACTAGGGGGGTCTATCGTGAGCAGGCTCAAACTTCGCAAGTATTCACAGCTGTATCTCATGGCACTA
>DAIQRD010000076.1:0-12354 GCA_036786445.1 Bacillota bacterium
AGCCCCAAGGGCAGGACTAGACGGAGACTAGCTCATCAGGTTTCCTCTTCTAGCTATGAGCATCCCCAGAAAAGTATCCTGCAGTATGACACTCTATCCCCTCCGGCAGGCACAGAAAGGTAGAGCGTAGCTGCTATTAGGCAGCAGCTAGAGCGTAATTATCGTTTGCGTTTAATTAGGTTCCCACTGTTTAGCGAGGCATGGGACCTCGGCTCGCTTACATTGCCACCCTTACCTGTGTCGAACCTAATTCACCCCCATGATTGGTTAAGCGTTGCGCTCTTTCAGTACCCGTTCAATTCGACGTTTCTCGTCCCTTCTGGCGATGGACTCTCGTTTGTCATACAGCTTCTTGCCCTTACCAAGAGCCAATTCCAGTTTGGCCCTACCTCTTCGGAAATAAATCTTGAGGGGTACTAGGGTGTAGCCCTTTTCCTGGGTCTGTCCCAGTAGCCGCGTAATCTCCCTCTTGTGCATGAGGAGCTTGCGGGTCCGCTTGGGATCGTGGTTGAACATATTACCATGGGTATAAGGACTTATATGCATATTATATAAGAAAAGCTCCCCATTTTCAACTGTTGCATAGGAGTCCCGCAGATTAGCTCGGCCCAAACGCAGGGATTTGACTTCAGTCCCTGTCAGGACTAGGCCGGCTTCGAAAGTCTCCTCTATATGGTAATCATGACGAGCTTTGCGGTTTTCGGCGATGACCTTGATCGCTTCATTCATAGTTATCCTCAATCTTTCTTCCCCGGGATAATAACACCCTACCGGGTTGACGGAGCAAACGCCAGAAGGGTTAGGGGCGAAACCATGTTGATAGATTTGTCCAACTGCATCTATATTATAGAGGTCAATAGCCTAGTGTGTCAAGGATATCGACCGTCAAGGTGACCCTCTATGGACAAGCCTGACTTGCATAATTCCGGATTTTCCCAGGAAAGTCACAATCCAAAGCAAGGATACTAGCGGGAATTGTCGAATTAGATCCCACGGGGATACAGGTTAGTGATAATGTCGGCAAGATAGCAATGGGTTACAGGAAATATACTGAAATGGGAGGGGGAAACCAGATGATCCAGACAGAAGGGCTGGTGAAGAAATTCGATAATCTCACCGCAGTAGATGATCTAAACATCCACGTGGAAAAAGGTGAGATCTACGGTTTCTTGGGCCCGAATGGCGCTGGTAAGACGACTACCATAATGATGCTCCTGGGAATGGAGCGACCTACTTCAGGCAAGGTCAAGCTATTTGGTAAGGATCTTGCTGAGAGTTATTTCGAGATCAAGCAACGTATTGGTGTACTCTCTGAGTTCCAATTCTTATATGAGGACATGACTGCCAAAGAGTATCTGCAGTTCTTTTCTGAATTGTACGAGGTGGAAAATCCCACGCGGAAGATCGATGAAGTGCTCGGTCGTGTGGCTCTATCGGATCGACAAAATGAGGTCTTGGGCGGATACTCCAAGGGTATGAAACAGAAATTGGGCATGGCCCGGGCCCTGATCCACGACCCCGACGTACTCATTCTAGATGAGCCGCAATCATCATTGGATCCTTACGGTATTCGCGAGATTCGGGATATCATCATGGAGGAGAATGCCAAGGGCAAGACCCTGTTCATATCTTCCCATATTCTTTCGGAAATTGAACGGACATGCCACCGTGTGGGTATCATCAATAATGGTAAGCTCTTAGCGGAAGATGATATGATCCATTTGAAACAGCGAGTAACTGATGAGATTGAGATTGTCGTAGAGCTAGAAGAGTGTACGCCTAGTATAGTGGCTGGGCTGGAGGAGTTGGATTTCATCAGTTCAGTGACAAACGAGGGGTCCCGGCTGGTGATCAAGGCTGATACCGGAGAGGATCACCGCTCTCAGATCTCCCGGGTGATCTCCCACAATGGAGGCGTAGTTCTATCTATGGTTGCCAAGGAACTGAGCTTGGAAGAGGCCTTTGTGATTATTACGGAGCAAAACCTTTCCTTGCTGACAAAGGAGGGGCAAGCATCTTGAGTAAAATGGCTTATAGAGCTAACGCCGTTCGTGTCATTACTCGGCGGGAGATCAAATCAACTGTGGACAATCTAGGCATTTACGTAGCTGCATCATTGGCTTTTCTTGTAGCTATGCTCTTTGTGCGCAGCAACCTGAAAGGCGTCACAGAGAACGGGCTCATTGTGATGACTAACCCTCTCAATTATCCGCTGTTCGTAGCGGTGATTATTGGAGCTACCTATCTGGCACTGACTTCCACTATTTCCGTCAGTAGAGAGCGTGACCAAGGTACGCTGGAGGTGCTTTTCTACGGACCTGTAGATAGTACCACCTATATTCTGGCCAAATTCCTAGAGCAGTTAGTTGCTTTTTTGGGGCTAATTGCCATGTATATCGTGGTTTTCTTTGTCATTTCCAAGCTGACTAACTTTGGTTTGGATGGTAGTTTCTTTGCCATGGCCGGACTTTCGGTGCTGTTGGCCGCGTCTACTGTGGCTTTTGGTTTATTCTTGTCGACGATTTCCCGCAGTGCCCGTACTTCGGTGATCGTCCTTCTGGTGCTCTTGACTGCGTTTCTCGCCATTGACATAGTCGCCGGCATCTTGAATTCTATGTCGGCAAAAGACATGTCAGCTACCTTGATTTACACCAGAGTTGCGGTGGATATGATTAATCGGGGCCTCAAATGGATTTCACCCTTTGCATATCTTAACCGTGGCATTGTGGCCATAGGCCTGGGGAGTGCTAGTCATATCCTAGGTAGCATCGGTGCTTCTTTGCTTTATACAGTCGTCCTCTTGGCTCTAGCCATCCATTTCCTGGACAGTAGGGGGGTTCGCAAATGAGGAGCAAGATCTGGGTCATTACGGTTTTGGTGATCTGTACACTCTTAGCAGGTGTAAGTGTACAAGCAGCACCCCCTCAGCGGGAAAAGCAAAACGTGTACGGGATTACTCCCTGGACAGGTAAAGAGTATGGAGGTACCTTTGCGCCCAAGGGCGTTGACAAAATCCATCTTTTGGCCGGAACAGACAATGTACTCAACACATTAGAGACAGAAGTGTATTTTTGGGCCATTACCAATGAATACATGGCCAACTGGTTTGAGAGTAAGGAAGTCGTCGACGGTAAGCTTCGCATCCTACAGGATGGAAAGGAAGTCCGCATGCTAGAGCGGGAGCCCTATGTGCATGTGTACCCTCAGGGGTTCTATGCTGGCATCTCCGAGCTGGTGGTGGGTGATGAAGCTCACAAGAAATTCCAGGAGTATCAGGACGCTATAGACGGTTATTGGAAGGCGACTGCTGACTTCCGGGAGGAATATGCTGCCTATGAAGAGCAGATGGCTGCCATTCTTCAGGAGGTTGTGGAAACCGGCAAGACCTATGAAGAACATGAGTTGCCCACAGCTCCTGAGCAGCCCACACCGCCTATATGGTATGTAACCGGTGTGGCAGAAGCCTTCGTTGTGAACTTACCGGTGGGCGAATATGTTATGCAGACTATCGATGGCAACGGCAATCTGGTAGAAGGCACTGAAAAGAAGCTCAAGGTCTTCGAAGAGCGACGAACTGGTGTGGGTTACCAGATCATCCCAGAAAGCAAATGGACGAGGCCGGTGCAGTCCGATGATGCCAGTCAGATTCTCTACTTGGAAGGCAAGCGGACTATGTACATGAAGGCCGTCCATGAGGCGGAGTACAATCAGCATGATTATCTGCGGATGACGAGTTTGGAGAAGCCGTTGGCTGGCAAAGGCGGAGAAAGTGCCTATATGTGGGTGCATATGGATGAAGTACCGGACACTAGGGTGCAGGTGCTAAAAGCAGGGGAAGTCATCCAAGAGGTATCTACGAAGCCCTACTATGTTAGCCAAACTCCCGGATATGCCCTGGGCTATGACATCGTTGAGTTTGATCCGGACGCTCCTGAGCACAGTGGGCGACAGCCTAGTTTCGAAGCAGTGAAGCTAGAATTGGAGCCTGGCAGCTATCAGATTAGAGTTGTCGATGCGGCTGGCCAAGTGCTGAAGGGTAGTGTCAGAGAAATACGCTCAGTTAACGCAGTTCCTGTGTGGCAGCTCTACCTGCTTGCGGCAATACCTTTGGTGATAGGTGTGATCGTCACCTCAAGACGTCGTGGCTTACGGCGGAAGGCTGCTAAATCCACGGCATTCTAGGGAGTAAGTCTGTAGCGACAAATCTTGGTGAAAAACAGGGTGTCCCCGTGACACCCTGTTGAATTTGGGGGGAGGTTCAGGCATAAGTACATCACCCAACGTATAATACATACTCTAGAGCCACTATGCAGTGCCGGCTATTGGTCAGCATGGAATCGTTGGGGGTATGGGTCATGCATGATCCGGAGTTCTGGAGGAGGTTTCGCAGATTAGGGTTGATCACCGTCGCCTTGTGTTTAGGTTGTTGCTATCTTGCCATCGCTGTCTATACGCTGGGTCCTGGCTTCATGGATTTGGAGTCAGTTAGCGCAGTGTCAGGGTTCTTGCCGCCTACAGATAGAGGGGTGATCGAAGGCGTTGTCTGTGATGTATTGGGAAATCCGCTCCCCAGTGCCAGCGTGAAAATCCTAGACGCTAGGGTTGTCTCTGACAGGCAGGGCAGGTTTAGGGTGGAGAATGTGCCATTGGGGTCAGTGGATCTACAGATCAAGGCCCCCGGGTTTCAAGAAGCCACTGTACAGGCCTTGGTAGAACCCGGTATTAACTACCCGCACATCAAGTATGATACCGGATTGTGGCCTAACGAGTTCTATGTGCGGTTCCATGCCTTTACCAATTCTTTGGAGGAAGCTGACACGCGGCTTCTGTTCGGCCTAGTGGAAGTAGTCAATCCCGGCAAGGACCCGATATATATAAGTCGGATAGAGGTAAAGGACCCCGCTGGACGAATCGTATGTGATTTCCTAGAATCTGTGGAGATCTTGCACCATATCAGTCAGACACATAATTTGCAGCTGGTCATAGAGCCTATTCCCGCCTATGTAATTCCACCCAGGAGTGCTGTATCATTCGAGTTGGACGCTTTGCCCAAACCCTTGCGGGGGAATTATCATCTATGGCTGGCCTATGCCAGTCCTCAAGATCACTCTCGAGGCCGCCTGGTTGCGCTCCATATTGCTGATGAAATGGACTACGATCCCGATCTTGACCCCCACACCCCCAAGTGACTTCACAGAAAACTGCTAAATTCCAGCTACATGACAAGGAATACTCGCTTTTCTTGTCGAAAGCAATTAGTTACCAGCCCATTCCAGGTTGTCGTGGGCTGCCTGCTGTGATTTGCTACAGGATTCTTTGAGGGGTGAAGCATGGTGTCACCCAGTCGCCGAAAATATAACAGGATTTGTCTCCGTCGAGTGTTGCCGGGGCTTATTGTCTTATTCCTTTTACTAGGGACAAGCAGTGCCTTGGCTTTCGATGTTTGTGTCAATGGCTCTCAGATAGAGCTCGCTAGTCGGCCTACCTTGAGGCAGGCCAAAGTCATGGTGCCCTTGAATTGCTTGGCCGATGCTTTGGGGGTGTCTATTGAGCCGACGTCTGAGGAGACTTTAATTTTGCTATACATGGGGTCCCGTGAGGTTCAGCTATTCCTTGATCAGCCCCAGGTGTCAGTGGATGGGAAAGCTATTGATCTAGGGGTGGCTCCTTACATGGCCAAAGACGCGCTCATGGTCCCCCTCAACTTTTTCCATGATGTGATCGGCATTGGAGTGCAATGGGATGAGGGTGGTCAAATTCTTTATATGGGGGATCGGCCCGAGGCACCTGCGAACCAACCCGCGCCTGATCCAGAGCCTAGAGAGCCTACAGCCAAGCCAGAGCCTACGCCCACAACCACTTCAAAGGCTACACCTGCGGCCATTCCAGGACCTGTAGCTGATCCTGAGCCCGTAGAGATGGCGCAAACATATGAGGACCAGGAAGCGATTGTGTATACAGTAGAACCTGACGCAGAGAAGCAGTCACCTACTAAGGCCGGTGCTAATACCCCATTCCGCCCCATTATACATTTAGAAAGAGAGGGGCTCGCCTTGAGCCAGTTTCTCAAGGAGGTATATCGTGGCCCGTACCCCGTAACGGATGAGGCTTTGCCTGAGCGAGCAGAGGGCCCCAGATTGACAGAAGTGAGTGTTAATGTGGAAGAAGGAAGGCAGCGGCTGGACTTTGTCAGTACCGTTAAGGTTGAGGTGGAGCCGATGCTGCTTGGCAATCCAGCCCGCTTGGTACTGGATATACCTGGAGTCACCGTTGATGTAGTTGATGATGAGATTTATGTGGGTCAAGGAATTGTCCATGGAGTGCGCTTGAGCCAGTATGCTGAAAATGTGACCCGGGCTGTTGTGGATTTGGCTGAAGCCACGGGGTACCAGATTAGTCCTCTAGCTGATGGTCATGGATTTTCAGTGATCTTCAATCAACGGGTAGGGCGGGCGAGTCTGTGGAGAAGTGGGAGTACTCTTCGTTTGGGATTGGAGACATCCGGTCCAGTGCTGTACTCGGTATCTAAGCTCAAGGCACCAGACCGGATGGTAATAGATGTTGCCAACGCGACTTTTGTGGCAGGGAGCGCAGAGGTTATGGTGAACGATACTGCAGTGAAAAAACTGCGGATCAGTCAGTATACACCTACTTCAACTCGTATCGTGCTGGATCTAGCACACGCCATAGACATAGGGGATATCGAAGTGGGTACCAAAGAGGGTACAGTGGAGCTGGTGTTTATTGACCGGTGGACCCAGTCTATGGGCGGTGGGCAATTGGCAGCTGTAGGACGTGGCTTCAGGGAGCTGTTCCCTAGTAGCAAAGCCCGAGCCGCAGTGGAAATGCAACTGACAGATGTATCGTCAGCTTCTCCTGGGCCGCAGGGGAAGGCAGGAATTGATGATGTAGACGAGGACAAGCCTTACCTAGAGGAGTATGGCATTCTGGATGCCTGGGGTAATGCGGTTACTCCAGATTACTCCGGGTTGGATGAATATAACCTGGATTCACCGGTGTTTCCAGCTATTCGTCGCTCAGATGTGGATTTTTCAAGATGGCCTGCGCTCCAAGTGAATTGGCTTGAGCCCCGCTCTTTGGCTGCACTCCGGGGCAAGACGGTTCTAGTAGATCCGGGGCATGGTGGCCTGCAGCCTGGGGCGCCGGGTGTTGAAGGTGTGCCGGAGAAGTCATATAATCTAGCAATGGCCCTACGTGTCGGTGAGCTTTTGCAGTGGGCTGGAGCTGATGTTAGCTATACCAGAATTGCAGATCAGACTGTCAGCCTCCGGGAGCGAGTCGATGCAGTCCAGGCGGTAGATGCCGATATACTACTGAGTATCCATGCCAATGCTTCCTTGACAAGGGATGCCACCGGCACCGAAACCTTATATCACCCAGGTAGGCCGGCTGATCGACTATTAGCTAGTGCACTTCAAGAAAACGTGGTGTCTCAGCTAGGAATCCTGGACAGAGGCGTCAAACAGCGCAATGATCTCTATATCTTGCGCCATTCGCCGGTGCCTAGTGCTCTGGTGGAAGTTGGCTTTTTGGATCATGCTGAGGAAGGGGTTTTTCTACTAACTCCGGAGGCTATCGACAAGGCCAGTATGGGATTGGTCCGAGGAGTTGCTGCCTTCTTCCGGGATATCGATCTAGTGGAGAGAGTCATAGATGGGCAGATGCCCAAGGGGCCCAATGGAGTAGAGTCTTCTGACGGAGCTAGATCCTCATGGGAAGATGGCACAGATGGGGATACGGTGAGTGAGGAAGATACACCTGGTCGATCTGCAGGGAGTGATACACTTGAATAAGAGCTATCGGGAAGTGCTAGGCTGGCTTTTTTTAGCATCGCTCCTGCTGCTGATTATCGTCTGGGGGGGGCGGTTATGGGGTAATGTCACTTGGCCCACGGAGCCCAAAGCCGATGTCCATTTATATATTGCGGCACCTGGCGGTGGGTTGGAGGTTATAGACGCCCGCATTAAAAAGAGTGAGTTCAATGCTCCAGGTCTTTGGACTGAGCTGCAAAGAGTCTCCCAAAGCAGCTCTGAGTCGCTTCTGCCGGCCGGTGCCGAGCTACTGGAGGCTCGGCAGGAAGATACCGTCCTTGTAGCTAGCTTTAGTTGGGAGCTTGCAGGAGGTCAGTACTTAGGCAGTAACGAGGAGATCGCTCTAGTATATTCCATTGTCAATACATTGGCCCAGTTGCCGGGCATTGAATCTGTACGCATTCTCATAGAGGGAAATACCGTGGAGTCGTTGGCAGACCATGTTGATTTAACGGCCCCTTTGCCACCGGATCCGACCATTGTGGTTGATTAGCCATATGTATCAGTTCCAACAGGCCTAGGAGCAAATGCCCCTGCTTCCGCGAGGGGCTTTTTCTATACTTGCATGTACTTGCTTAGGCGGGATAGAATAGGAATGGTGTCTAGTCAAGATTAAAGGGATGTGGGGAATATGGCTAAGCAGCGCCCCATAGGAGTATACGATTCCGGGGTGGGTGGCCTTACAGTAGTCCGTTGGCTGCAACAGGCCTTGCCTACAGAGCAGGTTATGTATTTCGGTGATACTGCCCGGGTGCCGTATGGGGGACGACCTGCAAGTGAAATCATCGAGTTCTCACGCCAGATCCTCACGTTTTTTCTGGATCTGGACGTTAAGTTTGTGATAGCTGCTTGTAATACATCTTCGGCCCTGGCATTGCCGGTGTTGAACCCCGGGGCGCCTATTCCGATGATGGGCGTGATTCGATCTGGTGCCCAAGCTGCTGTGGTTGGAACTAAGGGGCGAAGGATCGGAGTTATCGGTACTGAAGGGACGGTGCAAAGCCACGCTTATGGCCACGCTCTGCGGGCAATTGCTCCAGATATCAGTGTCTGGGAGGTAGCATGCCCTAAGCTGGTGCCCTTGATCGAAGCTGGCCAGTGGGAGGGTGAGGCGATTGAAGCCCTTTTGGTGGACTATCTTTCGCCGCTGATGGACCAGAAGATCGATACTTTGATCTTGGGGTGTACCCATTATCCCTTCTTGCTTTCATCCATAGAGCGGCTATTGGGACCAAGGGTGCAGATTATTGACCCCGGTGAAGCCACCGCCCAAGAGGCCACACTTAGGTTGAGAGAGCTGGATCTTGTGGCAGATGAGAAACGGGGAGAAAATGGATTCTACGTGAGTGGAGATCCCCACCATTTTCGAGCTAGTGCACTGCGGCTGGGCTACGATCATCCAGTGAAACATGTTGATATTGAACGTTATGCAATGGGATAGATACCCAAATCGCTTTTTCCCACTAGGTGGGAGGTTGAAGGGAAGGAATTGTCGAATGGAGGCTATGCCCCTGAAAATGGATGATGGCGCTCTAGCAAAGAACGACTACGCTGCTTTGGGAATGAAGGGTGAAAGCGGCATGGGGTGGCAGGACAAAAAGCTGGCTGTAGTGGGCTTAGGGGTCAGCAATATCCCCCTGATTAGGTATCTAGTTGGCGCGGGAGCCCGGATTACTGTTTGTGATCGCCAAAAACCGGTGGAGTTGGAGTCTCGCCTCGCTCAGATTGCCGGCTTGCCTGTTTCATACAAGCTAGGTCCAGCGTATCTGGATGATTTGCAGAGTTTCGATACTGTTTTCCTAAGCCCCGGGATTCCCAAGGATCTCCCACAGATCAGTGTATTGAGAGGGCAGGGAGTGAAATTCAACAGTGAAATGCAGGTTTTCTTTGAGCTATGCCCAGCTCCCATCGTGGGAATCACCGGTAGTAGCGGGAAAACAACGACTACCACCCTTGTTGGTGAGATTATGGCTGGTACTGAAGGGCGTAAGGCGTTTGTGGGGGGCAACATTGGCAACTCCCTCTTGGATAAGATACCAGCCATTGCTACCGAGGATCTGGTTGTGCTGGAGATGTCCAGTTTTCAGCTGGAACTTCTGCCCCATAGTCCCCGCTATGCGCTGATCACCAATGTTACCCCTAATCATCTGGATGTGCATAAGAATATGGAGAACTACATTGCCGCCAAACGCCATATCTTTGCATTTCAGAACTCCGATGATTATGTGGTGCTCAACTACGACAATGCAATTACTAGGTCATTTGCCCAAGAGTGTCCAGGCCACGTGTTATTTTTCAGTCGTTTGACAGAGCCAGATCGAGGAGTGTTTCTGCGCAATGGCATGATCACAGTGAGGGACATAGGGTTTGCCCAAGGCACAGAGGAGACTCTATGCTCCATTGGAGCTGTACGGCTTCTGGGTGTACACAATTGGGAGAACGTACTGGCAGCCGTAGCGCTTAGTGTCCTCTGTGGCGCTACACCGGCGGCGATTGTACAAACCATAGCTACTTTCCGAGGGGTACCCCACCGATTGGAACTAGTAGAGGAGATCGGCGGGGTAAGGTATTACAATGACTCCATTGCCACCAGCCCAGCTCGGGCCATTGCCGGTATCAGAGCCTTCCATGAGCCAATCATTTTAATCGCTGGAGGCTATGACAAGCAATTATCCTTTGATTTGCTAGCAGAGACCGTTGCCGATGGGGGAGTCAAAGCTGTAGTGCTGACTGGGGCAACCGCAGGGAAGATAGAGGCAGCGATCCAGGAGAAACAAGGACAGTCCCAGGGGCCCAGTATATACCGGACCGACGATTTTGCTGCAGCCGTAATCCAAGCAGTGGAATTGGGGCAGCCTGGTGATGTTGTTTTGATGAGCCCGGCTTGTGCCAGCTATGATATGTTCCGGAACTTCGAGGAGAGGGGCCAAAGGTATCGGGACATAATCAAGGGATTGGCGGCGAAGAGATGATTGTCATGATGACACGGATGTATCCAGGAACTGAGATCTTGGCCAGGGAGGCGCACATATGACACGCATTGATGGACGTAAGCCCGATGAACTCAGGCAGATGAAGATTACCAGGAACTTTAACAAATATGCGGAAGGCTCCGCGCTAATAGAGGCAGGGGACACGAAAGTAATTTGTACCGCTAGTATCGAAGAGAGGGTTCCCCCATTTCTGCGGGGCAATGGGCAGGGCTGGATTACGGCGGAGTATTCCATGCTTCCTCGAGCCACTGAAACCCGAAATGTGCGAGAAGCCAGCCGGGGACGGTTAAGTGGGCGTACTTCGGAGATTCAGCGATTAGTAGGCAGGGCTTTACGTTCTGTGGTTGATCTTGGGGCATTGGGAGAACGCACAGTGTGGTTGGATTGTGATGTAATTCAGGCCGATGGAGGCACCCGTACAGCCGCGGTTACAGGAGCTTTTGTGGCCATGATGGATGCATTGCAGCGCTTGGGGCAGACGGCGAACTGGGGTAGGTTGCCCATAGCTAGCTTTGTGGCGGGGGTTAGTGTAGGCCTAGTAGATGGTGTGCCTTTATTGGATCTTTGCTATGGGGAGGACTCTCAAGCCCAGGTGGATATGAACGTAATCATGACTGCTGATGGCAGGATCATCGAAATCCAAGGCACCGCAGAAGGGGCCCCATTCTCTCGGGAAGCGATGAACACAATGCTGGATCTTGCAGAGAAGGGGATCAAAGAGCTGGTCAGCTTGCAGCAGCGCATATTGACCGAGGATTTGATCGCCAAAATGGGGGGCCAATTCGGTGGTCGCAGTAGTCATCGCTTCCAAGAATGATCACAAAGCAAAAGAAATACGACAACTACTGTGCGGTCTGGCTGTTGAGGTTCTGTCTTTGCGGGACTTTCCCCAGGCCCCAGATGTAGTAGAAGATGGCGCAACTTTTGCGGCCAACGCCATGAAAAAGGCCCGGGCCATTGCGGAATTCACCGGCCTCACGACCCTAGCCGATGACTCTGGCTTGGAAGTGGACTATCTAGGAGGGCGGCCTGGTGTCTATTCGGCAAGATTTGCCGGCGAATCCGCCACAGATGGGGAAAATAATGCCAAGCTTTTGGAGTTAATGCGAGGTGTACCCATGGAGTCTAGGACAGCCCGCTTCCGTTGCTCCATTGCCTTGGTAAGCCAGTTTGGCCACACTCGCTGGGTAGACGGTATCTGTCCAGGCTTTATCTTGACGGAGGAGAAGGGCGCCGGAGGTTTTGGCTATGATCCATTGTTTCAAGTACCCGGACTAGGGAAGACGTTTGCTGAATTGCCCGATGGGGAGAAGAACAAAATCAGCCACCGTGGTAGAGCACTACAAGCAGCACTGCCTATTATCCAAGAGTGGCTAGATCAGGGCCATATCTGATCCCGTTTTTAGGCCGCGAACGGCGTTGACACAAGGGGATCCCTATGTTATAATCAAGTTCGTCAGTCGGACATTAGTGACGGGGCGTAGCGCAGTTTGGCTAGCGCGCCTGCCTTGGGAGCAGGAGGCCGGAGG
>DAIQRD010000077.1:0-12108 GCA_036786445.1 Bacillota bacterium
GGATTGAGTTCTCCCCTCGACAGGTATTTATAGCATTACAGCAGCATATTGGGGTATCGGCGGAGCCCCTGGTAAAAATCGGTGACAGAGTGGTTCTAGGTCAAGTCATTGGTATGCCACCCCCAGACAAACTAGGTGCCAGCATACACGCCAGTTTGAGTGGCCGTATCTTGGAAGTTACACAAGAAGCGGTGGTGATCGCTGGTGAATGATGGCTTACAACCAGCTATTGGGTTTTTGGAACTCAAAGGTGCTGTCCATGGGATGACTGCCCTGGATGTAGTGAATAAGGCAGCAGTTGTTCACATATTGCAGACCCAAGTGGTATGTCCCGGCAAATTCACTGTGCTTTTTACCGGTAAGATGGCTGCAGTTAGCACTGCCCATGCTGCGGCTCTAGCCCGGGTGGGGTCTGGGCTATATGATAGCTGCCTGATTGGCCGGATCCACCCAGATCTGGGTAGAGGACTATATGGCATGTTTGCTGAGCTACCCAAGGGTGAGATGGAAGCTTTAGGTATCTTGGAAACCCTATCCATGGCTGCCGGCATTAAGGCAGCAGATGCAGCCCTGAAGGCCGGGGCAGTGGAGCTCAGGGAGTTGCGCTTAGGCTATGCCCTGGGGGGCCGCAGTTATTTTGCTATGTCTGGGGCCACCAGCGCCGTGGAGGCATCTTTGGCTGCCGCCCTAGAGGTAGCGGTGGAGCGGGGCTCGCTAGGCAGCCACTGTATCATACCCCGCCCTGCTAAAGCGCTATATACAATGAGTTTTCTCCAAGGAGGGATTCCCCATGACTACACCTAAGCCGGAACCAAGAATCGAGCGGTTTGAGAAGCTAGCCTATGGCATGTTCATTCACTGGGGCCTGTACTCCCAGCTAGGCAAAGGTGAATGGATTATGCACTTGGCCAACATGCCGAAAGATGAATATGCAAAACTAAAAGATACTTTCACAGCCCAGGATTTTGATGGGCGGGAGATAGCTAAATTGGCTCGGGACGCGGGCATGCGGTATATCACCATCACTGCCCGGCATCATGATGGATTTTCCCTCTATGATACCTGTGGCTTAAGTGATTATGATGCACCCCATAGTCCTGCCGGACGGGATCTGATAGCCGAGTTTGTCCAGGGTTGCCGGGCAGAAGGCATTTTGCCCTTTTTCTATCACACGACCCTAGATTGGTACCAAGATAGCTTTCGGGATGATTTTGATGGGTATTTGGCATACTTACGTCAATCAGTGGAGCTTTTGTGCACCAATTATGGCCCCATTGGTGGTCTATGGTTTGATGGCAATTGGAGCAAGACTGATGCCGACTGGCAGCTGGATGCCCTATATGGCCTCATCAGAAAACATCAGCCTGAGGCCATGATCATCAACAACACCGGCCTGGAGGCCAGGGGTCAAGTCATTCACCGGGAGATCGATAGTGTCACCTTTGAACAGGGACGCCCCGAGCCCCTGGACCGCCGAGGTATGTCCAAATATGTGGCAGGGGAAATGTGCCAAACAATGAATCAGCACTGGGGCCTAGGTCAAAGGGATTTTGTCTACATGTCACCCAAGGAGCTCATTGAAAACTTCGCGGCCTGTCGGAAAGTAGGGGCCAATTATCTTCTCAACGTGGGACCTACGGCATCTGGCAAGATTCCAGCATACGAAGCAGCCACCCTCAGGCGCGTGGGTGAGTGGATCAAGCTCTATGGTGATTTGCTTTATGAGGGGAAGCCCGTATCGGTAGTGGGAATGGGTGATGACTTTGCCTTGAAGCACGATGGTAAAGTATATCTTTTTATCCACCGTCTCTCAGTGCAAGGTGATAAGAACGTTGTTCGGATGACATCCGGTGCCGGCCCCAGGAGTTTCATGGGCCTGGAACGTCGGGCTACTTCAGTACGCTGGCTAGACAATGGCGAGGAGCTGAGTTTTGCCCAAGATGTGGACTCCGGCTTACTGGTGGTGAATGCCACCGGCTACCCCTATGGTAGTAATCTAGTGGTGAGGGTGGCGGAACTTACTTAACATCCACGAAGATCAGCAGCTCAAGTAACGCGGTGCTGGCCTTGTGGTCAGCACTTTTCTATCGGAGTGTTGCTTGGGTAATGGTATCAGGGCAGTGTTGTCAGTTTGACCCACCTAACGGCCGAGACTAGATATTGTCAAGTAGAATTTCATGTCAACAAAGGGAGGACCTTTTTAGGTAGGGGCGAATACATGCCCTTGCGGCTGTTAACATATGGACTAGATTCTCATGGGGAGGCGAGATCATGGCACACTTGATCCGGCTCTTGGTTTATGCCCGGTCACAGTGGTGGAGGCTTGTGGTTGGTTTTGGCGGCGCCATTGTGGAGATGGTTCTGGCATTAATGGTGCCCTTATACACAAAGCAGGTGATTGACCGCATTGGCAGCGGAGAGCTGACAATGGGGGCAGCTTACGGTTTCTTGAATGTGGTAGCCGTTGCCCTGTTAGTCTCTGGGTTGATACGGTCCATCTCGATTTTCGTGCAGATATTCATTACGGAGAAGGCTTCTCAGGAAGTGGCTTATTCTCTGAGAAATGACTTGTATGACAAACTCCAGCGGCAATCTTTTGCCTTTTATTCCACATCAGCCACCGGTGAGTTAATGTCTCGTCTGACCAGTGATGTGGAGATGTGCCGGGAGGCCACGGGATTTGGCTTCAGCTCTCTGTTGGGCAATATGGTCTGGCTAGCGGGGGTCACTGGATACCTGTTGTATTTGGATTGGCGTTACACTCTGATTTCCCTATCTATGCTGCCCTTTCTGTTCCTGGTGGCTGTCCGCTATACCAAGAAAGTGGAGCCCTTGTATACCGATGTGCAGGAGCAGCGGGCCAAAATGACTGCCGTGGCCCAGGAGAATTTCTCTGGGGTGCGGGTGGTAAGGGCTTTTAGCCAGGAAGATGGGGAGATTATGCAGTTCCATAGTGAAAATGAAGGGCTCTGTGCCCGGACCTTAAGGACGGCCAAGACCAGCTCTTTCTATCACCCAGCCATGGACTTTTTCGCCAATTTAGGGACAGTGATCGTACTCTGGTATGGTGGCCGGGAAGTTGTCTTAGGCAAGCTGACCTTGGGATCCATGATTGCTTTCCATGGAGCGCTGTGGATGTTGATTTGGCCGGTGCGGATGATGGGCTACATTCTTGGCGTGATGCAGCGGTCGGCAGCTTCATCTAAGCGGGTGTTTGAGCTTCTGGATTGGAAATCCACTATAGTGGAGAAACCCGGTGCCACACATTTGCCTCCAGTGGAAGGCAGGATCCGATTTGAGCATGTCAGTTTTAGCTACGAAGATGATCTCCACGTGTTAGAGGAGATCAATTTCACAGCTGAGCCTGGAGAAGTCATAGCTGTAGTGGGTTCTACTGGCTCTGGCAAGAGCACTCTAGTGCATCTTCTGCCCCGTTTCTACGATGTGAGCCATGGCAGGGTCACCATCGATGGTTACGATGTGCGGGATGTTACTCTAGAATCCCTGAGAAACCAGATTGGGGTGGTGCTCCAGGAAAACTTCCTGTTCTCCACCACCATCAGGGAGAACATAGCTTATGGCAGACCCCAGGCCTCTCAGGCAGAGGTAGAGGCCGCGGCCAAAGCCGCAGCAGCCCATGCTTTCATCATGCAGCTACCCCAAGGCTATGACACCATAGTGGGAGAGCGGGGTGTAGGCCTTTCCGGTGGCCAACGGCAACGAGTGGCCATTGCCCGGGCGCTGTTGGCTGATCCTAGGATCTTGATCCTGGATGATTCTACTTCCAGTATCGATTTAGAGACGGAAAGGGAGATCCAGGAGGCGCTGAACCATCTGATGCAAGGCAGAACCACTTTTATCATTGCCCAGCGGCTGTCCACAGTCCAGCAGGCAGATAAGATACTGGTTATAGATGGTGGCTCCATAGCCCAACAAGGCACCCATAACCAACTGGTGCAAGAGGGAGGAGCATATCGGCAGATCCTCCAGTCGCAGATCTTGCCAGCTGGTCATTTAGCCAGTTAGGATTTGGCGCCGGAGCGGAGCCTCGAATATGTGAAGAATCAGGTATAGTGGGAGAGGGGAGACACAATGGCCCATGAAATGGAGCATGAACGGCATACAGCACCTGTAGACCGGGGCATGCTCTTGCGGTTGATCAGATACCTAGGCCCACATAAAAAGCAGATAGCCTTGGCCATCGTGCTGATGTTGGGAGTTGCGGCGACAACCTTAGCTATCCCTTATTTGGCCAAATTGATTATTGACGAATACATTGCTATAGGTGATCTTGCAGGGGTAAATAAAATTGCCCTGGCCATGGTGCTACTTTTCGTCAGTAGTTGGGTTTTGTCCTATAGGCGGGGCTATGTTATGGCCTCCATGGGGCAGAACATTATCTATACAATGCGGCAGCAACTGTATGAGCATTTACAGCGCCTGTCTTTGCGCTATTATGACAGCATGCAGGTGGGCAGATTGATCACTCGACTCACCAGCGATATTGACGCCCTCAATGAACTCCTCAGTGGTGGTGTCATCAACTTCGTCTCAGATACGGTAACTCTAGTGGGCATTATTGGCATCATGTTCGCCATGAATACCCGCTTAGCTGCTCTAACGTTGATTACTGTGCCATTTCTACTTTATATGATGACGGGATTTCGCATGAAGATCTTTTTAGCCCAACGGCAAGTGAGGGAAAAGGTAGCAATTGTCAACGCCAGTTTGCAGGAGAATATCTCCGGTGTGCGGGTGACTCAGGCTTTCACCCGGGAAAGAGAGAATCTGCGGCGCTTTGAAGATACCAATCGCACCAGTTATGATGCGGCTATTCACTCCATTAGCATATTCTCGTTTTTCTGGCCTACCATAGACTTGATTTCGGCAGTGGGAACCGTGATTGTACTTTGGTTTGGTGGTCGGTGGCTAGTCCAGGAGCAACTTACCGTAGGTGAGATGGTGGCTTTTCTAGGCTATACAGGGCAGTTCTTTGGCCCGCTGCGGAATCTAGGACAGCTATTCCGGGTTATTCAAACAGCCATGGCCGGTGCTGAGCGGGTTTTCGGGATTCTCGATACTGTGCCAGAGATACAAGATAAGCCCGGAGCTCAAGTGCTGCCCACCATTGAGGGCCATGTGCAGTTTGAGCATGTTTATTTTGCCTACACAGGGGACGATTTTGTTTTGAAGGATATCAATCTTGATGTTCACCCCGGCGAGACTATAGCCCTAGTAGGTCATACCGGAGCGGGTAAGACCTCCATGATCAATATTCTTTGTCGGTTCTATGATGTTAGCGGTGGCCGGATTCTCATCGATGGCCATGATATTCGGGATGTCACGCAGAAGTCTTTGCGATCCCAGACTGGATTGGTTTTGCAGGAACCATTCTTGTTCTCTGGTACTGTGCGCCAAAACCTTTTGTATGGCAATCCCGAAGCCACTGAGGAGGATATGCTGAGGGTGACTCAGGCGTTAGGTATCCATGATTTCATCGAGCGGTTGGCTGATGGATATGATACCGATGTACAGGAGAGAGGCAGTAAACTCTCTTTGGGACAGAGGCAGTTAGTATCCTTTGCCCGGGCCATTATCAATGACCCCCGGATCCTCATCCTCGATGAGGCCACAGCCAACATTGACACACAGACAGAGCAGATTATCCAAAAAGCCCTAGAGCACATGCTAGCTGGCCGCACCTCTTTTGTCATAGCTCATCGGCTGACTACTATCCAGCAGGCAGATAAAATCGTGGTCATTGATGACGGGAGGATCGTGGAAGCTGGTACCCATGACGAACTTTTGGCTGAAAATGGGGTATATCGAAGACTATATATGGTGCAATTCCGCGATGCCATCAACCCAGCAGATTTTACAGAGGATGCCTTGGCAAAGCAGGCGCGGGCAGACTAGATGGCATCACGACGCCAATGCTAGATCATGGATTTGGTTATAGCGGGCAAAGAAGTCTATGCCGTATTTGAAGGCTGTCAGCCCGTAAAGCATGGAGCTCCAATCGATTACAGCAGTATGCTGGGGATACCAAGGCCGCCGGCCTGTGGGGTTAAGTTGAAAACGGGTCAGACCGTATCTATAGGCTGCCTGGAAGCGGGGTATGTCAGCAGGATCCTGCACCACCAAGGTAGGTCTGTCATAGGGAATCATCGTCTGATAGATGTCATAGAGATCGTAGATGCCCTGAGGGTAGATGGGCAAAAACCCGGCGATGATGTAGGGTGAGGCCACGGACTCTTGGTTGTTACCAATGGCATCGGGGTGATAGTATCCGGAGGGTGTGACACCGGCACCGTGACCCCAAACGAAGGTGGGGGCTTGATGACACTGAGTCCAATCACAGTGATCAGCAAAAGCTATATTGGCATAGAGCTCCTGGTAGATAGGGCTTTTCGTGTAGTCATGCACTAGATAGAAGGGAAACTGGTAGACAAAAGATGAGGGGATATTGCCTACTTCACAGATGATCTGACGTCCGGGACCCACTTGTTGCATGGGCAAAAGGTGGAGGCGCTGTGGGTCATAGATTTGCTGCCACAGTGCTTGACCAGGCCGAGAGTGGCGGGCCATATGGGCTAGGATTGAGTATTCGTTGTAGGGGGCTAGGGGGTTAACTCCTTGCCCTTTTTCTATCTCTAGGTATATATCTCCGGTCTCCGGTTTGGCGATGGCAGCTTCCCACGAGACTGATTTATATAGCTTCGTAGCTAGGCGGGCAATCTCCCCATGTTCTTTGAAATATCGCATGGCGAATAAAGCCCCACTCACCAAGAGCGCGGTATCAATGGTGGAAATCTCCGAGTTCCACCTGTGAGCACCTGTTTCTGCATCGATGAAATGGGCCATAAAGCCTGTGCGGGTATCTTTGGCGGGGCTTACCCCGGGCAACTCACCGGCCATGGCCGAAAGAGTGTGAACAGCCTTGGCTGCTGCATCGGTTTCCCAACCAGCTTGATGGGCAATGGTCAAGGCGATGAGTCCTACTCCTGTGGCGGCAATGGAGCTAGGTAGGCTGTCTTGCCCTACCGTGACATAGGCATCATAGTAGAGACCTGTAGTGGGATGGCGCATGTCCGCCACCAGCTGGTAGGCTCGATAGTACTGATCATCGAAAAATCGGCGTATTGGCTGGGGTAATGCCATATAGGTGGGCTGGAATCTAGGTGCGGACAAGGCACACATAGGCAACTCCTTCACAATATCTAGTGGCTATCTAGAATAAAGCTACCTGATCCTAGTGCTCCTATTGGCCTTAATAGCGTTGAATCCTGCCGACTAAGGCCTGTCAACTGTTGGCTCGGGGGGAAGGAAACGGCTGCTTGGCCAAGTATCTTGAGAAAAAGGGGCAGAGGGCGTTCTTTTTCCATAGAAACAAGGAAGCAATTGCCTCCATAGGGAAATAACAATCAATAGGCAGATGTTTTGGGCGTGGGGGTGGTTCTGATCATGGCAAATGGAAGAGGTCGAAATATGTTAGCTGCTGAGCGGCGGGCCACCATAGCCCGCTTGGCTAAACAGCATGGTTCTGTCCGAGTGGGAGAGTTGGGTCAGCAGTTTGATGTAACTGAAGAGACTATCCGCCGAGATCTGGAAGAGCTGGAGCAAGGTGGGTATCTGAAGCGCACCTATGGTGGAGCGGTGAGTATTAACGGCACAGGGTTAGAGCTCCCGTTCGCCCGCCGGGTGGCAAGTCATCTGGAGGAAAAAAGTGCCATTGCCAGCTATGCTGCGACCTTAATTCAGGAAGGTGAGACCATTATCCTAGATGCCAGTACTACTGCTCTGTGGCTGGCCAAGCGCCTCATTGAGCGCCGTGATCTGACAGTAGTCACCACTTCCTTGCAGATTGTGATGGAGTTGGCGGGGCGTCCCGGTATAAGGGTGATTTGCACTGGTGGTAACTTGAGAGATCGTACTTTGGCTTTCGTGGGCCCCCTGGCAGAGCGGGCTATCCAAGGCTATTACGTGGACAAGGTCTTCATGTCTGGCAAAGGATTGACCCCGGAGGGGGGACTTACAGACAGCAATGAGCTGGAAGTAGAGCTGAAAAAGACCATGTTGGCCGCGGGCAAGGCCAAGATCGCTTTAGTGGACAGCAGCAAGATGGGCCACAGGGCCTTTGCCCAGATCGCGGATGTAGGGGAATTCGCCCAGATCATCACTGACACCGGGATTGATTCAGAGATGGCCAGGGCAATTGGGGAAAATGGTGGTATTTTGACTATAGCCCAGCTTGAGTGAGGGGCAGTTGGGCAGCCGCCTCCTCCTGTTGCAGATCCGAGATGAGCATGGGACCGGCAGCGGGGAAGTTAGCAGGTACCACCACCCGCAGAGCCCGGGGTTTGACAAAAACCTCTATGGGCGTATGACCTAGCACCTCGCCATCAAACATCTTGGGCAAGAGCTCCGCTGTTTCCACTCGGACCTTGTGGGCACGATGGAGCTGGATAGCTGGGTGGTTGAGATGTTTACCCTTATATGCTTTGGGCAGGTTGTACAAAAGCTCCATGGTAGTTACCTTACCCACAATGACTACGTCCAGAAGTCCGTCAGTCACATCAGCGTTGGGGGAGAATCTCAAGCCACCTCCTACAGAAGGTGTATTCAGGACAAAGATCCCGCAGGTGATCACCGAGAAGCTAGTATCATCTAGGGTAATGTGGGCTTCATAGAAGCGCAAATTCTTCAGGGTTTGCCACACAGAGCTGAGAATTGCCAGAGAGCCTCCCAAGAAGTGGCGCTTCTTGTTGGTGTGGTCAATGACATCTACGGGAAAGCCTATGGAAACTAGGCAACCGAAATCCCGATCTCGTTCTTTGCCCACATCCATGGCGATGGTCTTACCCTGTGCAATCATGGTCGCGGCCTTTACCGGGTGGATGGGTATGCCTAAAGACCTGGCGTGATCATTGCCTGTGCCGCCGGGGATAATGGCTAGGCGGGTTTCGGTGCCTACGATACCTTGAATCACCTCATTGATAGTCCCATCACCACCGATAACAGCAATGAGCGGCACACCTTGTGCTGCAGCCTTCCTTGCAATCTCAGTGGCATGACCGGGTCCTGTAGTCTGGATAATGTCACATGTCCAGCCAGATTCGGTCAAAACGTCTTGGGCTATATTCAGTACCCGCAGGGCACGGCCTCTACCGGCCCTGGGATTGACGATGATTTTGATATAGAGCATAGCACCTACACCTGCCTGCACTCATGGATTCTTAGAAGCTAGATCTCCTGATTCGAGAAAGTTTCTAGACTTGCTTTGATACTTGCTGCTAGCTAATTCTATGAAAGGCGACATAAACCTGCTTGCCCAGTACAGGAATTCTCGGACCAGATAGCGAATACGGAAGCAGAATATTCTGGTACCTGAGGTAGACTTTTGCCTGGAAACGAATGTTAGAGAGCGGGAAGGGAGGTGAAAAAGGAATGAGAAAATCTATATGGTCAGTGATATTAGTATGTTTTGCCCTCTTGCTGATCACAGGTATGGCTTTTGCTGAAGAAGCATCTGACTATAAACTAAATATGCAGATGCAACTAGAAAAAGTCGAGAAACCAGTGACATTGCTGGGGGATATAGCAGCATCCGAGGATGGGTTCAAGTTGGGACTCCGTTACAGGGCCATGCCTAATGTTTACGTAGCCATGCATATGGGGCTCAAGGAAGATCACCCTTTCGATCTTGAGGTAGTCTACCGTGCCCATACCGGCATGGATTATATCCGAGTGTATGGTGGTATAGGGCTAGACCTGAAGGAGAGCGCCTTATTCAGCGGTTATCTCGTGGGCGGGGTAGAGGCTGCTGTAGTCTTCGTTGAAATGAACTACCATACCGATGGCGGTAAGCTCGTGGGATGGGGTGGTCTTAGGATCCCGATTTTCTAATATATGCTGTGATATGGGTAGGTCTGGCCTAGAGCTGGACCTTTTCCATCTGATGGGAGGAAACAGCTTTGGTCAATTTGTATGGTCGCAGGTGGACTAGGCAGGAGCTAGAGGGTCATGTGGGAGATATTTCCCAGGTAGCAGGTGTGCGCCGTCTTTCACTTGGGGAGGGACGGCAGGCCGGGGTTGAGTTAGCCCAATTCCGCACCGGTACTGGTTTCAATTTCGATGTGTCTCTAAGTCAAGGTATGGATATTTCGTTGGCAGAATACCGGGGGCAGGCTTTGGCATGGCGTGCTTCCCCCGGTGATGTGGCACCGGCCCATTACGAACCCCAGGGTAGGGGATGGCTGCGTAGCTTCCCCGGTGGTTTAGTGAAGACCTGTGGTTTGACCAATGTGGGGGCTGCTTGCACCGATGGTGGTCAAGAGTTGGGGATGCATGGAAGAATCGGTAATCTGCCTGCAGAGAATGTCTGGATTGATGGCGCCTGGGAGGGCGATGAATATCTAATGTGGGTCCAAGGCAAGCTGCGGGAGACTACTGTGTTCGGCGAGAATCTGTTGAGGAGTCGTCGCATAACAGCTCGCTTAGGGGAAAGTAAGCTCTGGATAGATGATGTTGTAGAAAATCAGGGGGCATATTCCAGTGAGTTCATGTTGCTCTATCACATCAATCTAGGTTTTCCCGTGGTGGCCAATGGGGCCAAGCTCCTTACACCACCGACTGTGGTTGTCCCCAGGGATGCCGATGCCGCAGAGGGCAAAGAATCCTATGCTAGTTTCCATGGGCCTCAGGCAGGTTATAGAGAGAAAGTGTATTATCACGATGTGCAGCCCGATGACCAAGGTTATGTGACGGTGGCCGTTGTCAATGAAGGGCACAACCAGGGCCAGGGTCTGGGGGTGTATGTCCGATACAAGAAGGAGCAGCTCCCCCGGCTTATTCAGTGGAAGATGCTAGATGAGCGTACTTATGTTGTCGGTCTGGAGCCTGCCAATTGTCTGGTGGAAGGCCGTGACCGGGAGCGGGAGCGGGGTACATTGCAGGTGCTTGAGCCGGGAGCAAGCCAAAAAGTTCACTTGGAGATTGGGGTTCTGCCTAACCTTGGGTTCATAGAAGGTTTTCGGGCCGTTACAGGCATCTAGAAGCGATACTCTAGCCCTAAGCTAGTTGCAGTCATCTGATAGTCTGCTCCTTGTACGTGGCGGAGGGAGGCTTCCAAGCAAAGACCTCCCTTGCCTTTGGTAAGCTCCTTGATCCAGCCGAGGCCTAGGGCCCAAGCGGTCCGGGAGCCAAGCTCAGTGGCTAGTTCTACGTGGCCTCTCCCCAGGGCTCCCCAGGTCTTCTCCATGCCAGCCTGCCCGTAGTAGCTTTGGATACTGGGCCCGCCGCCCAGGGGTAGATGGGTTAGGGCACCGACATTGGCCTTATAGATGATCTCCTGGGCCAAGGCCCAGCGAAGCTCAGTGCTCAAGTAAGTTCCAGAGGCATCCATGGCTGATGAACCTGCGTAGCTTGGGGTCAAAGAATCACCGGTGCCAGCTGACCACAAGTTACGCAACGAGCTATGGCTGGTATAGCCGGTATCTAAGTGACTACCGCCTAGGTGGGGGGCAGTTTGATAAGAAGCGGCCACTCCCCAGCCCAGGGAGCCTTGAGGAGAATAAAGGTGATCAACATCACCCTCAAGAGCCCAGCGATCTCCTTTACCAGTCCATTGCCATTGCCTTGTCCTGTGGCTGGCCCGCAGCCTGCCATACCAATCTTCATCCCAGGGCCCTTCACTAGTCAGCTCATATTCAGTGGTGGTCACTGCCTTGGTATCAGCTCGCAGGCTATGTGATTGGCTAAAGGCTGCTTTGCCTTGCCAGGTCTCTTTCCCCGGCCACGGCCAGATCACAGACAGGGACCCTTTGTCATCCTGAGATGTTGTAGGGCCTTGATCTAGATCTCTCCGGGCATCGTGTTGCCACTGCCCTTGGCAGGTGATCATGGGAGTGAGTCGCCACTGCCATCCTAGGGCGGCTTTTTGTTGCCACAACCGCGAGTCCTCTCCAGAGTCATCCAGTGAAAATGCCCGCTCTACAAAGCTTGCTATCCCTTCTTGCCTGAGTTGCGACTTGCCCTTGGTGAAGCTGTATATCTCCCGCCCTTGTCTTTGCTCTAGGCTGCCGTTTATGGTCAAATGCTGGCTGGGAC
>DAIQRD010000078.1:0-12028 GCA_036786445.1 Bacillota bacterium
TTGCCTGAGGATAAGGCCAAGGAAGTGCAAAAGCTGAAAGACCAGGGCTTGATTGTGGGAATGGTGGGGGATGGGATCAATGATGCTCCCGCACTAGTCACAGCTGATGTGGGCTTTGCCATAGGCACCGGCACCGATGTGGCCATTGAGTCCGCTGATATCACTTTGATTAAGGGCGATCTCAAGGGCGTTGTGGCCGCCATCCAACTTAGCCGGGGCACCATGCGGAATGTCAAGGAGAACCTATTCTGGGCCTTGATTTACAACACCGTAGGCATCCCTGTGGCGGCCTTGGGGTTGCTATCCCCGGTGGTAGCCGGAGCAGCCATGGCCTTTAGCTCAGTCTCTGTAGTCAGCAACGCCCTGAGGTTGAAGAGGTGGAAGTATAGGGAAGTGGCGTAGAACGCTAGCTAGGCAATGCCTCCAGACGATGCAGCACAGTCTGCCATACATCCTGGATCGCTTTGGATGCGCTGCTTTCAGACGTGGTGCGGCTATCCGCATGGTCATCGACGGCGGGTAGCCCTTTGATCAGGGCATACACAACTTGTTTGTCAAAGGGAATACGACCAGCCACTTCAATCCCGTGCTGGTGGCAGTAAGATTCAATCTTGTCGGTGTGTGTTTCATCTAGATCAAATTTGTTAATGCACACCATTGCGGGAACACCAAAATGGTCAGCTAGTTGGCTGACCCTAGCCAGGTCATGGAGTCCAGCGACGGTTGGCTCTGTCACGATCAATGCCAAATCCACACCGGATATGCTGGAGATCACTGGGCACCCGGTTCCTGGAGGGCCATCTATGAGGATATATTCTGCAGACTCTTTCGCAGCAATGCGCTGAGCCTCTCCCCTGACCTTGGCTACTAGTTTACCTGAATTCTCTTCTGCTATACCGAGCTGGGCATGGACTAGAGGTCCATAGCGAGTGTCAGACAGAAGCCACTGGCCGGACACGTGCTCTCCTAGAGTGATGGCACCTTCGGGGCAAACTAGGTGACAGACGCCACATCCTTCGCACGACATAGAGTCAACCACACGGTGTGTGCCTGTGCCCTCGATGGCACCAAAACGGCACCGGTCTTCACAGATGCCGCAATTAGTGCATCGCTCTGGATCTATTATGGCTTTCTGAGAGCCGATGAAGTCCTCAGTCTGGTTTGTCAGAGTCTGTAATAGCATATGGAGGTTGGCGGCATCTACATCGCAATCGGCTATGACGATGTTACTTGCCAAAGCAGCAAAAGCTGCAGTGATTGAAGTCTTGCCTGTACCTCCCTTGCCGCTAATCACCAAGAACTCTTTCATCTGTCGTCTACTCCTCCCAAGGGCGTAGCATTCTATTGCTCAGTGGCATGTGTCTGAATCATATCCCACAATTTGGTGAATTTCTCCTTGAGGTCAGGAAACTCTTCAACTAGTCGATCACCCCTGGCATAACACGCTGCATATTTTTCACCAAAGGGGATTTCCATCAAGATGGGGATGCCTGCCTTCTGGCAGTAATCATATACTCCCCGATCTCCCAGCCCTGCACGGTTAATAACCACCCCGTGGGGCAACTCCAATTCCTTAGCCAGCTCCACAGCTAGGCCCAGGTCATGGAGGCCGAAGGGAGTGGGTTCCGTTACTAACAAGCAAAAGTCAGTGTTCTGAGCAGCGGCCACTACTGCACAACTGGTGCCAGGAGGAGCATCGATGATCACTGCTTTATCAGAGTGATCCGGTGGTATCACCCCTCGTACGGCATTGACGACGTGGGGCGCCAAAGGGCTACCAATTTGAAGATATCCTCTGGTGATCTGGATACTGGAGCCCCAACCGCTATCTGTCCGCCCGATCTCTCTAGAAGTTTCGCTAATGGCCTTTGTGGGGCAGACAAGGGTACAGCCACCACAACCGTGACAAAGCTCCGGGAAGATCATGGGTTTCTCCTTCACCATAGCTATGGCGTTATAGGCGCAGAACTCACTGCACTTGCCGCAGCCGTCGCATCTTGTCTCGTCCACTAGGGGTATGGTTGTGAAGACCTTTTCCTGGTCAGTAAAGGTGGGTTGCAGAAAGAGGTGTGCATTGGGTTCCTCCACATCACAATCCAGGAGCATGACCGGCATCATCTCCTTCAATGTCAAAGCTAGGTTGACTGCTATTGTAGTCTTGCCGGTTCCACCTTTCCCACTGGCTACTGTTATCAGCATACTAGTTCCCCATTTCCACCAGGGTGGTTTGTGTCATTCTATTGATCGTGATCACACAAGCTTTGCCCGGTCTGCAATTTGCCATCTATGTGAGCCCTGATTACATCGTCCACGAGACCTTGGATACCTGTTATGGTTTTAATGGATCGCTGGGCAAAGAGCTCTTCAGCACTGGCTCCCATTCCACCAGCTATCATGCAAGTGATCCCTAGATCAGCTAGATACCCGGGCAAAAAACCTGGTCTATGGCCTGGATTGGTTATGATCTCTTGCTTCTGGATCTTGCCATCTTCCACATCTACTATGGTGTAGTGGGGACAGTGTCCAAAATGTGCTGCAACTACATCACCGTCGGTGGCGATGGCTGCTTTGAAGCTCACTTGCTTTTCTCCGGTGTTAGGGCTGTTGGGAATCTTAACGGTGGTGGCAGCTGAGGCTGCCTGTGGATTACCTTGTCCATAGGCTTCCAAAGCATCCTTAACAGTACCATCTTTGACATTGTAAACTTTGATCCCAGCCTGTGTTAGTACTTGATCTGCCTTTGGCCCCACACTGCCGGTAATAACGAGTTCAATGCCTTCATCGGCCATCAGTTGTGCTGTCTGAATCCCGGCACCGCCCTGGGCTGTAGCATTGTTATTGCTAAGAGCTGCTACATGGCCGGTATCTGTGTCGGTGACGATAAAGTACTGAGAACGACCAAAACGCGGATCTATAGGGGAACCTAGCCCCTGACCTTTCGCGGAAACAGCGATTTTCATCTCTAGCATCCTCCCACTATTTCAATGAACTCCGGGGCACATAATGAACATATGCCCATTAAAGTATACCCAATACGGGGGGTATATGTCAAGCATATATGCAGGTAAGTCCAGCGGGAATGTCGAACAATTTTGCCGAGTGGATCCAATTGGCATCTTTAAAGGAGGATGATGGCAATTAGCATCGAGTCTCGCCTTACTTCGCTAAACAAGGCAAAGGTAGGCAACTATTGGGCCGAAAGAATCGCCTCACAGCTCCACTATGCTTACCGGCTTTCCCTGGTAGATGGTGGTCGTTATCATCAGCTGATCGATTCCGTGTTGCAGTTCCTGTTCAATGAACAAGCACAAACTGGTACTATTACTGCCCATGCGGGGCAGGAAGCTGAAAGCATGCTCAGTGAGCTCCAGGCTAGAGCCAAGACCTATCGCATGATCTGTGTTGCCCATGCCCATATCGACATGAACTGGATGTGGCGCTGGGATGAGACTGTGGCTATTACCCTAGATACGTTTCGGACAATGCTAGATCTTATGGAGGAATACCCCGAGTTTACCTTTTCCCAATCTCAGGCGTCGGTATACAAGATCGTAGAAGACTTTGGGCAGCAGATGCTGGAGGAGATCAAAGCTAGGGTACAGGAGGGGCGTTGGGAGGTTACGGCTTCCACCTGGGTTGAGGCAGATAAAAACATGCCCAGCGGTGAGAGTATGGCCCGCCATATTCTCTATACGAAGCGCTATCTATCTCAACTGCTGGATATAGAGCCCAATGCACTGAATCTAGATTTTGAGCCAGATACCTTTGGGCATAGTGTTAATGTACCAGAGGTTTTGGCCCAGGGTGGTGTGAAATACTACTACCATTGCCGAGGAGATGCCGGCCACTACCTGCAAAGATGGGTGGCACCCTCCGGTCGCTCCATTATCGTCTATCGGGAGCCCTTCTGGTATAATGCCTCCATTGAACCAGAGATGGCCATGTATGTCCCGGAATTCTGTGAGCAGCATGGACTTAGCAGTGCTCTCAAGGTATATGGTGTAGGCGATCATGGCGGAGGTCCAACCCGCCGGGATATTGAGAAGATCGTGGATATGAACAGCTGGCCGGTATTCCCCAAGTTAGAATTTGGTACTTACCAAGAGTTCTTCGCGGCAGTGGAACAGGTCAAGGACAGACTGCCGGAGGTGCGGGATGAGCGCAACTTCGTCTTTACCGGCTGCTATACCAGCCAAACCAGGATCAAAGCTGCCAACCGCATGGGCGAAGCTGCCCTCAATGAGGCGGAAGCTTTTGGTACTCTCGCTGCCATCAATGCCGATTGGCAGTACTGCAATGACAGCTTCTTTGAAGGTTGGCGCCATGTGCTCTTTAACCAGTTTCACGATATCATTCCAGGATCGGGTGTTATCGATACTCGGGAATATGCCCGGGGACTATTCCAAGAGACCATGGCTATTGCTGGTGCCAATAAGAAGCTGGCTCTGCAAAAGATAGCGGGGGAGATCGATACTGGTTCCTTGGTACCCCTTGAGAATACAACAGATACCATTGCGGAAGGTGCGGGAGTGGGGTTTGGTGTAGAGGGCTTCAGGATATCTCAGAGCTCTCGAGGTGCTGGTAAAAACCGCATTTTCCACATTTTCAATCCCTCCATCACCCAGCGCCGGGAATTGGCGGAAGTAGTCATCTGGGACTGGGACGGAGATCTGGATAGATTGGTTTGCCAAGATGCTCAAGGCCGTACAGTGAGCCACCAATTAATCGACCATGGGTTTAACCACTATTGGGGTCATGGCTTTGTGCGACTACTACTGGATGTGGATGTACCAGCATATGGCTATACCACTTATGTCATTTCAGAAACCAGTGATTTTCAAATACCCATACGCCATAACCGCGATCCTCGGATAGAAGAACCGCCATGCTTCATCCTGGAAAATGAAATGATCAAAGCGGTTTTGGATACCCAAAGTTGCGCTTTGGTTGCCTTGCAGGATAAGCGTACCGGGGAGGATTTGGTCTCGGCCCAGTGCCCCTCTGGTATCTTTCGGCTGATCCAAGAGGATCCCACCTTAGGCATGACCTCTTGGCGGGTAGGTAGATACATGGGCATTTCTGAACTGGTGAAAAACGTACAAGTGGTGGATTTCCGCCAAGGGGATTTGCGGCAGAGCCTGACCTATCGGATGGCATTTGGTGATTCTAAGTTAGATGTAACCATTTCCCTAGATAGAGGTAGTGCTAGGTTGAACTATGATGTGACATGTGATTGGCAGGAGCGGGGCAGGCCCAACCAGAGCATACCTCAGCTAGATTTCCATGCACCGGTGGCCTACCCCTGTAGCTCTTATCGCTACGATGTGCCCTTTGGGACCATCGAGCGGGAACCCATGGACATGGATGTGCCTGGCAACAGCTGGATATTGGGTATGGGTCAGGGGAGCGGTAAGAGTCAGTTGATGCTCATGACAGACTCTAAGTACGGTTTCCGGGGCCATGACAACTCCCTCTCTGTCAGCTTAATCCGCAGCTCCTATGATCCCGATCCCTATCCGGAATTGGGTATCCATAACTTCCGCTTGGCCCTATGTGTGACTACCGCAACCACCAGGCAAGAGCTGATTCAGTCAGCCTATGACTATAATCACCCCTTGACAGTGTTGTCCACCAAACCTCAAGGGGGAAGTTGGCCTTTGAGCCACGGATTTATTACCCTCAAGGCAGGTAGTGTGGCTATATCCGCGGTGAAGGTGCCGGAAAACGGAACAGGTAAAGAGATGATCATTCGTTTGTATGAAACAGAAGGCCAAGACACCCAGGTGATTCTAGGCTTTTGCCGGGATATTAGGGAAGCGGCGATGGTTGATCTAAATGAGCAACCTTTAGCAGTTTTACCAAAACCGGAAGTGCAAGACACGCAGGTGACCTTCGGAGTAGATGCAGCTAGTGTGGCTAGTATTAGGCTCTTGTTTGACTGATTCCAAGGATCCCATTCCAGCAAAAGAAGTGGCCGTGCCTGATTATCCCCGGGCACGGCCTTTTGGTTGGTCTAAGGAGCCATTCTCTACACTCGAGCTAGAGTGTTGTTGAGAGCCTTACCTATCTTTCTCTATCCCGCCTGTTCCTACGTCGCTCCCTTGGCTGCTCCTGGGAGGCTGTTTGCATACAGCTAGCGACGAATTCCTGGACCGCGGCTCCAATGGCCTGTGGGTTAGGCCTGTCTCCCATGTTCCGCATTCTCGCAGCAAACTCCTGTGACATTTGCTGAATGTTGTTCTGCATCGATCAATCCTCCTCTCTTGGGCAGCGCCTGCACTACATTATATTGCCTGCCTCTCTGGCGGCCATAAGACTAGAACGTGATTGTCACAAAGTCGGGTGCGAAGTCTCAAGTTGCATCTAGACCTTAGCTTGAGACAGAAGGAGCATTCCTCGATGGTATAAGGCAACATACCATGTGATTGACACCCAGGAGTTACTTCGGTTCACCATCGGCTGCGGAGGAGGGGATAGTTTGACTAATGATACGGATCTGTCTGAGCGGGAATCTTTTGATAAGGCTTTGTCCAAAGGTATAGAGTTCCATAATCTATCGGTTCGGGGAGAAAAATCCGCCACAAGAGAGGCGTTGTGTTGGCTAGAAAAGGCTAAAGAGCTTAGCCCGGACGACCCTGAGGCTAGGGCGTATTACGGCAGCTCCCTGGCACTGCTGGGTCGGGATAGCATAGATCCCCAAGAGCGATTTGCCAAGGTACTAGAAGGCCTTAGGATTATCGATCAGGTGGTAAAGGCTCATCCGGATCACATCACTATCCGGACAGTTAGGGCTTATGTGAGTTACCGACTGCCCGAATTGTACTTCCATCGGACTCAAGTTGCCATAGATGACTTTCGCTTTCTAATAGATCGATATGACAAAGATAGTAGCGTGTTCACTGAGCAGTTCTACTGGCAACTTCTCTACGATCTCGGCAAAGCTTACATTAACAATGACAGCAAACAGGAAGCCCTGGCTGTATGGCAACGGCTAGCTGCATTGGGACCAGATCGGATTTACCGGAGATACCTTCGGGCAGAAGGAATCGAAATAGAAGGGGATGGGGCTGAACCGGAGGAGACCGCTAAGAGAGATGCCCTAAGGGTGGAAGCTGGGCACTTGCTGCATTTAGGTGAGCTCGGCGATAAAGCTGCTGGGAGAAAAGCTCATGATCTGCTCACAGAAGCCCATGGCCTATGGCCAGAGGATCCCGTAATGGAAGCTTTGTATGGGAGCAGCTTTTCACTTATGGGTCGCTATGCCGATGACGGTGGCACCATGTTCTCCCGGGCCATCCAGGCAATTGGAATCATAGAAAGAGCCGTACAAAGAGATCCATCCAATATTGAATTGCGTTGGGTAAGAGCCAACCACAGTTTTCGATTGCCAGAGGCGTTCTTTTACCGCACTGCTACTGCTATCACCGATTTCGAGTATTTGGCATCCCAATACGCTTCCGGTCATGAGAGCATTACTGCCGAGGAATATCGGGAGATCCTCTATAAGTTGGGTGACTGCTATCTGAGGCTCAACATGATAGCAGATGGTCGGACTGTATGGGATCGGCTCCTTGCCCTAGATCCCCAATCACCCTATGGCCCGGCAGTAACCACTAAGCTTGATAAAGCATTGTCCCAAGAGTCGTCGCCTGCACCCAAGATTGAGGGCCTCAAGGACTTGATCCATTGGGGGATACGTCTTCACAACCAGGCTTTGGCTGATGACCCGGCAGCTGCCCATCAGGCCAAGGACTATCTCCAGAGGGCCCATGAGCTTGCTCCCCGCAATTCGCTAGTCGAAGCTTATTACGGTAGTTCTGTTGCCTTAACTGCCCGCTACTCTCGGGACTCATCAACTATGTTTGGCGACGCAGTCCAGGGACTAATGCTGCTCAACAACGCCTGGCGACGACGGCCTAAAGACCCCCAAATCAGGCTGCTAAGAGGCTATCTTTGCTACAATCTGCCGGAAAATCTTTTCCACCTTACAAGCACAGCCGTGGAGGACTTTGAATTCGTGAAGCAGTGGTATGGAGCATCTAAATCAAGCAAGAAGAAGGCGGAGATTCTGTCTCCCTCTGAGTTTACCACGTTACTCCTCGATCTGCAGTCAGCCTATGGGCGGTTGGGGAGAGAGGCTGAGGCAGATGCCATAGCCGGTGAAATTGCAGCCTTGGAAATTTGATAAATGCCGCACACATGGCCAATTTTATTAGGATGGTGAGAGTTATGTCTAGCCTTTTTGATGAATTGCGCAGAATGGAGAAGCCGCCCCTCTTAACCAAGTACTTTGAACCCGATGCCACTGTAGAAACCATGCCTCTAGAAAAGCTGAAGGCATTTCAGGCAGAAGCATTGGCACTGGTAGTTACCCGAGCCTACAGGAGATCAGAGTTCTATAACGGGAAGTTCATGGCTGCAGGTATTACCCCTGAGGATATTCGCAGCCTGGAGGATGCTGCCCAATTACCCTTTACCACCAAGGAGGAGCTACGGCAAGATCCGTGGGCTATCCTGGCCTGCTTTAAGGAAGATATTGCTCTAGTGCATGTGGCTACCGGTACTACCGGTGGCAAGGAGATCTATGTCCCCTGGACATGGCAAGATTTCTACCTCAATGAGCTGACTCCGGCGCTGCCGCACCTAGTGGATGTAAGAATAGGGGATATCTGTCTCAATGCTTTACCTTATGAAATGAGTTCTTCGGGGCTAGCTTTCCATAAGGTCTTCATGTCCGGGTGCCGAGCTACAGTGATTCCTGCCGGTAAAGCTGGGGCTTACTCCTCACCGGAGAAAACGGTGCGGGTGATGCAGGATCTTGAGCCTTCGATAGTCATCACTACCCCCTCTTATTCCATGCTCTTGGCGGAGGCTGCTCGGGCCATTGGTTTTGATCTCGCTAGCCTTCCCCTGAGGCGTATGTGGCTAACCGGGGAGGGATGTTCCTTTGCCTTCCGGGATCGTGTAGAGAGAATCTGGGGCACAAAGGCCAATTTCTACTATGGTTCCTTGGAGGGTGGTGGCATGGGTATCGAGTGTGACGCCCATCGAGGCTATCATATCCCCATGTCCCATGTCTTGGTGGAGATCGTCGATCCCGACACCGGCAGAGTGCTGGAACCAGGTGAAGTCGGTGAGATCGTCGTCACTTGTCTGCTCCGCTGGGATACTCCTTTGATTCGCTATCGCACTCAAGATCTTGGCTATATTGATCCAGATGAATGTACCTGTGGAGTGGCTTTGCCTAGATTGTTCTTGCGGGGGCGGCGAGTAGACCAGCTAGAGATCGGTGGCATAGAGTTTTCCCCCTTCTATCTGGAAGACTTCCTCATGCGGATGCCAGAGGTAGGCAATTGGTATGAGTTTGTGGCGCCACCGGGGGCCAAGATGCTCCGGGTTCGGACAGAAGTGGCTCCTGGAGTAGAAAAAAGCCCACAACTAGCGGAGAAGCTGGCGAGCCAGTTGGAGTTTTCGGTGGGCATACCTTGTGAGTTTGAGTTGGTGGAAAGAATCTCTCGCCCTAAGAGCAAGACCATTCGAGTAGTTAAGGAATAGGAGGCACGGAAGATGATTATTGACGGTCATGCCCATATCTCCAACTCAGATGTGGGTAATGTTGATAAATATATCAAGCAGTTGAAGGCAACTGGTATTGAAGCCGGGGTCACTGTGCCTGGCGGGACTTTGGATGTGCGTCGCATGACTGACTATATCATTGGGCGGGCACAACCCAGTACCAAACCTCCGGACAATGCATACTTGCATAAGGCGATGGAGGATGAAAACGGCAGTCTGTTCGGTTTCTATTGTGTCAACCCCCATGAAAGCGGTGTGGCGGAGGAGTTGGCCCATGCATTTGCCATTGGTTTTAGAGGCCTGAAGTTGTCGCCCATGAGTCATCAGTTTTCCTTTGCTAGCAAAGCTGTGGCAGAGTTGGCAGAGATCTGCGGTGAACATGGGTTCCCGGTTTATAGTCATGTTCTATATAACCCGGGAGCTTCAACGGAGCGCTATGTATCATTGGCCCGCAAGTTCCCTAGAACCAATTTCATATTGGGCCATATGGGATTTGGCCCCGCGGATCAGGATGGTCTGCAGGCGGCTATAGAGCTGGATAATTTCTTCTTGGAGACATCCACCGGCAGCTTCCTGCATATACAACTGGCTGCAAGTCAAGCCGGCGCCAGCAAGCTAATCTTTGGCTCAGAGTTTCCCCTTTCCCATCCCAAGGTAGAGCTCGACAAGATCCTGCTACTGGATCTCACGGACAGTGAGCTCGATGCTGTACTGGGCAAAAACATTCAGGAGCTGATGAGATGTAGCGTAGCCAGGGGGGCGGCATGAATGATGATTGGTGGTAACTTGATTGCAGTAAATCAAATGCTCGCTCAATGCCAAGCCACCGATTTCTATTCGACAAGGATTCAGTCTGGCCCCTTGCGCTCACTGACCGAGCTAACAGAGATTCCCTTAACCAAGAAGGAAGATCTGAGACAACACTCTCCCTATGGTTTCTTGGCAGTTCCTCCAAATCAAGTGGCTGTATATCACGAATCCTTTGGAACTACAGGTAAACCAGTGTCCATTTGGCTTACAGAACAGGATCTGTTGGATACAGCGGCCGAGATAGAGATTTGTGGGGTGCATCTGACTGCAGCCGATAGAGTGTTGATCCGATACCCCTATGCCATATCACAGGTAGCCCATACCTTTCATCTAGCTGCCCGGAGGCAAGGGGCTTGTGTCATACCAGCTAGTTCCCGTTCGGCCATCAGCCCCTTCCCCCGGGTGGTGAACATGTTGCGGTATCTTGATGTCACTGTCTTGGCTGCCCTACCCTTGCAGGCCATATTGCTAGCAGCAAGTGCTGAACTCATGGGATTATCACCAAGCCAGGGGTTCCCCCGTCTAAGGGCTATTTGCACAGCGGGAGAGCCACTCACTCCCGGGCGGCGCAAGTTCCTAGAGGAGCTCTGGCACGTGCCGATCTTTGACAACTACGGGATGACTGAGCTTGGCGCAGTGGCCCTGGATTGTGCCCATGGAAAGCTTCACCCATGCTTAGGTGACTTTGTTTTCGAGCTATTGGATCACGATGGGAACACACCGGTTCAACTAGGTGCTGTCGGTTACCTAGTGGTATCCACTCTCAGGCGCCGAGCAACACCCTTGGTGCGCTATTGGACCGGGGATCGGGTGAGGTTGCTACGAGAGCCGTGCCCGTGTGGTGCCCAGTATCGCCTAGAGGTACGGGGAAGGCAAGAGGATTGTCTGGAGATTGCCGGCCAAGTCTTCGATCTCTGGGATTTGGAAGCTATGATCGGGCAAATACAGGGCAAGGGGCTCTGGGCAGTAGGTCCACTGGAAAACGGGGGACTGCATTTTGTCATTGAGAATTGGGGCCTTGAGCACACAGATCCGGAAGAGACGGTGTTAGCTCTGGTGGAGCAATATCAGGTACCCATCAAGATCGATATGGTACCGAAGGGGACCTTCTATGATCCCCAGGCTCTCTTAAGTACTGGTAATATTGGCAAACCCCGCTATGTTTATTCCACCAAAGAACTGACAACTGGAGCATATGTGAACAGTCTAATCCTATAAGGGTAACAGAATTCGTGAGGTGAATGAAATGCAAAGGCCGACTGGTAAAGAGAAAGAACGACATGTTTGGCTAGATGGTAGAGGAATAGGTGCAGAAAATCATGGATTCTGGGGGGCCTTGACCAGCTCAGCTCTGGACACGGTAGTGATCAACCGAGAACAAAGGCAAGCAGTGCATTTACCTCTACGCACACAATTGGTAATAGAGATTGAACATGAGTCCGATCTAGAGGGCATCGAACCGGGAGACATTATCATGTCGGCTGACCTCGAGCTACTAGCCAAAGCCAAGGCGGTAGGGCATCCCACGTGTGTCTTTCTTTCCATCAATAATCGGGAAGCTCTGGAAAAGGCTTGGCAAGTAGCGGTGGTGTGTGACTATGCAGTGGTGGAGTTTGACCTCCCTACTAATATACCTTTGGAG
>DAIQRD010000079.1:0-5490 GCA_036786445.1 Bacillota bacterium
TACACCGGAGAATTTCCGAAACGCCTGCATGCTAGTTTTGATGGAATCTATTTCACTGAGCTGCGTATGGTCTTGTTCTAGAATAATGTATTCCAGGTTCGGCGCAGACTGGGCTGCATCAATTATCTCCTGGATTGGCAAAGTGCCGGTGCCAATCTCTGTGAAGCTCAATGGGTCGATGGCGGCAGCAAAGGTCTCCATAGTGATGTTCTGCTTGCGATCAACCAGACCTTCGTACACCACAAGTGGTTGTGGTGCATCCTCCGGGAAGTCCTTTTGATGCAGGAGCACAAGGCGGTCCTTATGCTTTTCAATCAGTTCCACTGGGTTCTGCCCGGCACGCATAGCCCAATAAGTATCGATTTCCAGAAACAGCAACGAGGGATCTGTGTTTTCCATCATGATGTCATAAACAGTTTTATCGCCAAATACCTGGAACTCCTGGTAATGGTTGTGGTAATAGAATCGCATACCTCGCGCTTTGCACATTTCGCCAATCTTGTTGTACAATTCACAGCGGCGCAAGACGAAATCAATGTCGTTGTACGGGAAAAATGCGATGCCAACCCCTATCTGCTTGTTCCCCACAGCTTGGTGGTAATCCAGGATTTCATCAAGCCGCTCGGGCTTTAGCGGGTCGATATGACACCCCACAATGGACATGCCCAGACGTTCAAGACTCTCTCTCATTGCTTTGGCGGGGACGCCGAAGCCAACGCCAGGATCGGCAGTTGCGTCATGATTAGCAGCTTCCACATACTTATAGCCGGCTTCTGCCACCTTTGCCAGTGTACCGTACGGATCGCCTTGGAGAGACTGCCGCACTGAATAGAGCTGAATACCAACCTTAAGTGCCATAAACTCCACCTCTCTCTTCATGTGATTCATAGATTCCTACCACTCAGCAGCTATCATTTTGCTGCTCTTACACAACCCCATACTCCGTAAGTAGTCCTCAACCCTGTATCTGCAGTTCTGCCTTGAGTTCATCCATGAACTGCCTAGCCGTGCGGCCCGAACGCTCGTTATGCCAAAGGGTCCATTGCAGCGCTCTAGCCTTTAGCTCTTCTTTGCCTATACAGAGCCCCTCCATGGCAGCCAAATGCTCTACTATACTAAGGTAAGTTTTCTGATCAGGCGATGGGTATATGATAGTCAATCCAAACCGATCGGAGAGTGACAGCTTCTCTTGCACAGTATCTTGCAACCGCACTTCACCCCCGGCGTTGGTATCAGAGAAGCTTTCTTTGATGAGATGCCGACGGTTGGAAGTCGCATATATGCGGACATTCTCTGGCTGTCTCACTACACTGCCTTCTAGGACAGATTTCAATGCCTTAAACTCTGTTTCGCTCTCTTCAAAGGAAAGATCATCGATGAACACAATGAACTTCAAGGAGGATCGGCTAAGACTTTTCACTAACTCGCCAAGGCCGCTGAGCTCTTCCCTTCCTACCTCCACCAAACGCAATCCCTGGGCGACAAACCTGTGTATCAGCCCTTTTACTGTGGAGGACTTGCCAGTACCTCGGTCGCCATAGAGCAATAGATTATGGGCTGGCAGCCCCTTTAGAAAACGCCCAGTGTTTTCAGTGACTTTTTGAACTTGCTCCCCATATCCGCTCAGTTCTTCAAGCTGAATGGGGTCAGTGACGTCAACACCGACTAAACCTTCACCGGGAGTGGAGGACCAGAGGAAAGCGGCACACCGAGCAAATTGACCTGTACCAAACCTACGGTGGTAATCTACAAGGGTAGGTGCCATGTCAGCCCACTTTCTAGTGGCATAGAATTGCCGCCTCAGGTAAAGGGCTTCACTCTCCAGAATTGCTTCGGCCAAAAGCGGTTTAGCCCTTTTCCCTTGATACTGCAGTACATGATCCGATGTGAGTTTAGACTCACATCTCCATAACTCTCCCTCCACTAGCCGACCATATAGTGCATTTAAGATACCATCTGCTGGTAGAGAAATATCCCCCATAGCTTCTCGGATCAACTCATCGAGCCCATCATCAAAAGCCCAGAAAAGCCGAGATAATAATGCCAGGTCATGCTCTAGCACCTGGATATGCAATCGGTGGGCACTGGCTTCTGCAGTCTCCTGGGCCCTCTGACACAGAGCTTGGATTACTGGACTAGTATGGCCCAAAATAACGCCCAGCAAGTGCTCCTGCCAAAAACTGCCTACCCCTACCCCATTGCCTGGGCGAGTACCCGTGCTACCCTCCAGTAGCTCAGATAGGAATGTGTAATATGCTGTTACTAGCTGTTCCCCCGGGCTCGGCGTATCCGATTCCTTTGCTAAGCCATGGGAGCCAGCCTTCCCCATTGGGCCTAATTTCACCACAAGGGAGCGAAAAGACTGCAAGACCGGTTCTTCCCAGATTCCTTTATATATGAGCAGGCTCCGAAGGGCTTGTTGGAGCCCTTGGCGTAGATTTGGTGCAGCTGTTGTAGTTTTCCCTGTCATCTAGCACATCTCCCCGCATTCCGTCAGTTTCCCGGCAGTTTCCTGTCCTTGGAGCCATCATAACAGGCCTTAGGTTTCTTTCTATCCCACTGCCTTGGTCTCCTCCCACACATGGCAACCGAAAAGCATAGCAAAGAGGTGTTACCTCTGTATAACCAGACATAACACCTCTTAGATGGCGCCCCCGGCAGGAATCGAACCTGCGGCCAACAGTTTAGGAAACTGCTGCTCTATCCCCTGAGCTACGGGGGCATATATGCTATTGCCTACTCAAGTACCCATGCATTAGACCTCAGCGGTGCCTCTATTCTACCCCAACTTCCCGTCAGAGTCAACGGTCAACACAATATACCGGGAGGTGCATACCCTTTTCTTCACATAGTTATCCACAGGTTATCCACAGAGTGTGGATAGATCAAACCTGTGTTTCGGGAACTGCCGTTTGGGGCGCGCCTTTGTTTCCTTCGGCAATAACATCCAGATGCCTAGTAACATAGCATGGGAAGAGAGAGGATCCGTAGCTAGGCATAGCACGGGTAAGGAAGGAGGCCATGGCCATGCATAAACATGGGCGAAAGATAGCATCCCAAAGAGCAATCTTCCTTGATCGGGATGGTACCATTATAGAAGAAATCAACTACCTGAGGGAGCCCAATCAGATTCGGTTACTCCCCTCAGTTATTCCCGCTCTCCAAAGGCTGCAAGAGCATTTTCGGCTAGTATTAGTCACCAACCAAGCCGGAATAGCGAGGGGTTATCTAGATGAAGACACGCTTCGCCACATCCACCACCATCTGGAGGCCCGCTTGGCTATGGCCAGCATTAACCTGGCAGGAGTCTATTACTGCCCCCATCATCCGGAGGTAGGTGATCCACCCTATCGACAAGAGTGTAAGTGCCGCAAACCCCAACCAGGTATGCTGCTAGCTGCCTCTCGTGATCTAGCGCTAGATCTGTCTGGTTCTTATACCATCGGGGACAAACTGTCAGACATCGCGGCTGGCATCAACGCCGGCACCCACACAGGGCTTGTCCGTACAGGCTATGGGATAGAACACGAAAACCAGGTGGTAGATAAGGGCATCTACCCGGATTTCATAGGTAACGATCTACTGGCTGTAGCCAACTGGATCTTGGGTACATGTCGACGTCCGCAAGCCACAAACCAGTGGCCCAAGGAACCCGAGAACTTGGCCCCTACTTGATATTGTACTCGTTGCGGAAGTCCTCAAGAAAACCATCTATCATGATCCGCTGCTGACCTAACTCATGCAGTTTTTCAATGAATTTGCGAGTGGACCAGCTGTAGCTCTTGCCCTCTCGCTTGATATAATACCGCATCAGCAGGTGGATGATCTTATGGGGGTAGCAGGTTAGAGCATACAAAACAGCGATCTCTTCGGACTCTAAGGGGCTGACTTGGGAATAAGCCGCCAAGATCACTTGGGCCACCCGGAAATCCCAGCGCCGCTTTTTCATCACATCCCGGAAAAACTTATACAGGTCAGCCACCCTAATATCCCGTCTAGCCAAGTCAAGGTCAATAATGCAGTACTCTCCAGTTGTAGTAACCACAAAGTTGCGTTGTGCCACATCACCATGGCAAAATGTGTGTGATTTCCGCGCATCTTCCACCAAGCGCTCATACTGGGAAGTAGCTAATATGCACCAACCCTCCTGGGCCCTGTCCAGTATCCAGGGGTAGTACTCCATAAAGGCACGATCGAAATTGTCCAGAAATGGCTTATGATTCAACCCTTCCCGCAACTGTACCACTTCCCGCAAACGTGAGGTGAATCGGGATGGCCAGCGGTTGAGGCGATTGCGCAATTTCCCTCCCGGTGGAGGGGTAAAGCCTGCTGATGCTTGATGAAAAAGGGCCAGAGTAGTCGCCGCTCCGGCGATATCTCCTTCGGAATTACGGAAAGCGGGTTGACGTCCCACCAACCAGTCAGTGAGGACATAGTTGCGCCCGGAGGGAGTCTGGCACAATATCCGCCCAGCCCGATCGCGAATGGGCATCGCAGTCTTAGCAAAACCCTTTTCCAGCAAGTGTTCCAGGACACCTTCTAGGGCTAGGGCTCGCCGAGGCTTCTTGTCAATTTCTTTGAGACAATAGAGTCCTTCCACCGCTTGCACTTTATACACATCTTTGTAAGAGCTTATCACCTGAGGAGTTATGGGCCAACTGCTTAGGAGCTGCCGCAACTCCGCTTGATTCTTACCCACACATGTCACCCTTCCCCCGTGACCCCCCGGCTATTGGCATCCTATGCAACAGGCCTAGGATCGGTGTCCTACTGGCAAAACGGGCAAAAACCAGAACCAACTCCTAGTTCGCCTAAGGCACCCCACTCATAAGATTAACTATAGCTCTTTATACCGGCAACCATTCTTCTGCCATCCTGCCGACACATTGGAGGTGGAAAACGTGTCCAACGACAGCACGCGGTTTACCAAACTCACACCCCGGGAAAAAGAAGTCCTGCAGTTAATAGCCAAAGGCCTTGCCAATGATGAAATTGCCAAGACTCTTTTCATCAGCAAACATACAGTCAAGAATCACATAACCAACATCTACAGAAAAATGGGCTCCCGCAACCGGACTAAGGTCGCCTTATGGGCCATTCGTTACGGCCTTATCAGTATCGACTAATCCCGGGGCGCCACGCTCTCTAGCTATAGCTATTCTATGTTGGACACTGAGTTATTTGCCGCCTTGTCATGCTTTCTTGACGACCCAATTCACCTTGAATTGGGTTTCGTGTCTGCACAGAAAAAGGGGGAGACAGTCCCGTCATGGACTAGGCTCCATCTTGAGTGTACTAAATCGATGTGCCGTCCGGGACCGTCTCCCCCAAAAGGGAGGGATGTGGGATGAGCCTTAGCAGTTGGTCAAAGGCCAGCATATGGACTTTCACCTACCTGCAAAGCTAATATATAGTTATGTATATTGGGCCCTAAGGGCTATGGGAGGCAACTCCTATTTTCCTAGTCAAATCGGTAAACTAATCGCCACC
>DAIQRD010000079.1:5590-12000 GCA_036786445.1 Bacillota bacterium
TTCCAGAGCAGACTGGCAGAAGTCCCCCTGTCAGCACTGTTAATCCATTGGAGACCTGCCTCCATAGTCTCCTCCAGAACTGCCTTGGATGGAGCTTCCGCATAGACCCTGAGGAGTGGTTCTGTGCCCGATGCTCGGAAAAGGATCCAACCATCGTTACCGAGCTTCAATTTCAGCCCATCGAGGGTCGCCACATCGGTAATTGCCCTTTGTCCCAATCGGCAGGGCGGATTTGGCCACCCTTGAGCAATATTTGGAGGTACCGGCAGATCCACCCTCTGATAAACACTTGGACCAAATCGCTTAGTCAGCTCCTCCAGTAATGCCCCCAGAGATCTACCACTCTGGACGATGTATTCCACCAATAGGAGCCCCGCCAATACCCCATCTCTGTCTAATAAGTGCTGAGGGAACCCGTAACCACCGCTTTCCTCGCCCCCCAAAATCACCGCTTCCCTCTGACACCAAGCGGCGATGTGTTTGAAGCCCACGGGCATTTCTCTAACCTGTAGACCAAAGCTTTCGGCTGCTTTGTCCACAAGTGAACTGGTGGAAAGCGTCTTAACGACACTCCCCCTTTGCATCCTGTTCTCATACAAATGAGTGAGCAAGAGCAGAAATACCCTATGGGCATCCACATATGCACCGGTGTTATCTACAACTCCCAGGCGATCGCCATCGCCATCGGTGGCCAGACCCAAATCTGCTCCATATCGCTTGACCGCCTCCTTTAGTGGCTGCAAATTGGCCTCTGTGGGCTCCGGGCTAGTGCCACCAAAGCCAGGGTCGATCTCCCTGCGCACTCCAATCACTTGGGCTCCCTTCTCTTCCAAGAGCCGATCCAGGTATCCTCTCCCGGCACCATGCATAGTATCGACGATTATCTTCAGACCCTGTGGGTAGTTCACTTCCCCATTAACCTGTGCTCTTACCGCTGATAGATAGATGCTATCCGGATCAAAATGCCGTATTTCCCCAGGGGATGGCTCCGAGGGAAGCCACCCCGGCGACCCTTGGGGCAGGCAGTGTAGGCAGGCTTCAATCCCGGTAATCGTTCCTTCATCAGCGGGACCGCCGTAGGGCGACTTGATCTTAATACCGTTATACTTAGGAGGATTATGGCTAGCCGTGACCATAATGCCTAACCTAGCCTTTAGATGAACCGTTGCCAATGATAAAGCCGGTGTGATCACTGATTTTCTGGCGAGCAAGACAGGGAGGCCACTGGCGCTGAGAATGCCGGCCAACTCTTTAGCATAATCACTGGAAAGAAACCGGGTATCATACCCAATAACTACCGGCCCCGACCTCATATCCAGAGATGATTTCTGCAAATAATCAACTAGTGCAAAACCCACTCGCCGGACATTAGCAAAGGTGAAATCCTCTCCCATGACACCCCGCCAACCCTCGGTACCGAAGCGAATATCCAAGCCGGCTACCCCCATCAAAGATACTCTTCCCAACCTGCTTGTCGCAAGCGTTTGAGGAGAGTCTTCACTTCTTGATCTCGCTCCTTCTTGCAGATGAAGAGTACATCCCCTGTATCAATCACGATGAGATCACTAATCCCGATAGTGGCTGCGAGCTTACCCTGAGTAGATATCAAGCAATTACTGGTATCGATACTGATAGCCCTACCAGAAAATGCGTTGCCATCGGTGTCTTTGGCAGAGACCCTAGCTAAGGAGCTCCAACTGCCGATATCCTCCCAGCCGAAATTGCCAACCACCATATAAATCCTGGTAGCCTTCTCCAGGACAGCATAGTCAAAGGCGATCCGCTCAAAACCAACATACGCTTCCCGCACTACTTCGGCCTCGTCAGACTGGCCCAAACTAGCGGTAATCCTTTCCAATCCGGGCTTCAGTTTAGGATTGTGCTCCCCCAAGAGCTGCAGAATCATGCCTGCCCGCCCCACCACTATGCCGCTATTCCATAGATACTCATCCTGCCTAACATACCTCTCTGCTCTTTGGCTGTTAGGCTTTTCGCGAAATCGCTCGACTTTGTGTACTGCTATGCCGTCCTCTACATAAAGCGATTTGCCCTGTTTGATGTACCCATAACAAGTCCTGGCCGAATCGGCAGATATTCCGATGATCACCAGCCCATCCACGGTTTCACCAGCCTTAAGAGCTACCCGCAACACTTTATTGAACTCTGCTTCGTCCAAGATAACATGATCCGCAGGCAAGAAAGCTATGACGGCCTCAGGATCCCCAGCAGCGATCCTGGCAGCCATTAAGCCAATGGCTGGGCCTGTGTCTCTCACCGCCGGTTCTGTGTATACATTATGGGCTAGGATCGGTGTAATGCTGCCGATGATTGTATCCCGTAAATTCTCGTTAGTTGTTACATAGACATTATTCCATCCCACCAAGGCATTGGCCCGCTCCAGTGCCTTTTCCAGTAGGGTCTTGTCGGCATGAACCATCAAATGCTTAGGGGTGTTTATTCTCACCCGGGGCCATAAACGGGTGCCATTACCCCCCGCCATCACCACGGCGTACGCCATTTGCGACTTCCTCCTTGCTCCATTCCGAGTGTTGTGCATCGCAGCTACAATGCGGCCACCTGCTCACTTGAGGGCGGAGCCTGTTCGTAATTGGCCCCTTCATCCTATGCATATGCTCTTGTGAAGGTGTTCAGGAAGCGGTCCCTCAGGATCGGTGCCTTCAGCTTGCGGCTATAACGGGCCAAGAAATAGCCTTCAGACCAGCGCTGTTTTTCGTCGTAATACTGAAGTCCAATCTGCCAGTATTCATGGGGAAACTGCAGGAAGGCTTCCAGGACAGGGAATGTCTTTGGCTCTAGAGGGATCACCGAGTTGTAAGCTGCGAGAATGCTATGGGCGCGGTCCCACTCCCAATCCACCAGCATCAAGTTTCGCAAAAGCAGATCAGCCAAATCGTGTAACCCCAAATCCACCAGACTATAGTCAAAATCCAAGAATTTGGGACCACCTTCATCCATGAGGATATTGTGATATGCCAGATCCCGATGGCAAAAGGCCTGGAAAGATGCATTTTGACACAGATCCGCATAATCGGAACCAGCTAGCTTCTCCAGGGCATCCACCGCTTGCTTGTAATAGCCTTCAAAATCTTTGAGATACAAACGGTCAAAGGCACGGGGAACTGATTGCTTGCGGGCTTGGTGGGCAAAAGCCTTCAACTGATCTAGCCTTCGGGAAAAGTGTGCCGGCCACATTCCCAGAAGCCATCTGGTATCTGGCACTCGGTTGAACCGCAGACCTTGGGAAGCATTATGCAAGCGACCCAAAGCTTTGGCTACAGCAATGGCATCATTTTCATTGAGATAATCACAATGCCTGCCTTTAACCCAATCCGTAAGAAAGTAATGGGAGTCTTCCCAGCTGAAAAACCGGGAACCATCAAGGGCAGCCTGGGGGACCACCACAGATTGGAACCCCTCTTTTTCCAGATCAGCCAAAGAGTTGGTAATATACGCCAGCTCGAATTGGGAAAGGCCCGATGCCTTTAATGCCTTCTTTCCGGCAGATGTGGCCAAGAGATGGATAGGGCCTTCTTGGGCGAAGCTTTTTACCTCGAGATCGTATTGCTTTTCCACTTCATGGAGAAGTTCATCCTCTTCGTCAACGGGCTGCCACTTACCCTGGGTTTCCAATGAAAACTGCATTGCCTATTTCACCCTCTCCAAATTATCTAGAAACCGGTCCTTGCCGCGGCTGGCCTTTACCCAGGCCCGTAGAGCCCCCAGCCGAGCGCGGCCCCCCTCGTAGGCGTGGCGGCCCAACTGCCAGTATTCCATGGGGAATTCCAAGAAAATCTTAACAAGCAACACTTCTTCGTCCTGAAGGGGGAACCAGCGTTCATATCCATGTACTAGATCCTGGGCATCTGCAAGCTGCCATCCAGCAAACCATTGCAGCATCTTGGCGATATCATCGATTCTTTCTGCATAGGCAGCATTGTCAAAATCGATGAGTGCCAGTTCACCCCGGGATGTGCATACTAGGTTTCGGGGAATAAAGTCCCGATGGCAGGCATATCGTGCCTTTCGATCTGAATTGACGATGTCGTAATAGCAAGCCTGCTGCTCCAACCGTCCTAAAACCCTTTCTGCAGTGTAGATAAAACCAGCAGCTTGCTGGGCAAACAAACAATCAAAGGGGGAGTCCCCCTGCCTTGCCAATTCAGCAAATCGCACCAGATCATGGTAGCGACGGGTGAGTTTGCTAGGCCATTCCCCCCACTGGCTCCGCGCCGGATGGGTGGGCTGAGCTGGCTGAAAGCCCCAACTTTTCCCATGCAAACATCCCAAGAGCTCACCGATCTTAGTCAGAGGTACTTCGTCTAGGCCAAAACCCGCCTTTCCTTCCTGCCAATGGGCCAAATAGAAAAACCCATCGGTGGTAATAATCCCCGAATGGCCCTGGCTAGTTGGCACAATCCTCTCTGGGTGAGGAAATCCCTGTTGGGCGAGGTATTGAACCAAAGCGTAGACAAAGGGAAATTCCGATGCCGGATAGGCGAAACGCTTTAGTCGCAAAGGCCCGCGGGCAGTTGCCACCTTGAGGCAGGACCCCACCTCTTCCCACTCATGCCAAAGGAGCTGGTATTCTGCCAGCATGCCAGCTACCGGTAACTTCGCCCATTCCGGACCCCTAGCCATATACACTGCCAACCCCATTTCTCCGTGCTAAGCCAGGGATTGATATACCATCCAGGTCTCTGTTGCTGCTTTGACCCAAGAAAACCGGGCATGCTGCTTTGCGCCCCGCTCGATCAAACGCTCTCTCGTCTTCTCATCCTGCATGACCTGTAACACAGCCTGAGATAGGCTATTCTCATCATACGGAGCATAGAGCAGTGCTGCATCTCCCACCACCTCTGGTATAGAAGAGGCGTTAGCAGCCACCACTGGCACCCCACACGCCATGGCTTCTAAAGGCGGCAATCCAAAACCCTCATACAGAGACGGATACACAAACAATTCCGCCCCATTGTATAGAATGGGCATGCTTTCCGTGGGCACAAAGCCGGGAAAGAGCACCCGCTTTGCCAGTCCCCATTTGTCCACCAGGTCTTTGATTTCCTCATAAGACCCGCCACCCCCACCGCCGACTAGCACCAACTGGCAGCCCTCGGGTAGCTCTGACATAATATGACGAAAAGCCCGCACCAATCCTACCAAATTCTTGCGTCGACTGAATCCTCCCACATTGAGGATGTACGGTCCATCTATGCCCCACTGTTCTCGGGCATGGATGTGCGCCTGATGGCGGCACATGGGCTTATACATGGACTCCGCAGCCTCGTAAATCACGGCTATCTTATCCTCAGGCACTCCCAGGATCTGCATCAGATCTCGCTTAGTGTGAAAGGACACCGCTATAATATAGTCCGCTCTGTCCACAATCCGGGGCAATTCCTGCAAAGCAGTGCGGAGGTAGAACTTACTACAGGTTTGAGGCAATACAAAGGGGATCAGATCATGGACGGTAATCACGATCTTGACCTGCCGGGGCCAGCCAAATGGCAAGCCTATACCGTTTTGAGGAATGTGGTAGACATCCAATAGGGGCTCCCCAAGATCCGGCTCCATTTGCACATCCTGCCAAAACTCCCGATTCTTACTTTCCCCAGCTGCCAGTTGAAAGCCACCACGGGCTGCAATCCACTCGTGGGGTGGATAGACCAAATGATACTGATTCACTGGGTCAATTGCCAACAGACCTCGAACCAGTTGGTATGTGTAAGTGCCAATCCCTGAACCTCTATACCAAAGGGCAGCCCGAGCATCGATCCCAATCTGCACTTGATATGGCCTCCTCTATTTGAGAGCTGACACTACAATATATGAAAGATACCTCTATTAGGAACCAAGCACCATACTATACGGCATTCACCCCCTAATCCTAGATCACATACTATGCCAATGGATATAGACAGCGCACCTAGGAAAGGTCGTGATCCAGTCATGGCATTTGAGCTTCCGCCGGCAGTGATCTTGGCCGGAGGCCTCGGCACACGACTAAGGTCCATAGTCTCCGACCGGCCGAAAGCCCTGGCAATGGTAGCTGGGAAGCCTTTCCTTGCCCACCAGCTACGGTGGCTACATGCCAATGGAGTCTCTTCTGCGACCCTGTGTGTGGGACATAAAGGAGAGCAGATCGTGGAGGAGCTCGGTGAACGTTCCAGCTTGGGTCTGCGGTTGACATATAGCTGGGAACACACCCCTCTAGGCACTGGTGGTGCTCTAGCCCAAGCTGCCCATCTACTTCCCTCGGAATTCTTGGTCATCAACGGCGATACCTATACTGACTTACCATTAAGACCCCTTTGGGAGGCCCATGGTGACTATGGGGCCACGGCTACCTTGGCAGTTACCAGTGCCCCAGACAGTAGTGCAGTGGGCGGTAT
>DAIQRD010000080.1:0-11688 GCA_036786445.1 Bacillota bacterium
CTAGTTAGTCTTTGAGCAGCAAGCAGGATCTATAGAGGCTACCCACGACGCGGGTAGCCTCTATTTGCTGTCTCACTTCAATGCGTCGGCTCGAAGTTCTTAAATCACTTCGGTAATCGGCACAGGCCTGTTTTCCCTTGCCGACTTCGTTGCGGCCATAGCTATATACAGAGACTGCAGTCCATCTTCCCCAGTTACAGGCGGTTTCCCATCGGATGCTAGTGCACTGACAAAGTCCTTTAGCTCTTGTGCAAAAGATTCCATGTACCGCTCCAGGAAGAAATACAAAGGCTTGTCGGTGCAGACAGCATGTTCAGTACTGACTTCCACGTCTGTAGGCTTTTTGTTGTAAGCTACAGCACTGCCTTTAGATCCGAACACCTCTACCCTTTGGTCGTAGCCATATGCTGCTTGGCGGCTGTTATCAATAACGCAAGTGACTTTGTTGGCGAACTTGAGAACTATGACAGCTGAGTCATAGTCACCCGCTTTACCTATTTCGGGATCAATCAAGACCTCACCGGAGGCAAACACTTCCGTCACTTCACTACCTGTTAGGTAGCGGGCCATATCGAAGTCATGGATGGTCATATCCATGAAAATGCCACCAGAAACCTTTACATACGAGATTGGTGGAGGCGCGGGATCTCTAGAGGTAATCTTAACTATATGAAGATCTCCTACATCGCCACCTTGCACTAACTCACGGACCTTCTTGAAGTTTGGATCAAAGCGACGGTTAAAGCCTAACTGCAGCTTCACCCCGGCCTCTTCCACCGCCCGCAGAGCAGCTCTAGTCTTCCCGATATCGTTGGCGATGGGCTTCTCACAGAAAATATCTTTGCCGGCTTTGGCTGCTGCAATAATCTGTTCTGCATGGAGATCTGTGGGCGAGCAAATCAAAACTGCATCAATGCTCTCGTCTGCAATCACCTGCATGGGATCAGCCACTACACTCTCAATGCCGAACTGCTTAGCCCATTCCCGGGTTTGACCAACAGCAATGTCAGCGATAGCAGTGACCTCCACGCGAGGCACCCTATGGCAAAGATTTTCAATGTGAATCTTTCCGATCCTCCCTGCTCCGATTACACCAACCCTCACGACTTTGTCCATTTCTGTCACTCCACCCTTCGGCTTTCTTATTCCCATACACAAACATACTCCCGCAATGGTACCGCAACGGTATGCTCAGCCCAGCTGCCCTTGTCAAAAGGCAATCTCAACCATCTGGTGCCCCTCCAATTTAGGTACAACAAAGCACAACCTGTCACCTTCTCGCCAAAAGGGCAAAGCTCGCATCTCCGGCACACAGGTGACAGCCTTCACCGGTCGGTCTGGCCTAACCGATACTTTGAGATCGTACAGAGGAATGACATCCTCAATGATGTCCATCTCCTGGCTACGGCGTTCTGGCACATAGTGGAGCAAATGCACCACTATCCGGTGCTCCTCCTTCTGCGCGTTAAGCGTAGCCAATACAGTGGAAGGGCCACTGTGACAGAGCACCGGTTCACCGAGCAAGAGCTCAATAGCGTTTAGCATCAGCTGTTTACACCAGCGGGGGGCATTCTTGTTATACAGTGTGAAAATGGGATGGGCAAAGTAGATCACATTGCCGCACCTAACGATCCCGGGCTGTGTTACCTGCCCCGATGATGGGGTCTGTCTATGTGAGCAGAAATGCTCCCACGTGCGGTCGAAATAAGCACCCACCACGTCTGCCAGAACCTCAGCACCGGGTTTAGCTTCAACTTCCACCGCCTTGATATACATGGCATGTTCTGTGGGCGGAAGGCCCTTACCTATGGTCTCTCCCGGTAATATGTAGTCGACATACTGGAGGCGGGTACCTACTGGCCTACCCCCCGCAGGAAAGCCATCTTCCGCCAAAACTGGGCTGGGCTTCAAAGTCACGCCGAGACCATCTAACATAAAGTCTGTCCCTTGTTTGTTAAGACCAGACAAACCGGTGACTATGAGCTTGCCGCCGTTAGCCACATACTGATCTAGCCTCGCCGCCAACTCCTTTGTTAACCGAATTCCATCAGGCAAAATTAGGAGCTCATATCCGGCAACATCACTGCAGCTATCTAGAATATCGAATTGATGGGCTGCTTCCTGGAGCATCTGTACAGCCCCAGCCGTAGCTTCAGGTACCCGATCACCGATGAACTCCTCTGTAGTAAAGACACCGATGTCATTGATCGCCCGAGCACCCCGGCACCAAGGCTCCTTCCTTTCCACTAGACTGTAGACAGATCCGACAAGATCATAGACGTACTCATCGATCTTACCACTGGGCTGGAGCTGATCACCGATCTCACATTTGCAGTTGAGAGCCAGCATGCGGAAGCACTCAAATTCCAGAGCCGCTTTATTCTTAAGGGAATGAAAATCTCCCCAGCTTGTATGAAATTTGCCGGTATGGGATACGCAATCAATTCCAAGGTTGCGGGCAAAGCGGGCAGTCAAAGGAAAATGCATATAACCCCAACCACCGGAGGGCAATGACTCCAATTCATAGTGAGAATAAGCTGCTTGGGATTCCCGGACAAAGGGGCCGATATGGCCGGAGTTATAGAAAATCGTGGCATGGGGCTGGCAGCTGCGAACTAGATCAGACAACTCTAGCTTGAAATCATCCAGCACAATCTTGTTATATGCCAAACGCTGCTCTTGATCGGTTGGATCTAGGTCGGCATCCAGCATACCCTGGCGACAATACCAGCAGGAGCAATCCTGGGACCGGACAATATCAAAGAAAAAGCCGTCAACAGGAAGCATCTCCAGCATTTCCCCGACATGGGCCTTGAGGAACTCTCTGTAGGGCGTATTCACACACAGTTCCTGGTAGAACCCTGCTTCATAGGGCTTGGTTCCCACCAGCTCCCCTTCTGGCCCCACCACCCTCCACTCAGGATGCCGCATAGCAGTATAATAATCCCACTGAATCGTCGTGTAGATAGGTGCCCTGATCCCATAACTGTGGCAGGCTTCTATCTGCTCCTTGAGCAGGTCGCGGTTGACCAAGTTGGGGTGGATTAGTTCGGGAAACTCGTGGGAGTCGAAATACAGCCAACCATGATGACACCGGGCGAAACAGGTGATGGAATCCACCCGGGCCCTGTATAATGTGCTGGCAAATTCCCTGGCATCAAATGCTTCACCAACCAATGGAATGTGTTCGCTAGTATGAAAATCCAAGTGTATTTGCCTAAATCGCGACTCCGTTGCCAAGCTGATCCCCTCCTGGTGTTTGCTCATCTTGCCCTTCACAAAACATTCTGCCATAATCACTGGATTCCTCCGTTAGTGCTGCGGCGTTCTCCCACAACCATTCACTAAGTCAACCACAGAAGGCGCATACCCCAGCCCATTCCAAGGATTACCTAGCCAGATGGAGAACACAAATAGCATGGGAAAAGGAGGTATTTGATTGCCGTACGCAGTGGAAGTCTGTTGTTACACTATGGATGATGTACAGAGAGCCCAGCGGGCCGGCGCCACCCGGGTTGAGCTTTGTGCCGATAGGGCTGCCGGCGGCACAACCCCCAGCTATGGGTTGATGGAGCGAGTGATCCAGACTGTCCCCATTGATGTCGCCGTTATGATCAGACCTCGGGGTGGCGATGCCATCTATTCCAAGGATGAGATCGCAATCATGCAGCGGGATATTGAAGTGGCCGGCCAGCTTGGAGCCGATGCCGTAGTGTTTGGCATATTAGATGAGACCGCTTTTCTAGATGTGCCTGCCATGCGAGGGCTCATCACTATAGCCAAAGAACATGGCCTGGAAGTCACTTGCCACCGGGCCTTTGATAGAGCCCGTGATCCCCACCGCTTCCTCCAGGAATTGATTAAGCTCGGTGTTAACCGGCTACTTACCTCGGGCCAAAAACCCAACGGTGTTCAAGGCATCCCCTTACTACGGGAGCTAGTGGAGATCGCCGGCGATGAGCTATCCATCATGCCCGGGGGCGGCATCCGCGGCAGCAATTTCCGTCCTCTCTTGGAATTGGATATCAAGGAGATTCATACAGGTAGCGTGGAATCCTTGAAATCCACTGTAGAACCTTACCAGACCGATGTCTTCATGGGCAGACCTGACCACGATGACAATGTGCGCTTGGTAATCAATGAAGCTGACGTGGCTACTATAGTGCAAGCCATGAAGGAGAAGACAAAAGTGTGATCCAAAAAGCCGGGTGACACTAGAGCCCGGCTTTTCAAGATCAATCATGCTCATATTCTAGTTCAGAGATCTTAGGGTCAACGAGTAGCCACTTGCCTAAAAGCTGCCACCGCTTGATCAATATCCCCATCTTCTATGTGTCTGTGTATGACTGCCCTCAGTGCAGTTTCATTTCTAGTAAGCACCTTAATTCCTTTTTGGTCCAGTTCATGGACAAACTCATCCGATGAAAGGCCGGTGCCTTCCACATCGATGAGGACGATGTTAGTCTGATAGTTGCTGGGAATAACCTTCAGTCCCGATATCCGGCTTAGGCCATCTACAAGGCGTTGGGCCCGGGCATGATCCTCACTCAACCGACCTACCATTTCCTCTAATGCCACAATCCCTGCCGCTGCTATGACACCGGCTTGCCGCATGCCGCCACCTAAGATCTTACGGAACTTGCGGGCCCGCCGAATAAACTCAGCATCCCCTGCCAACATGGAACCTACCGGTGCACTAAGCCCCTTGGAGAGGCAAAACATGACTGAATCCACGGGTTTGGTCAGCTTGCTTACCGGTACACCCAAGGCCACGGCGGCATTGAAAATGCGGGCACCATCCATGTGTAGCTTGAAGCCCTGATCATGCACAAAACTAGCCAAGGCCTCAGTCTGCGCCACATCGGTCACCCGTCCACCGGACATATTGTGACTGTTCTCCATGCAGACGAGCGTAGTCGGGGCGTAATGGATATTCTCACCTCGCAAAGCCTGCAACACCTGTTTCGGCCTAATGGTCCCCTCTGAATCATCTATCAAGCGAGGAATTAGTCCACCGATGCGAGAGATTCCCCCCACTTCGTAACCATAGATATGACTGTGGGCACCTAACACTACCTCATCCCCAGGTTGAGTATGGGTGAGATTAGCCACCAAGTTACCCATTGTGCCACTGACAACGAACAGGGCTGCTTCTTTACCCACCAGATCGGCGGCAATAGCCTCTAGGCGATTCACAGTAGGATCTTCTTCAAAAACATCATCACCTACTGAGGCACTTGCCATAGCGTCCCGCATCTCTTGAGTGGGTAGTGTAAAAGTGTCACTTCGCAAATCCACTAGGTCCAATGCCTGCTTGCCATTCACTAGATAATCCTTCATGTCTGCAATTACTCCCCTCGCCGCTTACCAGTTTGTACCTTCCTACCTTCAGATAATAACACTAAATCAGCTGTTACCGCTAGGTGATCAGAAGCCTGGGACGGGATTACTCTATAGGAGGTAGGCTGAAAATGCTGGCCAACCCAGATATAATCAATGCGAGGCATGGGCTGAGAAGGACCTGCATAGAAAGTGCCGATATTGTCTTCTTCAAGTGCACGTCCCACATCCTGCAACTGATTAGCCATGGCTCTGGCCTCAGGAGTCTGGGCCAGTGCATTAAAATCTCCTAATACCGCAAAGGGCAGGCGCTCCTCTTCCACTGCTCCTAAGAGCCGCTGAACCTGGGCTTCCCGATCTCCATTGGACAGACCCAAGTGAGTGACCCAAACGACGATGGGTCCCGTGGGAGTTTCAATAGTGGCCTTGAGAGCAGTCCTAGGCTCATTTCCCCACTGATTAGGCAACCGCAGAACTTGAGAATCAAGGATAGGATACCGACTGAGGATCATGTTGCCATAGTAGCCCACTCCCCGGCCCGGCCGCAAATGCTGGACCCTCAGCGAATCACCGTAAACGTAATGCATATTCAATCGGCTAGCTAGCATCGCGGGCTGGTCCTGGTAATCGGAACGCTGTCCAAAGTTGCGGTCCACTTCTTGTAACCCAATAATATCGGCCCCACTAGCCTCAATCACCGCCGCTATCTCTTCCAGATCTAGCCCACCAGATACACCTCTACCATGGTGAATATTGTAGCTCATTACCTGCACAGAGGTCCGTCCCCTCTCTTGGGTCTGGAGTTCCCGCAGACTGGGTATCGGTCGAACAGGTGGAACAGGATCGAGCTCCATGAGGGTGGCAGGCCAAGCAACAGCCGGCATAGTCAAGCGCCGGCTGTTGCCAAGGGTCAAAATCAGTATAGCAAGTAGAAGCGCCAGTAGAGCCCTGGCCATGGGTTTGTCCACAGATACCTATCCTTCCCGTTACCCTGTTATAGACCATTTCTCGACCCCCTTAGCTGATCCTCCCGTGCAGCGGACTGGCAGTTTTTGCTGCTCCTGGCACCGCTCATGATTCTAGCGGTAAAGAAACATACTTCTCACCCAGCTCCTTGATCAGGGCCTCGCCGCTGGTAATCTCTGTAAAGACCTCTTGTAGGCGAGGTCCTTCACCGGGTGGAGCCAGCAATGTAAAGGCAACTTGTGCACAATATTTAATGTCCTCCAATTGCCAAGACGATTGCATGATCACATTCTCCAATTTACCAGCAAAAGTGTAATCCACCGTTATGTCATAGCGGGTGTGCAGCACTCTGCGCACTATACCGGCAGCCAAAATGCCAATCTTAGCTCCTTCAGTGTATGCTCTTACGAGCCCACCGGCGCCAAGCTTTGTCCCACCGAAATACCGGGTGACAACAACTACCACATCCTTCAGATCCATGTTCTTGATGACTTCTAGTGTTGGCATGCCCGCTGTACCACCAGGTTCTCCGTCGTCACTGAACCTTTGGAGCTGACTATTTTCTCCGATCTGGTAAGCATATACATTGTGGGTGGCCTGCTTGTGCTCTGCCCGGATCTTCTCCAAAAACTCCAGGGCCTCTGTTTCATCTCTAGCAGGAGCGGCGGCTCCAATAAACTTGGACCGCTTGATGATCACCATATCATTGCCGCTGCCCTTGAGAGTCAAATATTCTTGACGCATCTCGTCCCTCCTATTCTCGAAAGGGAATAACCGGGCCTATGTGGAAGAACTACAGCACAGTCGTACTTAACTAATTGAGGGAGTGAACTCTTGGTGTCTATACAGGTAAACTGGGATAGCCTATACGAAAGAGCTGTCCACAATAATCGCGCCAATTTGGAGTCTGTACCCGGTGTGGTCTTAGGCTTTCATTCCACCATCGATGGTATGAAACGGGTTAACCCCGCAGAGATCGAGAAGATCTTAGCTGAAGACTCTGCCTTAGCGAAAGAAGTCATCAGCCGCTTGGGAACGATCCCAGCGGAAATTCGTACTCCTGCCGATCTTCTAGTCGGTCTCCTCAATTCCCTGCAAAATGGCAAGGCCTTGCAGCTCATGATTAGAGAAGAGACCACCTACACTTGGATCATGGAGCATCTTGGGTATGACAATATTAGAATGGGTGGAACTTCGGGGAACATGGCCAACTCCTTGGCACCCTTGCCCCTACCCAGAATCTTGGTCTATGCCAATCCCTTGACCAAGGAACAAGCGGAGCTCTTCGTCCCCAGTGATAATCTGTTCGTCATCAATCCCTCGAGCGAACTAAAGCGCTTGGCAAGGGGAGGGTATTTATGCCATCCACTGGATCTTCGAATACCCCCAAGGCCTAAAGCTGCGGATCGGGGACACAGTTATAGAAAGTCCCAGGGCAAATCGCTATATTGCCGCCTGGAACCCCATCAATAACAAGCTGCAAATCGAAGAGAATTTCATGAAGCACTTGCCGGCCATTGCCGGTGGCTTCAGTCACTTTATTGTCTCCGGTTTCCATATCCTTTCTGAGAAATATCCTGATGGGACTACATGGGAGACATACTTGAAGCCAGTAGCCCGCTTCCTGCGGGAAACAAAGAAAACCCATACTGATCTGCGGTTTCACTATGAATTCGCTTCCATCGCAAGCTCAGCTATTAGGAAGGGAATCGTCGATCATATTCTGCCCACAGTAGATAGTCTAGGTTTAAATGAAGTGGAACTCTGTGCTGTGTTGCGAGATCAGGGGGAACCTGGATTAGCCCAAGACATTGAAAAACATAGTTCCATGGCTGCGGTTTTGCGGGGTCTAGAGAGATTGGCTGACAGAACGGGCCTGCGCCGCATTCAGCTACATGACTTAGGCTACTACCTCACCCTAGTAGATAGTGAGTATACCACCGGTGAGCAATGCCGTGATGGTATGCTGTTCGGAGCAACACTAGCTGCCAGCCGCTCTACCATCGGCAAAGTGGGAACCTGGGAGGAAATCCTCACCGGTCTAAATGTGCCATTAGCCAAAGGGGCAGAGGAACGGCTACAAGCATTGGCTGAGGAGCTTGGTTGTGAGGAGTTTGTCAATACTGGGGTGGGCAGCAAGAACGGTCGGCATATAGTATTTGTGCCCACTAAGGTAGTGGAAAAGCCTGTGCTTACAGTAGGTCTAGGTGACTTGATCTCATCTTCCGCCTTCATTTTGGGCTAGCAAACGGTTGGAAACCACAATCCACATCTAGCGATATCTAACGGGGGTATTTTGGCTTAAGCAACCTATAGGCCGGGTACCCCTTCATACACGCCTTTTCTGCCTTTGATTGGTCCGCATCTGCCGGGCAGCCACATCCAAAAACTCCTTAACTGCACCACCATAAGGGGAATTGGACATGGATGCTCCTAAACGCCGCAGATGGGGAATAGCCCGGGTATCGCCGGTCTGTAGCAGACCACGAGCTACTGCCATCTTCTCCTCCCAACTCTCTGCTTTATCCAGTAAACTGACTAAAGCTGGGTAAACTCTAGATGGTTGGACCTGGGTGAGGAAATCAATTAGCGCCAGTGCTTCTTCAACACTCAGCTCCGCTTCCTTGAGCTTTGCCAATGCCATTTCCAAGGCCACATCCGCTTGATCGACTAGAGTGGTCATCACATGGCTATAGAGGACTGTGCCAGGCCGCAGCCGACCCAACAGCCCCAGCAAGGCAGCCACAGTCTCGGGATACTCCAGCCTTTTCAAGATGCGCATGGCATTAGCTGGGGCCCAGCCCCCACCGGCAGCATCTTCATCTGCCAGTTCCCCAGTCTCCAGAATCGCTAAGAGAACATGCTTACTAGACTGATCGGCTGCTACCAAGCGATCGATTGTCTCTTCATCTAAAGGACCATCATCAAACAGATCTAGCAAATCATCGTCTAGCTCTCCCCTACGCAAAATATCTGGGGTGTCTGTAGGCATCATGGGGTAGCGCAAATTGCGGAAGGCTTTCAGATCCACCACAGGCCTTCTGGCATCTATCCGCCACTTCTGTCTTTCCTTTTCCACGGCATCCACGGGAAAAGAAAACTGCCCTGCTGCTGCAAAGTTTTGGATAGCTCCTAAGATGCCTCTTAGCCACATTTGCAGCCTGGGGCGGGCGATGAAAAACCATACAGGCCTGATCTCCACACCCCGCAGTGCCATTGCTCCCACCCTGCCCATCAATTGTGCCGCTGCTTCATTGTCTGCCTCAACGAGTAGCTGAGTCTGATGCAGCAGCTCGTCAGGACTATCATTGATACTATAGTTATTCTGACCATAGGCATGGAACATTTCCCGAAAAACAACGTAGCGCTGCTCCAAGACCCAACCACTAGTCTGAAGAAAGGTCTCTACTAGAGCTGCCACATCCATGGTTATACCCGAGGCCCGCAGCCTATCATCTAAACTGCCGATAGTGGCAGCTATCTCATGAAATACCTCATCAGAGCTATCTGATCCCTCTAAGGTAGCCCAAAACATGGCAAGACTCATTAGCATCTCCACTGAACTGGCATAACCGGCCAAGATCAAAGCCTTATCGTAGAAGTACATGGAATCCCGCAAATCCAAGCAGGTTTCCACGAACCCTTCATGAGTAGTTATATAATCAAGTTCTTCCATGATCTCCTGGTACTTATCTTTCAAGTCGTTCCCTCCCTTTGCCAACCGGTTTGCTGTGGTATGGGGTCCCATGGAGCCTAGCCTACCGAGCTAAGGACTGGTCCTCAGCTTGTTCTCTTAGCCAGGCCTCAAGATGAAATAGAGCCGCTAACGTTTTGGCGTCTTTAATATTTCCACTTCGTGCCTTGGCTAATGCTTCTTGCCAGTCCATGTGCACCACTTCAATATCTTCAGAGTCATCGAGATTTTGCTCACCCAAAGACAAATCGGTGGCCAGGTATAAGTGCAGAATTTCTGTACTGTAACCAGGAGCTAGGTACAGCTCCCCTAATTTATGCCATGACCTTGCTCGCCAACCCGTCTCCTCCGCCAACTCACGCCGGGCAGCTGTCAGGGGGTCCTCACCCTTTTCCAAAGCACCGGCGGGGATTTCCAGAAGTTGTTGCTCTACGGCGGGTCGTGTCTGACGAACCAAAGTCAATTTCCCATGGTGCCAGGGAATAATCGCTGCTGCTCCATCATGTTCTACAATATGGTATTCCCGCAACTTCCCATTAATCTTTACCATTTTCCGCCCAAACCGAAAAGCCATACCCCACTCACCCTTCTCTTTTCTATTGGCCCAACCTGCCCATTGCTCGCAATGATCATATCATATTCGATGAACAGCAGAGCATCTCCCAGCCATTAATATTGGCAAATACACATGCCCTGCCTCAATGGTTTCCCCAGCTTTGTGGCTTCTAATGCCCGTAAACCACCAATTGTATCAGCGGTATCCTCGGAAATAAGGGTGCCAGCTATGCGGTTAACGTCTTTGACCTTGGCCAATGCCCCTAGGTCATACCCCGCCCTTAGCGCCTCACTCAGAGTGTGGGTGAATATGATCGATACGCTAACGTTAAAGGATCAGCCACCCCCGAAACCGAATACAGAACTGAATAGTATCTTGAAAGAGAGGTGTTTTCCATGATAAGAGCTCAGGATATCGCGCAAATGATCGATCATTCCCTGTTGCGTCCTAACCTGACTGTGGAAGATGTGAGAGCTGGTTGCGATGTTGCCAGGAAATACGCTGTGGCTTCGGTCTGTGTACGGCCTTCTGATGTTGACTTAGCCAGACAACTCCTGGAGGGAAGTGGCATAGCCCTCAGTACCGTTATAGGGTTTCCCCATGGGACCAATACCACTGCCATGAAAATCGCTGAATCAATGGAGGCCATGGATGGCGGCGTAGTCGAGCTAGATATGGTAATGAACTATTCCCGCCTGCTGTCTGGCGATATGGATTACGTAACCCAGGAGATCAGAGCTGTGGTAGAGCCAGCCCATTCCCGGGGAGCCATTGTCAAGGTTATTTTAGAGAACTGCTACTTAACAGACGAGCTTAAGGTAAAAGCATGTCAGATATGTGAAGCTGTTGGCGCAGATTTCGTCAAGACTTCCACCGGTTTCGGCACTAGTGGCGCTACTATAGATGATATTCGCCTCATGCGGCAAACGTCAGGATCCCAGGTCAAGGTGAAAGCAGCCGGTGGCATCAGGACACTCGATGCAGCATTGGCCATGCGGAAAGCTGGTGCGGACCGCATCGGTGCAACTGCCACCCAGGCCATAGTGGAAGAAGCCATCCAGCGGGAAAAGGCCGGCACCCTCGGCTAGTCCCAACACCGTTCCCAACACCCGCACAGAGACCACAGATGATC
>DAIQRD010000081.1:0-11621 GCA_036786445.1 Bacillota bacterium
GACAATGGCCAGGGTGAACGTGGCCAGGAAGGCAGGCCTTAGTATCGGTAGCGTGATTCTGCGCAAGGTGTAGAGGCTCGATGCCCCGCTGACCCGAGAAGCCTCCTCCAACATCGTGTCAAAGGAATACATGGCTGGCGAGATCACGAGATAGGTGACAGGCAGATCAAGCATCCCTTCAAGGAAGATCATGCCTCCCAATGAGTATATGTTGAACGGCCCGCTCGAGAGCCCGAACAGGTTCCTGAGGAATAGGTTCAGCATGCCATTGGTCGGGTTAAGCAACGTTATCCACGCAGCTGTGAACAGAACGTGGGGAATCATCATAGGCACTATCGGAAGGATTCGGAACAAGCCCTTGAACGGGATATCTGTCCGGATGCTCAGATAGGCGAGAAGCCCACCTAGAATCGTCGAGAAACAAGCGGTCCCAAGGGTGAAAATGGCTGTATTCAAAAGCGTTTTGGGAAGTGTGGGATCGGTGTAAGCAGCGACGTACTTGTCCGTTGTGAACTTCCCAATGGCCCCGATTCCCTCAGAAAAGCTGCCTATCACGAGCATTACGACAGGGCCGACCGTCAATGCGCCCACAATAATGATAAGTAATGCGACCAGTGGAAAGTGACGACTAGATTGATGGTTAAGCACTGTCAGGCCTCCTCTGCAGGGTTAAGGGCACGGCACCACTCACGGTCGATATGCAGTCGCACCTTGTCACCCTTTTTGAGCGGGATATGGAATTCGAGCTTTGCAAGTACACGAGCCCCAGCAACGGAGATCTCTGCCTCGTGCGCTTCCCCTGCAAAAAGAAGGCTTGTAACGGTACCCTCAAACTCGTTCTCAATCGGTGGGGAGGAAGGTGGCACCAACTCGAAGGATTCGGGGCGAGTGTAGATAGTCACCTCAGTTCCGATGTCAAGGCCGGACGGAGCGCTACATACAATATCACCTAAGGCGCAAGATACGATGGCATGGTTCTCGTCTTGATAACCCTTGATCGTCGCGTCCAGGAAGTTGGCTCTGCCGATAAAGTCCACCACGAATGGGTTGTTAGAGCGGAGGTAAATGTCCTGGGGCGTGCCTCGTTCAACTATTGAGCCTCCACGCATTATTGCAATGTCGTCGGAAATCGTCAGGGCCTCTACCTGATCGTGAGTCACATAGATGGCAGAGATAGCGAGCTCCGTAAGGAAGTCTCTGAGCTCCTTACGTGTGCTCTCACGGAGCTTTGCGTCCAGGTTGCTGAGGGGCTCATCAAAAAGGATCACTTTGGGCTCGGCTACGAGGGCCCGGGCGAGAGCCACTCTCTGCTGCTGTCCGCCACTAAGCTTGGTCGCTAGTCGATTCTCGAAACCGCCCAGCTGCACAAGATCGAGGATCTTCTTAACCCGCTCCTCGATCTCTTTCTTTGGTGTTCTACGAACCTCGAGTGGGTAAGCGACGTTTCCAAAGACGGTCATATGAGGCCAAATCGCATAAGACTGAAATACCATTCCAATACCCCGTCGCTCAGGGGGCAAAGATATGCCCTGAGCCTTTGACCACACCACCTCGTCACCGATAAGGATCTCGCCTGAGTCGGGAGATTCAAGCCCGGCTATACATCTGAGTAGTGTGGTCTTCCCGCATCCGGAAGGCCCCAAAAGGGTTAGAATCCTATTGGGAGGGGTAGATAAAGTCACGTTGTTGAGAGCCGCCACCGTTTCATCGTTTGATACGAACGTTTTGACCAGATTCCTAACTGACACCATTCCTTGCATGATAATTGCTCCTCTCTCCAGAAACTCTCCCTCGGCTGTGGGAGTATTGCGGGCGCGGTTCTGCTGATGTTGAGCTGCCCTAGGAGCATCACTGATTAGTTACCACCTTAGCCGATCTTTCTCTGTTAGGGCCAAGATGCATCCCTTGGTAACCATGCCCGATACTGATTACTCCTCTCCAGCTTATATTCCTTGTCAAAGAGCAGATTTCCTATCTGTAGGTGCCCGATAAGCGGCCAATAGCCCCTGTACTGAAATCGAGGGTGGGTTGACGTTAGGGCTGGCCCCATGATAAAATGTAACGTGCTAAGAGCATATGGAGGGGTGTCAGAGCGGACGATTGTGGCGGTCTTGAAAACCGCTGAGGTGATGAGCCTCCGTGGGTTCGAATCCCACCCCCTCCGCCATCTACAGATCGTTCCCGTGCATTAAAGGGAGCGATTTTTTGCTATCTTTGGATGGTGAGATGCTAACTTGAAATGTAATGATCCATGGGTAGTGAACCGAAGAGGCAGGAACTTCAACGAAAAGGATGAATGTGTATTATTAGGTAATACCATAGTAAAAACTGAACATACGGGGTTTTGATGGGGACCCCGTCACGAGTGCACTTTTGATAATAGGTGATGATTAATGAGAATACGGGATGTAATGGAAATAATTGATGCAGAGCTTTTGACAAAGGTGGATCACATGGAGTACCAGGTGCTATCAGTCTGTGGGGCTGATCTTATGAGTGACGTGTTGGCTTTTACCAAGGCCAAGACGCTGCTCCTGACTGGTTTGACCTCTATCCAGGCAATACGGACGGCTCAGGTAGTGGATCTGGCCGGGATTGTTTTCGTCCGTGGCAAACACCCTAGCCCTGAAGTCATCGAGATGGCCAATGAAGAGGATCTACCGTTGTTGACTACTAGCCACCCTCTCTATGAGACTTGTGGGAGACTCTATCGATGCGGATTGAAGGGGTGTTCAGAGCTTAATTCCGGAGGGGGGTCCGACTAGTGACAACCGCTGGAGGCGCGGAGGCACTGATGTCAGTCACATATGATGTTGTGGCAGGTGACTTTGTGCGAGGCGGTGAGGCTGCCGGCAAACTCAAGCGGGTATTACAGCAATTGGGTCTTGATCCTGCCATTATTCGTAGAGCTGCTATAGCAGCCTATGAGGCAGAGATGAACATCGTAATCCACTCCTATGGCGGTCAGATTAGTGTAGACATAACCTGCGATAGCATTGAGATACAGTGCGAAGACTGCGGGCCTGGCATACCAGACATCGACAAAGCATTACAAGAAGGTTATTCCACAGCCAGTGATGACGTTAGGGAGATGGGCTTTGGTGCGGGAATGGGCCTTCCCAATATACGCAGAAGTGCAGATGAATTTTCCATAGAATCTACAATAGGTGAAGGCACGCGGTTGCAGGTAAAAATCCTGCATAAAGCTGGTGAGTAAAATTGCAGCCATATTTTCACTCAGTTACGCTAGATACCGATAACTGCAAAGGGTGTACGATTTGTATCAAGCGCTGTCCGACTGAAGCCATCCGGGTGCGCAACGGCAAGGCTCGGATCTTGGAAACGCGCTGCATTGATTGTGGGGAATGCATTAGAACATGCCCGAACCACGCAAAGAGGGCCATTGCTGACGATTTTGCTTCGTTTGATAAATATGCTTATACAGTTGCATTACCGGCACCTTCATTTTTCGGTCAATTCTCGGGTCCAGATGTCACAGTTGGCAAGATACTGCAATCACTGCTGGCTCTGGGCTTTACTTCTGTTTATGAGGTGGCAGAGGCAGCTGAGCATGTCAGTTTGGCTATCAGCCGGTATATTGAAAATAGCCCTAAGCGCCCTTTGATCTCTTCTTCTTGTCCAGCTATTGTGCGCCTTATCCAGGTGCGTTTTCCAGATCTTATAGATCACTTAATACCAATTCAAGCTCCAGTAGATATTGCTGCCCGATTCGCCAAAGAGTCTATCATGCGCAAGTACGGCCTCAAGCGAGAGGAGATTGGGGCGTTCTTTATTACTCCCTGCCCGGCTAAAGTCACTGCCTTGAAGCAGCCTATTGGCTTGACGGCCTCTTGGGTGGATGGCGCCATACCTCTCTCGGATGTCTACGCGCGGGTGTTACGTGTTTTGCCTCATCTTGAGGACACCCCCGAACTCCAGCAGGCCAGTGCCGCCGGTATCCTCTGGGGACGGGCATCTGGGGAGGAGGATGCCATCGGAGCATCAAAACATGTAGCAGTAGACGGGATTCATGCAGTTATTGATGTACTCAGTGAAATTGAGATAGGTAAATTCCATGATGTTGACTTCATTGAGTGTCAAGCCTGTCGTGGAGGCTGTGTCGGTGGTCCGTTGACTGTACAGAATGCCTTTCTGGCTAGGGTAAATCTGGAAAACCTGACTCGTGAGCTTCCCAACGAGATCCCTTCTGAGCTCGTGGAAGAATTCGAACGAAACTGGGCAACGGGAACCTACAATCTGGAGATGGAGCTTGAACCCCGTTCTATTCTCAAGCTAGATGATGATTTCACTAGGGCCATCGAGAAGATGGAGCTATTGGAAAAGACAGTTGCCTCCTTGCCAGGTTTGGACTGCGGATCCTGTGGGTCACCTAGTTGCCAAGCGTTGGCAGAGGATATTGTTCAAGGATTGGCCACAGAAGGGGATTGCGTATTTGTGCTCCGGGACGGAGTCCAGTCTCTAGCTGAGGATCTGCTCGAATTAGCCCGGAGGGTGCCAGGCTCTATATCCTATGAAGGCGAAGTATACGAAGAGGAGCAAGAGCACACAAAAGAAGGCATATCTGAGCCAGGGGCGAGTGGTGATTAAGCCGCCAAGTAAGACTTCGTGGGGAAAGGGTGAATAGACTTGCAGTGGGCAGCAATAACCGAAGCACTATCTCTGCCCCCATGTGGGGACTGCTCGGGAGAGGCAGAGGTAAAAGGGGGCTACTGTTCAGATCTCCTCAGTGATGTTATGGGGAAAGCAGCCGCTAGATCCATATGGGTAACAAACCAGGTACACTCCAATGTGATCGCTGTGGCAACACTGATCGATGCTGCGGCGGTTATTATCGCGGGCGGAGTGCAACCGGAGGCGGGGACGCTGGAAAAAGCAAAGGAAGTGGGTATCCCTGTATTTGCTACAGACTTACCTGCCTTTGAGGTAGTGGGGCGTTTGTATGAGTTGGGTGTCCGAGGTGCTATTCGGAGTGGCTAAGTGGATGCCCATTGATCTCCACGTCCATACTGGGTTATCGCCTTGTGCTGAGCAGGAAATGTCCCCCTGGAATATTGTGCGCATGGCACAGCTAGAGAAACTTGCTCTGATCGCTATCACAGATCACAATACAGTGGCAAATGCGGGTACTGTAATGCAGGTGGGAGCCGAGTTGGGTTTATCGGTCTTAGCGGGAATGGAAGTTCAGACTAGGGAAGAGGTGCATTTACTGGCCATTTTCCCGACTTTGGATTTGGCTTTAGCTTTCGAGAAGTTTGTATGGGAGTATCTTCCAGATATACCCAATCGGCCGGAGGTCTTTGGTGAGCAGATATTGTATGATAGTGAAGACAAGCAGATTGGTTCTATCGAAAAATTGCTCATGCAATCCGTGCTCCTTGGAGTCGAAGAGGTAGGCGAGGCCATTGCCGCCCATGGAGGTTTGGTCATAGCTTCTCATATTAATCGCCGTGCGTATAGCCTTGTTGGCCAGTTGGGGTTTGTGCCGCCGAATCTTTCGCTAGATGCTGTGGAGATTGACAGATCATTTACCTATGAGAGGTTCACCAATGAATATGAGCAGCTAAGGCAGTACCCGGTTTTGTGCAGTTCCGATGCTCACCAGCTTACTGACCTAGTGGGCAGTTTTCAATCAGTGGTGCTCATGGAGAGGCCAAGCTTTACAGCTCTGAAGAGTCTGCTGGCATCCCGCGACCACCTGCGGATTCGAGTAGGATGATGATATGCGAGAATTAGCCCTGCATGTGCTTGATGTCATACAAAACTCCTTGCGGGCAGGGGCAAAGCTCATAGAAGTAGAAATAGTCGAGGACACGGCACTTGACTCCCTTGTCATAACCATAGAAGACGATGGGTGCGGTATGGACAAGACACTTGTCCGAAAGGTCCTCGATCCTTTCACCACTACCCGAACTACCCGGAAAGTAGGGTTGGGTATTCCCTTGCTAAAAATGGCGGTGGAGCGCTCAGCGGGGAATCTATCCATCAGCTCCGAGCCGGGTAAAGGAACAGTGGTAACAGCCAGGTTTCAGCATAGCCATATAGACAGGATGCCTTTGGGGGACATGGCAAGTACCATGCTGGCAGTAATTGTTAGCAACCCAGAGGTGGATGTGGTTTACCGTCACCGCGTAAATGATCGGATATGGGAGGTAGATACCCGCACCATCAAAGCGGAAGTGGGTGAAGAGGCTCTGACGCTTCCGGTGGTTATGCAATGGTTGAGGTCGTATCTAGAGCAAGGCAATAGTTATCTTCATGGGGGTGCATTAGCAGATGAAATCTTTGGATGAATTGAGACAGTTACGGGACAAAGCACAGGAGACGATCCGTTTGCGGGAGCAAACAGAGGGCACGAAGATTATTGTCGGCATGGGAACATGTGGTATTGCCGCTGGTGCCCGGGAAGTAATGCTAGCCCTGGTCGATGAGTTACAGAAAAAGAACTTGGATGATGTCGTTGTTACACAGACGGGCTGCGCGGGGCTGTGTGAAAAAGAGCCCTTGGTTGAGGTAATTCGATCTGGCGAACCTAAGATCACCTATGGATATATGACGGCAGATAAGGCGCGATCCATGGTGACAAGCCATATCGTCAATGGTCAGGTTATCGGAGAATATGTGATTGCTAGAGAAGATGCTGTGAACTAGGAGAAATTGAAAGGAGGCTCTGTGGTGGCTATCCCCAAAGAACAGCTTGAGTCTGTAGAGGAGCGCGTCTTGCGGATTGTCTCGCAACATGGGGCACAGGAAGACTCTCTCTTGCAGATATTGCATGGTGTGCAAGCAGATAACAATTCCCTTTCTGAAGCAGAGTTGACCCAGGTGGCTCGTGCTATGGATATTCCCCTTAGCCGAGTATACGGTGTTGCTACGTTCTACTCCCTGTACTCAGTTCGTCCTCGGGGTAAATTTGTTATTCGAGTTTGTGAAAGTGCCCCCTGCCACATAACGGGGGCCCAGGCAGTTATTCGGGCGTTTGAGCAAGGTTTGGGCATCAAAATGGGAGAAACGACAAGGGACCGGAAGTTTACGCTGGAATACACCAGTTGTCTAGGAGTCTGTGGAGTTGCACCTGCGGTCATGATCAATGATCAGGTATACGGGAACCTTACACCTGAGAAGGTGAAAGACGTACTGGCCAATTACGATGAAGACTAGACTCTGGTAGTGAGAGTCGCTTCCTAGACAGGTGCGTGAACTGAGACAAACCGCAAGAGGAGGGGAAATGGTTGGAGTTTTTTCGGTCACATGTTCTAGTTTGTTCTGGTGCCAATTGTTCGTTTAAGGGTTCCCGATCAGTGCGGACTACCCTTGTGGAAGAGATCCGTTCCCAAGGGCTAGATAAAGAGATAAAAGTGATTGAGACCGGGTGTTTCGGCCTGTGTGAAGCTGGACCGGTGATGGTGGTTTATCCTGAAGCTGTCCATTATTGCCGCGTATCGCCTGATGATATCAAGGAGATCGTCTCAGAGCATCTTCGCAAAGGCAGGGTAGTCAAACGGCTGCTATACAAAGGCGATGCTGAGGCTCAAAGCGTGCAAACCTGGCAGCAAATTGATTTTTACAGTCGGCAAAAGCGAGTAGTCCTGAGGAATTGTGGCCTCATTGATCCTGATAGTATCGACGAGTATATCGCCAGAGATGGCTATGAGGCTTTGGGCAGGGTTCTGCGAATGCAGCCGGCAGAAGTTATCCAGACGGTGAAGGATTCAGGTCTTCGGGGCCGGGGGGGAGCGGGCTTTCCTACCGGACTAAAATGGGACTTCACTGCTAGGGCAGCAGGCGATCAGAAATACCTTATCTGCAATGCCGATGAAGGAGAACCGGGGACATTTAAAGACCGCCTGATTCTTGAAGGTGATCCCCATTCGGTGATTGAGGGGATGGCCATCGCGGCCTACGCCATTGGAGCTTCCCGGGGGTATATTTACTTTCGAGGAGAGTACCAGCTCTCCATCGACAGGTTGACCCATGCCATAGAACAGGCTCGAGCATATGGGTTATTGGGAGATAACGTTTTCGGCACAGGCTTTGGCTTCGATATAGAGGTTAAGATAGGGGCCGGCGCCTACGTGTGCGGAGAAGAGACTGCCTTGATTAACTCCATAGAGGGCAAGCGAGGCGAGCCCCGCTACAAACCACCATACCCGGCTTCTGTAGGGCTCTGGGGCAAACCCACCTGTGTAAATAATGTGGAGACATTGGCTAACGTCCCTACCATTATTCTACAAGGGGCTGAGTGGTTCCGCAGTATCGGTACTGAGAAATGCGCTGGTACCAAAGTGTTCACTTTGACCGGTAATATAAACAATGCAGGGTTGATCGAAGTTCCCATGGGCATAACCCTTCGGGAAGTCATCTATGACATTGGCGGGGGCATACCTAATGGACGGACTTTCAAAATGGCTCAAACCGGCGGGACCTCTGGAGGCTGCCTGCCAGAAGCTCTTCTAGATGTACCCATGGATATAGACTCTCTAGCTGCTGCCGGCTCTGCCTTGGGATCCGGTGCTTTAATGATTATGGATGATAGCCACTGTATTATTGATGTTGTAAAGTGTTTTCTACAATTTTTCCGCCACGAATCCTGTGGTCAATGTACACCTTGCCGAGAGGGGACCCAGCGACTCTATGAGCTGGTAGATAAGATCTCTCGGATGGAAGCCACAGAAAAGGATATGGAACTGATCCGCCGTTTGGCCAGAACCATGGAGGATGCCTCATTGTGTGCCTTAGGGCAAACAGCTCCCTTCCCAGTTCTGACAACTATGCGCTTTTTCCCAGAAGAATACGAGGCCCATATTGTCCAAGGTGTCTGCCCTGCGGGGATCTGTAATAATGCAGTGAGTCAAATCGCTTAGAGGGGGGAAGAAAATGGCTACTGTGAATCTTACCATAGATGGGCAGACTGTTGGGGTGCCGACGGGTTCAACCATTTTGGAGGCAGCTCAGGTGCTGGGCATAGATATTCCCACCCTCTGCTATCACCCTGATCAGAGCATAAAGGCTGTTTGTCGGATATGTGTAGTAGAAGTAGAGGGACAGCGGGTACTTCAACCGGCATGTGCTTATCCAGTCGCGGAAGGAATGCGGGTCAAGACAAACACTGCCAGGGTGCGGGAGGCACGGAAGACTGTAGTGGAACTCATGTTAGCACACCATCCTCAGGACTGCCTCCAATGTGAACGCAATTTAAACTGTGAGCTGCAGTCTCTAGCTCACCGCTTAGGTGTGCGGGAAATATCTTTCCCCTATGTAGAGCGGGGACTCCCTCTAGATGAGCTATCACCTTCAGTGATTCGAGATCCGAACAAATGTATCAACTGCCGTCGCTGTGTCAGTGTTTGCCATGATGTTCAGGGTGTTGGCATATTGGAATCAGTGAATCGGGGTTTTGATACAGTAGTGAGTGCACCTTTCTGGAAGAGTTTAGTGGAGCTCAGCTGCGTGAATTGCGGACAATGTGTGTTAGTGTGTCCAGTGGGAGCTATTAAAGAGAAGGATGACACTGAAGGGGTTTGGGCAGCTTTGGCTGATCCCACCAAGCATGTTGTGGTACAAACTGCTCCTGCCATACGGGTGTCCATTGGTGAGGAGCTCGGTCTGCCTGCAGGGACTAGAGTGACAAAAAAACTGACTACAGCCTTGCGGCGGTTAGGTTTTGACCGAGTTTTTGATACTGACTTCTCTGCAGATTTGACCATCCTAGAAGAAGGTAGCGAGTTATTGGAGCGCTTGTCGACGGGTGGGACTTTGCCCATGATCACATCCTGTAGTCCTGGGTGGATCAAGTTCATTGAACATTATTATCCTGATCTTCTGGATCATTTGTCTACCTGCAAGTCACCTCAGCAGATGTTCGGGGCATTGGCTAAGACTTATTATGCCCAGAAGTCAGGTATCGATCCCAAGGACATAGTGATGGTTTCCATTATGCCCTGTACTGCGAAGAAATTCGAAGCAGGCCGTCCCGAGATGAATGATAGTGGCCATCCCGATGTAGACATCGTGTTAACCACTCGGGAATTGGGACGCATGTTCCGGGAAGCGGGCATTGATTTTGCTGATTTACCCGAGGAAGAATATGACGTACCCTTAGGTATTTCCACCGGAGCCGGAGCCATTTTCGGTGCCAGTGGAGGCGTTATGGAAGCTGCCCTGCGGACCGTCTATGAGTTGGTCACTGGTACTGAACTGGAAAACCTGAACTTCGAGGATGTGCGGGGTCTAGAGGGCATCAAATCCGCCACTGTGAAATTGCCTTTGCCAGAGGCAGCAGCAGCTGGAGACGGTAATGGCGCAAGCCTTGAGAAATCAGAACTAGAAGTGAAAGTGGCTGTTGCCCATTCCCTAAAACACGCCAAAACCCTGATGGATAAGATTAGAGCTGGAGAAGCGGATTTCCAATTCCTCGAGGTCATGTGTTGTCCCGGAGGGTGTATTGGTGGAGGCGGACAACCGATTCCCACTACCAATGCGGAGCGCGCGGATCGAATTCAGGCTATCTATGAAGAGGATGCTGGGATGTCTCTACGCAAATCCCACGAGAACCCAGCAGTGCAGACATTATACGAGGAATTCCTGGGTAAGCCCCTGGGGGAAAAATCCCACAAGCTACTGCACACACACTACCAAGTCCGCGAAAGGTTCTAGACCCGCGCTAGATTTCTATGGGCACAATGTAAATCCTACCCCCACCTTGCTGTGGGGGTTTTTCTTTGCTATTTCCTTGTTACCTTCCCACCATAGATTACCATATGGGCACTTACTTTCCCCAAGGTATAAATTTGGGCATACTACAAGACAATACAGGTGAATCCTCTATGCGCTATACAGTGGCGCGCGGACTCGGACAAATCATGAGGACAAGCAGCAGGAGGTTAAATAGGCATGAAGCGGTTAGCTGTGTTTCTCGGAGCAGTGATACTTGTCGCATTGGTCTTAGGGTCGTTCAACCCCGTAGAGGGGCCGAAGTTGGTGGAAGCTCAGGCCAAACCTACACTCCATTGGGGTAGTGGCGGTTATGACGTGCGGTTGGTGCAGTGGAAACTGCAAAGCTGGGGCTATTACCGGGGTTCCATTGATGGGGTCTTCGGCACAGAGACCTCCCAAGCGGTTCGTAGATTCCAACAACGTTCCGGGTTGCCCGCTGATGGGTTGGTGGGGGCGAGGACTTGGGCAGCTTTGGGATTTGCCGTGGCAGCACCCACGCCCACCGCCGGTCGAACAGTGGCCTCTCGGGGAGTCTCCAGAGTCGATAATGTTGATTTACTAGCCCGGGTGGTCGCGGGTGAGGCTGAGGGAGAGCCCTACTCTGGCCAGGTGGCGGTGGCGTCTACGATTCTTAACAGGGTGGCGGATCCACGGTTTCCCAATTCGCTCAGTGGCGTGATCTTTCAGCCCAATGCCTTTGAGTCTGTCAGCAACGGGCTCATATGGCGGCGGTCACCGAGTGCCGCAGCTTACCGAGCAGCCAGGGATGCCATCAACGGATATGATCCCGGCTATGGAGCTACCTTTTTCTGGAATCCATCTAAACCAGTGAATCCATGGATCTGGTCAAGGAGCATCATAGTATGGATTGGTTCACATGTGTTCGC
>DAIQRD010000082.1:0-11438 GCA_036786445.1 Bacillota bacterium
AAGCGGGGGAACTGGAAGAACTATCGTATTCAGTGGATGTTTTGGGCTCACCAGAGCCAGTGAATACTCTCCATGACCTCGATCCCCAGCGCTTTGGTGTCATCGTCGAAGCCGGTAATCGCAAAGGCCTGCTCTTGCCAGATCTGCAGGGCATCGACAGCGCAGCCCAGCAAGTGGCTATTGCCCGGAACAAGGGCGGCATCAAACCCGGTGAAGATGTGCAATTGTTTCGCTTTGGGGTTCGGCGCTATCAGTGAAATCTTAAGGGAGGGGAGAGTCATGCCGATTCATGATAGGGCGGCAGCCTATTTTCATATGGAAAATGGGGGGGCCCGCTGTGATTTGTGTCCCCATCATTGCCTAGTACTGCCGGGGAAAGCTGGCCGCTGTCGCATGCGCACAAATAGGGCCCAAGGCCTAGTAGCGGATAGCTATGGCGTCGTCAGTTCCGTTGCTTTAGATCCCATAGAAAAAAAGCCCTTATATCATTTCTATCCTGGAAGTACTATCTTGTCTTTGGGGTCTTTTGGCTGCAACTTGCGCTGCCAATTCTGCCAAAACTGGCAGATCTCCCAAACTACTGGAGACGCTAGTCATATTACTCCCGAGGCGGTTGTAGAACTTGCCAGAGACTATGGAGATGCGGGTTGTATCGGAGTTGCCTTCACTTACAATGAACCACTGATGTGGTATGAATTTGTCTTTGATACCGCTGAGTTAGTGCAGGCCGCAGAGCTCAAGACAGTGCTGGTTACCAATGGGTATATATCCATGGAGCCCTGGCAAAGGCTGCTCACCCACATTGATGCTGTCAATATCGACATCAAGGGCTGGGATGAAGAGTTTTATCGAAAGCTTTGCGGTGGAAGCCTGCAACCGGTGTTGGACAATGCCCGGGTAGCCCGGGATATCTGTCACATAGAGGTGACATATCTCTTGATCCCGGGTCACAACGACGATGATGAGAGCCTAGCAGGCTTTGCCCGCTGGATTAGAGACAACCTTGGAGGAGAAACTCCAGTGCATTTTTCACGTTATTTCCCCAATTACCAGCTGGACATTGCTCCGACTCCTGTATCCACCTTAAAGCGGGCCCGGGAGATAGCGAGTAAATGGCTGAGTTTCGTTTATCTATGACGATGGAAATCCCCAAGCCCGTGCCACCGGTTTCCCTAGAATGGCTTTTGTCCACCCGATAGAAGCGTTCGAAGATTCTGTCTTGTTCCTCAGGCGAAATGCCCATACCAGTATGCGCCTCTCGTGCCGGAACCATGGAACCAGGCCTGCGGGATACAACGGTGATCTCTCTCGAGGGGCCAAAGCTTCTCTTGTTGGTGGAACCTGGGGTGATTCCGGCAGGGGAAACTAGGATATTGTCGAAAGGAAGAGTAGGGGAGCTGGGGTTCTTCCCGGGTTTCCCACATCAATGTGTGTGGAGGGAAGCGTTTTGGTGGATAAGAACTTGTGGCACGAACACTTGCGGCAAGCCTGCCAACGGCAGATTCGATCTAGAGTACTTGCTGCATTTAATAGCAACATTGATGCGGTAGTCCACATAACCGGCGATTTGATGGACAGCATAAAGGCAGGGGATGCAACAATCTCCTGGGAGATGGTCGCCGGCGGTAAGGCAGAAGACATAACCGCCATCAGCAGTAAAGAGGATCTTCTGATAGTCCTCAAAGATTGCCTAGCTGGTGGTAAGTCTTTTCACATAGTTTTGGAGAATCTCTCCCTCTTGGATTGGCTTGATGAATATTTCGTGGGCGCTAGGGAGAATATGGGTGGTCAGGCGGGGATTATCGCGAATCAGATGGCTACCCTAGGAGTGAAATCCACGGTCTATACCCCGTTGCTATCACCTAAACAGGCTCGGTTGTTTGTCGATGGCGTGACGACACCGATGTTGGCAGAGGGCAAGATGGAGATTCGGCCGGTATCAGAGGCGGCGCGGTCATCAGATGAGACCAAGATCAACTGGATTTTCGAGTATGCTAAAGGTGAGACTGTAGGCTTTGGAGAGGAAGTTGTAACTACACCCCGGGCCAATCGGGTGATTCTTGCTACTCGCCCCAAGGGGTCAGTTATGTCGTTTGATTCCGCAACAGCCCAACACTTGCCGGAGCTAGGTGAAAATATAGATGTGGCCTTTATGGCTGGTTATCACTATGCTGAACCGATGAACAGCTGTGGCCGCACTTTTGAGGAGTTCATGGCAGATTCCGTTCAACAGCTACATGCGCTGAAGGAGCGGAATCCCAATTTGGTCATGCATTTCGAATATGTGCCCATGAAGCGGCCCGACCTAGAGCCCGAGATGCTACAGACAATCTGCCAGGAGATCAAGAGCTTTGGGATCAATGAGAATGAGATTAAGCGAGTACTTAGAGAATATGGTTATGAGGCGGAAATGCAGGCCATCGAGGAGGATGAACGGGCTTACTCCTTGTACCAGGGTGCTCTGCGGCTCTTTAGGCATATGCAGCTTGATCGGATCCACCTACATAATCTGGGATACTATGTGCTGATCTTAAAGAAGCCCTATCCTGTATCCATGACAGAGGCGCGCCAGTCTTGTCTTTTTGCTTCTGCTGTCAATGCCATGAAGGCCCAGTATGGTGGTTATGTGGAGCGCAGGAAGCTAAAGGAAGCAAGTGAGTTAGCTTTGTCAGATGTGGGTTTCCGAGAGCTAGCGGGCTTGGCGGAAGAGCTCAAAGGCGAGCACCCCCAGGCGGCTGATTTACTGACCCATGGTTATTTGGAGTTTGAAGATCATTATTTGGTTGCAACTCCAGCCCATATTGTGCCCAATCCGGTTAGCACTGTGGGCATGGGTGATACCATCTCTTCTGCCTCGTATGCAGCGGAACTGGGAGCATGACTCCCGTTGAGCAATTTTCCGTTAACCAGTTGACAGCTGGTGATTGAGCTAGTATAATAGTCGTATCTAAATCGCAAAGTGATGAAGGGAAGAGTAAGCTGGTTTCTGGATCTAAGCGAGCCGTGCAGGGTGAGAGGCGGTATCTGGTGCGAGCTGAAAGCCACCCCTGAGCTGTGTCCGAACAGTATACTAAGGTATGCTGGTAAGGGGTCACCGGAGATGGAAACTCCGTTAGCAACGATGCAGCATTGCATCATGAGGTCACTGGCGTGAGCTAGCGGCGAAAATGGGTGGTAACACGGTACCTCCGTCCCATAAGGGGCGGAGGTTTTTTGATCCTCCGAAACATAAGTGAATAGGTAGCGATGATGGGGATGAAGTCTTCTGTAGGTTCTCCAGAGAGGAACCGGTGGTGGAAAAGTTCCGGACCGAGAAGTCAGGCCCCCCCAGAGCAGTCTGTGAAAGCCTAAGGCTACAAGCAGACCGGATGCCCTCCGTTACAAGGGTGCTCTAGCTAGAGATCTTATGAGCCCGACACTGGGCATGAGATCCATGGCTGGAGATTGAGGGGCCGGCAGTAGCTGGCAACAGGAGTGGTACCGCGGGAATCCCGTCTCTGGCAACAGGGGCGGGTTTTTTTGATTGCTTAAGCAAGTATGAAGGAGCTGTGAAAAAATGTTGCAGATGGAACGTTACTATGCTCAGCGAGTAGGAGATATGCGGGGTTCGGATATTCGGGATGCTTTCAAACTAACAGAAGATGCGGAGATTATCTCATTTGCCGGTGGGTTTCCTGCACCCGAGGCTTTCCCCGTACCGCTCATAGAGAGGCTTTTGCAGGGAATGTTCCGCCATGATTATTCTGGGCTCCAGTATGGTCCTACCGAGGGGCTGGAGGAGCTGCGGCAAGAAGTTGCCCTGATGATGGAAGCTGATGGCGTTGCCTCGGATGTGGAAAACATCTTGATTACCAATGGTTCCCAGCAGGCCTTAGATCTGATTTGCAAGGTTTTCCTCGATCCCGGTGATTTTGTCTTGGTGGAGCAGCCAGGGTATATCGGGGGTCTGAATGCCATTGGCAACTACCAGGGTCAAAAAGTCGGGATTCCCCTGGATGATGATGGACTAAGGATTGATGTCATGGCCAATAAGCTAAAAGAGATGGCTAGCAAAGGCCAGCATCCGAAATTCATCTATACTGTGACCAATTTTCAAAACCCCACCGGAGTGACTCTTTCGGTTGAGCGGCGGCGGGGGCTGCTGAATTTGGCTCGGGAATACGACTTCCTCATCCTGGAGGATAATCCCTATGGCAACATTTCCTTTGGCCAAGAGCCTTTACCCCATATTAAGGCCATGGACGAAGAAGGCCGGGTGATTTATCTAGGCTCTTTCTCCAAGATCCTGGTTCCGGGAGCCCGGGTGGGGTGGGTGGCAGCCTCCCAGTCCTTGATTCGCCAGTTGACCATTGCGAAACAGGGAACCGATCTTTGCTCAAGTTCATTGGGCATGAAATTAGTATTGGACAGCATATTAAGTGGAGAGCTGGACGCACATATTGAGTCGCTGAGGGTCCTCTATCGGCGGCGGAGGGATACTATGTTGGAGGCGCTATCGAAATATATGCCGCCGGAGGTGCACTGGACTCGGCCACAAGGTGGATTTTTCGTCTGGTTACGGCTTCCATCATATATTGACACTAAGACATTGTTGCCCTTTGCGGTAGCAGAGGAGAAGGTAGCCTACGTTAGTGGGAAGGGTTTCCATGTGGACGGGACCGGCCATAATACCATCCGGCTCGCCTATAGTCAGGCTTCTGAGACAGATATCGAAAAAGGGATTCATCGATTAGCTAAGGTCATCCGTCGACGGATTGAAGCCGCTATGTAGGTTTTAAGAAGGATCCTGGCAGGTTCTACAGAATCCTGTTAGCAATGGGCGGCGTGCTATAGCCCAACCTGTTGTGGGGGTATTGTCAGATGCGAATATTGATTTTGTACAGCAAAGAAGGGCGCGTTGGGGCCCTAGCCCAGGGGCTTGCTGGTGTTCTCAAGAAGAGTAACTGCCAAGTGCAGCTCATGCAGGCAGAGCCCCAGGGCAGCAGCCCCATTTCGGGAGCGTCCTATGATCTCGTCGTTCTAGGTAGTCCCACCTTGGGGTTTTTCGGAGGTAAAATTGCTGAGGACCTAGTGGCAACCAGTGCTCGGCTGAGTCGCTTGGAAGGCAGGAAGGCAGCGGCCTTTGTCAGCGGCAAATTGTTTGGAGCGGGCAAGTCCCTTAAGGCAGTAATGGGACTTTTGGAAAAACAGGGGGCTATGGTGGAGGATTTCGCTACCCTGCACGGCCAATCAGATATTGAGGCCTTTGGCCAGCGATTGCTCAAATTGGGTAATCGCTAAAGGCCAGGAAAATGTTTCGGGAGGGGGGCGGCTCTGTCGTCATGTCGGCAGGGCGTTTCTATGAGAAGTGATGTGATGAAAAAGGGCCTGGAAAGGGCACCCCATCGATCTTTGTTTAAAGCTATGGGGTACACTGATGAGGAGATAAACCGGCCCATCATAGGTATCGCCAATGCTGCCAATAGCATCGTGCCCGGCCATATAGATTTGGATAAAATCACTGCCGCCGTAGAAGCCGGTATCCGCATGGCCGGTGGCACTCCAGTGAGTTTTGGGGCCATAGGGGTTTGTGACGGTATTGCCATGGGCCATAGTGGCATGCGCTATTCCCTAGCTAGCCGGGAACTCATTGCTGACTCTGTGGAAGTGATGGTTGAGGCTCATGCCTTTGATGGTCTGGTCTTGGTCCCCAATTGTGACAAGATTGTGCCCGGCATGTTGATGGCTGCCGCCCGGATCAACATTCCCTCGGTTTTGATTAGCGGTGGACCCATGTTGGCTGGAAGGTATCGGGGCGAAGCCGTGGATCTTAACACTGTGTTCGAAGGTGTTGGTGCAGTACAAGCCGGCAAGATGTCTTCGCGAGAGTTAACGGAGCTAGAGGAGGCTGCTTGTCCGGGGTGTGGTAGTTGTGCTGGCATGTTCACTGCCAATTCCATGAACTGCATGGCTGAGGTTTTGGGTCTAGCCCTACCGGGCAATGGTACTATCCCAGCTATCAGCGGTGCCCGTATCCGTTTGGCTAAAGAGGCAGGCATGCAGATCATGAGGCTGGTGAAAGCGGGGCTTAAGCCCCTAGATATTCTAACTCCTGCAGCTTTCCGCAACGCTCTCACCGTGGAGATGGCCCTGGGGTGCTCCACCAACACCGTGCTACATTTACCAGCCATTGCCCATGAAACAGGGCTGAAGCTTTCACTAGAGCTGATCAATGAGGTCAGTGATGCGACTCCCCATCTTTGCCATTTGCGCCCCGGAGGGGATCACCATCTGCAAGATCTCGATGAAGCCGGAGGTATCCCAGCCCTTATGCAAGAATTGGGTAACGCTGATCTGTTAGATCTCTCGGTACCGACGGTCACCCTCAAGACAGTGGGGGATAACATCCAAGCTGCCGTGAACTTGCGATCAGATGTGATCCGCTCTGTTTCGAAACCTTACCATGCCAAAGGAGGCCTGGCTGTTTTGTGGGGGAACATAGCCCCCCAGGGTGGAGTCGTTAAGCAATCTGCGGTATTGCCCCAAATGCTTACCCACAGAGGCCCAGCCCGTGTTTTCGATTCCGAAGAGGCGGCTGTTGATGCTATCCTGAATGACAGAATCAGTGCTGGTGATGTCATCGTGATCCGCTATGAAGGTCCCAAGGGTGGACCTGGGATGCGGGAGATGCTGACTCCCACCTCTGCAGTAGTAGGTATGGGATTAGATGATTCTGTGGCTTTGATTACCGATGGGCGCTTCTCTGGGGCTACCCGAGGTGCCGCCATAGGGCATATTTCCCCGGAAGCTGCTGAGGGGGGTTCCATAGCTCTGATTAAGGAAGGCGATGAGATCGAGATTGATATCCCTAATCACAGGATTGAGGTCTTGGTGTCTGAGGCGGAGCTAGACAAGCGTAGAGCTGCTTGGAAGCCTATAGAGCGCACACTAAAGGGGTATCTCAGCCGCTATGCTAAACTGGTCACCTCAGCTGCTACAGGGGCGATACTTGACGATTAGCCCTCTCTTCCCTTTCTAGAATTCGACGACAATCTGATTATCTCGCTACCTGGGTTTAGTTTGGCGAAGTTTTGGAGAAATAGACAGTGATAGCAGAAGCTAGAGGCTCATAGCGGAGGGAGTAGCTACCATGGAAGATTTGATTGAGGTAGGCCAGTTTGACAGCATCATCGATGCCGATTTAGCCAGAGGGAAGCTAGAATCGTACGGCATTGAAGCCATTTTGATTAACAAAGGGCTTGCCCAGATATATCCCGGTGGCACCTATGCCTTTGGAGGTATCAAATTGCTGGTCAAAGCGGAAGATGCCGAGACCGCTGCCAAGGTGTTGCTTCCTCTAGATGAGGAGCTTTAGGCCTCAGCGATCTCAAAGATGACTGCAGAAAACTGTTGACAGCCACACTCCCATCGCTTATAGTATAAACAAATTACCCAAATACATAGAAGGCGATGCAGGGGAACAGTAGATATAGAGGGCGGTTGAGAGAGCCGGCGGGGGGGTGAAAGCCGGTCCGTGACTATATTGAATCTCACCCCGAAGCTGTTGGCCGAAATCCTAGAGTAGGCCCAACCGGAGTCACACCCGTTAGCGTGTGGATCTCAGAGGATGAAGATTCCTTTGGGAGATGAGGCTGTATCTTTCGGCGGGAGACCCCGCCACTGTGCAGCGAAAAAGGGTGGTACCACGAAGACGTTACCTTTCGTCCCTTTAAGGGCGGAAGGTTTTTTGCTATACAGACAACCTACGGAAAGGAGATGAGCGGACTATGGCAGCTGTTGAAGCTACCAAACAGGACATCTTTTCAGGAGGTGGCGAAGCTATCGTGGGCAAGCAAGCGATAGTGACAGGAGCGGAAGCGTTGATCAAAAGCCTACAGGCGGAGGGTGTAGATGTTGTGTTTGGTTACCCCGGAGGCGCGGTGCTAACCATTTATGACGCATTGTATCGATCATCCCTGCGGCATATCCTCACCCGGCATGAGCAGGCTGCTGCCCACGGGGCGGATGCATATGCCCGGGTAACGGGTAAACCAGGTGTCTGCATTGCGACTAGCGGGCCTGGTGCGACTAACCTCGTTACTGGCTTGGCAACTGCCTATATGGACTCGGTCCCAGTAGTAGCCATTACTGGACAGGTGGCTACATTTCTCGTTGGTAAAGATGCTTTTCAGGAAGCGGACATCACTGGTATCACAATGCCCATTACTAAACACAACTACCTTGTGAAAGACGTGCAGGAGCTTCCTCGGATAATAAAGGAAGCATTTCATGTGGCCACTACCGGACGGCCAGGGCCTGTCCTCATCGATATCCCCAGGGATGTGGCTAACGCTGAGTTTTTCTATAGCCACCCGGAAGAGGTTCACCTCGCCACATACAAGCCCACCTATGTTGGGCACGCCAAGCAGATTGGAGCAGCGGTGGCAGCCATCGATGAGTCCCAGCGCCCACTTCTCTATGTAGGCGGAGGTGCTGTGGCAGCCGGAGCCCAGGACGAGATCTTGCACTTAGCGGAAAAGGCAGATATTCTGGTGACCATGACCCTAATGGGTTTAGGGGCTTTCCCTGGAGAGCACGCTTTGTCTTTGGGCATGTTGGGTATGCATGGCACAGCTTATGCCAATTTCGCTGTCAACCAATGCGATCTATTGATCGCCGTAGGAGCCCGCTTTGATGATCGAGTAACAGGGGTCATCCAGCGCTTTGCTCCCCATGCTCGGGTGATTCATGTGGATATTGACCCGGCGGAGATCGGTAAGAACGTGCAGGTAGACATTCCCATCGTAGGTGATGCCCGCAATGTTCTACAGGAGCTCGTGCGCCGAGTTGGCCAGCGAAAACATCCCCATTGGGTGGGGCAGATCGATACTTGGAAAGCCCAGTATCCCTTGGGTTTTGAGGTGTCGATGAGTCCGAAAACCATGGACTCTATGGAAGCCACGGAAGAGATGGAAGAGAGGGTCCATCCCCAGGCAGTCATTGGCACACTCTATGCTCTCACCGGCGGTAAAGCCGTTGTTACCACCGACGTGGGTCAGCATCAGATGTGGACAGCACAGTATTTCCGCTTTGCCAATACCCGACAGCTCGTTACGTCGGGGGGCCTAGGGACCATGGGGTTTGGCTTACCTGCAGCCCTGGGGGCTCAGATCGGGCGTCCTGATGAGCTGGTTATCTGTATAGCCGGGGATGGCAGTATCCAGATGAACATCCAAGAACTGGCCACCATAGTCCAAGAGGGTTTACCAGTAAAGGTGTTCATTCTCAACAATCAGTGTCTGGGCATGGTCAGGCAGTGGCAGGAGCTATTCTATGACAAGCGTTATTCTCACACCTCTTTACACTGCAGCCCTGATTTCGTGAAGCTAGCTGAAGCTTACGGTATTAAGGGCATGCGGATCACCACTGCTCGGGAAATGCCCGCTGTCCTAGAATCTGCCTTGGAGCACCCTGGGCCTGTGGTGGTGGATTGCTGGGTGAGGGTGGACGAAAACGTCTTTCCCATGGTGCCGGCAGGTAAGGGTCTGGACGAAATGTTGGGGCTAGGGGAGGAATAGGTATGCATCATGTACTGTCTGTCTTGGTAGAGAATCGCTCAGGGGTTCTTTCCCGGGTGGCCGGGCTTTTTAGCCGGCGGGGCTATAGCATTGACAGCATAGCTGTGGGCCCCACTGAAGATCCCGCCATCTCCCGAATGGTGATTGTAGTAGAGGCCGATGAAGATGGACTGGAGCAGATCACTAAGCAACTACACAAGCTCATCGATGTGTTCAAGATCCAGGATATCACCGGTGAGCCTCGGGTGGAACGGGAGTTGGCTTTGATCAAGGTCCAAGCCGATGCCAACAACCGGGGGGATATTCTGCAGATTGTAGATATCTTTCGAGCTAAGATTGTGGATGTAGCGGAAAAGTCGTTGGTGATCGAGATCACCGGTGATACGGAGAAAGTCGATGCTTTGATTGAACTCTTGCGTTCCTTCGGGATCAAGGAGCTAGTGCGCACAGGGCGGATCGCCATGGTGCGGGGTAGGCGAAACACCGTTTTGGGCTGATAGTGGCTATGCTGGGAACAAGACTATGGAGAAAACTATATATCAACAATCGAGGCTCTCATGGGGAGCTAACGACCTAGGAGGATGAGAGATATGGCACGGATGTTTTATGACAAAGATGCAGATTTGCAGCTCTTGGCAGGCAAGCGGATCGCGATCATAGGTTACGGGAGCCAGGGCCATGCTCAGGCTCAGAACCTGAGGGACAGCGGATTGGATGTCATTGTCGCTAATCGCAAGGGTAGTGCCAATTATGACAGGGCAGTGGCCCATGGATTTACGCCAGTCAGTGCAGGAGAAGCTGCTGCCAGCGCCGATGTGATCCAGATTCTGGTACCCGATGAAGTGGCAGCCAAAGTGTACTACGAGGAGATTGCTCCCCATATGGACGAGGGCAAAGCCCTGGTCTTCTCCCATGGGTTCAATATCCACTATGGTCAGATTGTGCCTCCTAAAGATGTAGATGTATTCATGGTAGCACCGAAAAGCCCTGGTCATCTTGTGCGGCGTATGTATGTAGATGGCAAAGGAGTGCCGGCTTTGCTGGCAATCCACCAGGATTACACTGGCCAAGCCCGGCAGCGGGGTCTAGCCTACGCTCGAGGCATCGGTTGCACTAGGGCGGGGGTCATCGAGACTACCTTTGCCGAAGAAACGGAAACTGATCTCTTTGGGGAGCAGGTTGTCCTATGTGGTGGTGTGACTGAACTGGTGAGGGCTGGATTTGATACTTTGGTGGAGGCCGGATATCAGCCGGAGATCGCCTACTTCGAGTGCCTGCATGAGCTAAAGCTAATTGTGGATTTGATGTATGAAGGTGGCATAGCGGGCATGCGCTATTCCATCAGTGATACAGCTGAATATGGTGACTTGGTAACAGGCCCCCGCATCATCACCGACGAGACCAGAACTGAAATGCGCAAAGTGCTTGAGGAAGTGCAAAATGGTGATTTCGCCAGAAACTGGATCTTGGAAAACCAGGCTCGGCGGCCGCTCTTCAATGCCATGCGGGCCAAGCAAGCTCGCCATGCCATTGAAGTAGTGGGACAAAAGCTCAGGGCGATGATGCCTTGGATATCCAGTGACAAGGAATAATCCAGGAGAACTGGCCCTATGAGTTGCCGATGCAAATTGGAGTATTAATCGAAACTGAAGGAGGGCTGAGTATGTCAAGGATATGCATCTTTGATACGACACTGCGGGATGGTGAGCAGACCCCCGGGATTAGCCTCAATGTGGAAGAAAAGTTGGAGATAGCAAGGCAGCTAGCCAGGCTTCAAGTAGATGTGATCGAGGCAGGCTTTCCCATAGCATCACCGGGGGATTTTGCAGCAACAGCGGCCATTGCCGCGGAGATTCAAGGGCCGGTGATTGCGGCATTAGC
>DAIQRD010000083.1:0-11151 GCA_036786445.1 Bacillota bacterium
TTGCTGTTAAGATTCTGTTTCTGCCCTGCGGCTTTATGATAATACCATGCCTGTACACGGCTGTCAACCCCGTGGGAACTGCCAAATCGGGGACCAGCAGACTGCCTGGACCACCTCACTAAGCCTTGCCAAGTTTACTAGGGAAGACTCGTGTAAATCCCTTTTTCCAGTTCTCTTAAGTCGGGTTTCCAGTTTAGATAAACTTGCGGCACATCCCCCACTATCCATTGCTCTACTATGGGTACAGCACTAGATACCTGAATATCCTTTTCCACCAGAGGTACAACGATCCGCACTGTTGTCCTTACGTCTAGATAGATCCGGTAGAATGTCTGGTTGATCCCTTTTTCCAGAAATTCAATGCGGGGAATCGTGTCAACTGCCCCCACAGGTATGATCTTCACCGGGATGGGAGGCCCATATCCTGCCAAAACATCGATTCCGGTCAACTGCCCCAAGGGCACCGGGATCTCTTCATTGGCTGTAGTGTTGATGGCACTTTGGATCCTATTAGTTAAATTGGAGACAATACCGTTGATCTTCCCCCATTCAAAACTCACCCCGACAATGCGTCCTGATACATCGTTCTGGAAATACACCAATTGAGACGAATCAATGCCAGCCACCATGATTGATTGGATAGCATTATTAATCGCCCGGGTAGCTATATTGACTCCCCGCTGCTCTGCCCAACGCTGCACAACTGGGCGAATCCGCAGATCTATATACCACGAAGCAACAACAGAAGAAACGATCAAGAAGAATAGCAGTAAGCTCAAAATCACCTTTAGCTCCTGCCAATAGCTTCTTTGCACTGGATGCTTAAGCCCTGGCCGCCAACGATTTCGCACCATGGATCACCACCTAGCTCCGGTACTCATGTATATTCCAGTGTAGCCGGTTTTCATGCCCGATGGCTAGATGTATCCTATGCCAACGACGGCAAAGAGCCGAGCCCCTTGCCGTCGTTGGGCAGCTTTTTGCTAAGCTAAGGTCACCCTGGCAAACCGCCGTTTACCGATTTGCACAACCGCGCCAGCTTCCGCCAGCCAATCTAGTTCAGCATTATCCATGATCTCCCCGTTGACCCGAACGCCTCCTTGCTGAATCAGGCGGCGCCCTTCCCCATTTGACGAAGCCAATCCCGCCTGCACCAAGAGTCGGGGCAACCAGATCCTACCATCCTCCAAATCCCCCGGAGCAAGCCGGACTTCTGGAATATCTTCAGGTATCTGGTTCTCCCTAAACACCCGATCAAACTCAGCCTCTGCCTCCAATGCTGCATCTGCATTGTGAAAGCGCTCTACTATCTTACGGGCCAGATACCGCTTAACATCCCGGGGATGCAACTGGCCATCATTAAGCTGCAGCTCTATTTCCTTCAGTTCATCCATGGGTACTGTAGTTACCAGCTCAAAGTACATCATCATCAACTCATCCGACAGCGACATGGTCTTGCCATACATCTCACTGGCAGGCTCTTTGATTCCGATATAGTTGCCCAAGCTCTTGCTCATTTTTTCTTTGCCATCGAGTCCAAGCAAGAGTGGATTACACACTCCTACCTGGGGCTCCAAGCCCTGATTCCTCTGTAAGTCTCTTCCCACCAGAATATTGAACTTCTGGTCGATGCCACCTAACTCAACGTCCGCTTCAATGGCTGTTGAGTCATATCCCTGCATAAGAGGGTAGATCATCTCATGCAGACTCAAGGGAATTTGGTTCTGAAAGCGATGGGAGAAATCCTCTCGCTCCATCATCTGGGCGAGGGTCATCTGGGACATGAGCGAGATGACATCCTGGAAGGTCATTTTGCTGAGCCATTGGCCATTGTAAACTACACGGGTTTTCTGTGGATCAAGGATCCCTGAAATCTGCTCCTCATAGGTTCGGCAGTTCTCTAGAACCTGCTCATGGGTAAGCTGTGGTCTAGTTTTGTCTCGACCTGAAGGGTCTCCCACCATAGCGGTATAATCACCGATAATCAATATCGCCTCATGGCCAAGCTCCTGGAACTGTCTCAATTTCAGGACAGGTATGACGTGCCCAAGATGTAGATCAGCCCCGGTAGGATCTACCCCTAGTTTGATTTTCAAAGGCCTGCCTGTCCCACGGGATTTCTTAAGTTTCTCAATGAGTTCTTCCTCTGGGAAGATCTCTTCAGTACCCCGCTTGAGCAGTGCTAGTTCTTCTTCCAATGACAGATCTTGGTGTGGCATGTTCATGCTCCTCTCTTGCTTACGAATAGGATCCAAAAAACCTCCCATCCTTTAGGGACGAGAGGTTACCCGCGGTACCACCCTACTTAAGCAGTTATCAAGGCTGAAAGAGACTTTCGCCTTACGAAAACTGCTTCGCTTACGCCGATAACGGTGGCTGCCGTCCCCACCTACTGACCCGCACTGTAGTTGTGCGTTGTTTGGCAGAGAAGCTCCCAAGTGTATTTCGCACTGCCCGGGCATCGGTTTCCACCATCCACCGACTCTCTGTAGCCTAGGTCAATGCTACTCTCTCTTTCACAGCTTTTGCTCGCTAGTCTCATGATCAGACAACTTTGCTTTAGATTGTAGCATACTGCTTAAGCAATAGCAACAGCACCGCGATCCTTTTCATCCTCTTGACAAGTTCGTGCTACAAGCCAAAGGCATCTTTCAGCTGCTGCAGTGCTTTCTTGGTGTCTTCAACGACTCCCTCTGAGCCATTGCCCTCAGGCTCAGGTGCCTCACTGGTCTGCGGAGCAGAGGTTGCCGGTATATCTAGCTGTGGTGCCCCGCTCCCCTCTACCGCATCCTTTGGTTGAGTGTGCGCGGGAGCCTTTTCCAAGCCTTCACCAGGCTGTGGCTTTATATCAGCGTCCTTTTCCGGCGGACCCAAGAATATGTCCTTCAGATGATCCATCAATGTCTTGGCTCGGGGAGAGTATTCTTTTGGTTCGGTACCTGCTATAAAGGACTCATAACGCATTTCTGCTTCCGGTATGGTACCGTTCTTGCGAGCCAAAAGCCCCGTCTTTGTGTCGATTAGTATGCTATCTACGATACCATCGGGCTTCGCAAAGTCCTCTATGGGCTGATCTTGCAGAGCGCGCCGCATAAAGCGGCCCCAGATATCGGCTGCGTTCCAGCTACCATAGCGTACACCCTTATACACCATCTCTTGGCTCTGCTCATCATCACCCATCCAGACTGTCGTCACCAAGCTAGGTGTATAGCCAATAAACCAACCATTGGTATAGCTTTGAGCTGTACCGGTCTTGCCGGCAGCCGGCCGACCAATTTTGGCTTGTTTCCCTGTACCACTCTCAATAACACCCCGTAGCATATCATTCATTAGGTAAGCCGTCTGTTCACTCAAGACCACTTGGCGCCGAGGCTTATGCTGTTCTAGAATGATCCCATCCGAATCGACGACCTTGATGATAGCTGTGGGAGCCACCCACACTCCTTGATTGGCAAAGACACCATAGGCCGATGTCATTTCCAGTACAGTTGTCCCCCGAGTCAGGCCTCCTAGTGCCAAGGGTGCCAAACCAAGATCATTGTACCGTCCCTCTTCAACCAAGGTGGTGATACCCATATCTTTGGCTAGTTTAATGACGTTTTTTATTCCCACTTGATCCAGCAACTTGATCGCAACGATATTGATAGAATCCTCCAGAGCATCTCTTAGCGTGAGCGGACCCCTATGGTCTCTGTGGTAGTTTTGAGGAGCCCATTTCTCCCCAGTAGCCATCACATACTCAATGGGCTCATCGACAATCACAGTGGCCGGAGTGTATCCCTGTTCCAATGCCACGGTGTAGATAAATGGCTTCATGGCCGAGCCCGGCTGTCGCCTAGCTAGAACCGCCCTATTGAATTTATCTTCACCCCTACCGCCCACCATAGCTCGAATATAGCCCGTCTGAGCTTCCATGGCCACTAAGGCACCTTGTGGTTGCTGTAAACCGTTCTTATCTACTGAACCGACAGGCAGCCCCTTGAGCAACTCCTCTTCAGCAATCCGCTGCATATCCATGTCAAGGGATGTGTAGATCTCCAGACCTCCACCGAAAACCAGTTCTTCCCCATATCGCTCTAGGAGCTGCTGCACAACATAATCAATGAAATACTGGGCAATCCGTTCCCGAGGTTGGCGCTGCACCAACTGAATAGGAGTATCCTTAGCAGCTTGAGCGTCTGCCTCTGTAATGTACCCCAATTGTGCCATCCGACCCAAAATCCAATTACGACGACGCATAGCCGCTTCTGGATAGGAGATGGGACTGAGGTACACAGGACTATTGGGGACTGCCGCCAATAGAGCTGCTTCAGCTAGATTTATGTCTTCGACGTTCTTGCCAAAATACAGTTCCGATGCGGCCTGTGCTCCATAGGTTCCATGACCGAAATTAATCAAATTAAGATAGGCCTCGAAAATCTCATCTTTAGAGTATTTCCGTTCGATCTGAATCGCCCATAGTACTTCCTGCAATTTTCGGGAAAACAGCTTTTTCTGGGTGAGAAAAGCAGTCCTAGCCAACTGCTGAGTGATGGTGCTCCCACCTTGCACTTTGGCCCGTGCTCGAATATCCACCCATATGGCTCTAGCAATCGACGTAAAATCTATACCATGGTGTTCATAGAAACCATCATCTTCTGCGGCCAATACTGCATCTTTAAGATGCTTGGGTATCTGATCAATCCCGACTTTCACCCGATTCTCCTTATAGAGCTTGGTCAGGACTTCGCCATTAGCATCATACACATAGCTGGTCAGTCTGGGAGAAAACTCCACCTCAGCCAAGGAAGGAGCACTCTTCAGGAACCCAGCGAAAATACCTAAGCCAGCACCGACAAGAATAGATAGAATAAATACAGTAACGATTAACAGTCGGCGCTTGCGTCCTTGAAATACACCTGCCACTTTCATTCCCCCTTTCCTGACCTAGTCCAACGATGGCGGGAGATACTTCTCGTTCTACCCAAGCTCTGCCACTGTTACCCCATCGCCACCCTCACCAGGTCCACCCAACCGCAAGGCTTTGACTTGGGGATGGGCTTCAAGCTGGGAGCGAATTGCTGAGCGCAATGCCCCCGTACCCTTGCCATGAATGAGCCTACATCTAGGTAAGCCCGCCAAAAGAGCATCATCGAGATATTTGTCTACCATGTTGACTGCTTCTTCCACAGTCATTCCCCTCAAATCAAGCTCACTGGAAATAATCGCCGCTTTACTTGTCTGTAGATGAACGCCACTCCGGGGGCCTCGCTCACCTGCAGCTTCATCTGTTGGAGTCAGTTCCTCCATTGGCAAAGCAACTCGTAGGGCCCCAACTTGCACCAGTGCCTCTCCTCCCATGGTTAGCTCCAATACCTGACCTCTCTGTTTCAGCTTGTGGAGATAAACGAAACTACCTGGTGTCAGTGCTCTTGGTGAGATGGAAGTCAACTTGGGAGTATCAGGTTGCTTGATACTCACTAAGGACTGCTTTTTCTCTTCTAACATAGTGCGAACCTCTCGAGCAACCCCTTCGCGCTGGCTTCTTTCAGCATTACGCAGTTGGCCCAAGAGCTCATCTGCGTCACTCTTGGCTTGCTTCAGTACATCCGCCGCTTCTTGACGGGCAATTGCCAAGATTTCTTCTTTTTCCCTCTCCAAATCAGACACACGTTTCTCGTACTTGTCTCTTTCGGATTCTACTTGAAAACGGATGCGTTCGGCAACTGTGCGTTCGTGAGTAGCCCTCCGCCGGTTCTCCTCCATGTCTTGAATCATATCGTCAATGCGAATATCTTCTTGAGTCAAATGAGCTTTGGCTAGATCAATCACATCTTCCCTAAGGCCCAAGCGGCTAGCGATGGCAAAGGCATTGCTGCGTCCGGGCAGGCCAATCTCCAATTCGTACGTGGGCCGCAGTGTTTCCACGTCAAACTGGACAGAGGCATTCTCCAGCCCCTCGGTCATATAGGCAAATGCCTTTAATTCAGAGTAGTGAGTTGTGGCAATGGTCCGGCATCCATGGCTATGAAACCACTGCAACAAAGCCATGGCCAAGGCAGCCCCCTCCGTGGGATCAGTGCCGGCCCCTAGTTCATCTAAAAGGACGAGGGAGCCCCCATCGGCCTTATCCAAAATCCGCACAATATTGGCCATGTGGGAGGAAAAAGTACTCAGGTTTTGTTCTATGCTTTGCTCATCCCCGATATCCGCGAATATTTGGGAAAAGACATTGATCTCTGTTCCTTTATCACTGGGAACATGCAGACCTGCTTGAAACATCAGAGTCAACAGCCCTACAGTCTTCAATGCCACTGTCTTACCACCTGTATTCGGCCCGGTGATGACTAGGGTGTTAAACTCTCTCCCTAGCCAAACATCCAGAGGCACCACTTCGCCCTTTAGCAAAGGGTGACGGCCTGCGCGGATATCTAGATAGCCATCGGTCCGCAATCGGGGCCGGACAGCCCTTTGCTGAGCTGCCAAATACGCCTTAGCAAAAATGAAATCCAGCCTTCCCAAAGTCTCCACTGAAATCAAGAGTTCTCTCGCCTGATTGCTCACAGCGAGAGTCAGCTGACGCAATATCCGTTCAATCTCCTCATTTTCCTCTGCTTCTAGCTGGCGGAGTTGATTATTAATCTCCACCACGGCTGCGGGCTCCACAAAAAGGGTGGCTCCTGAGCCGGACTGATCGTGGACCAAGCCGGGAAGCAGGCCCTTAAACTCGGCTTTTACAGGTACGACGTATCTACCATTTCGCAAGGTAATGATGGCATCCTGTAGCACCTTCTGGTAGCGTACATTGTGAATAATGGAATCCAACTTCTCCCGAATTCTGCCCTGAAAGCTGTGCATCCGGTTCCTAATAGAGCGCAAGGCATCGCTGGCCGAATCCAATATATCCCCATCATCCCCAATACACGCCTCAATGCGCTCACGTAGAGGCAAAGCTGGCTGTAGCCTTTGGGCTAACTCGGCCAACTGCGATTCAGCCTCAGCTTTTTCCAGCAGAAAGCGGCGGGCCTGACTTGTGCCATACAAGGTAGAGGCAATGTCCAGTAGATCCGCGGGCGATAATATAGATCCCATTTCCGACCTTCTTAGGGACTGACGAATATCTCGCACCCCTCCTAAAGGCAAACCGCCTTCCCGATCCACTAAGGCCAAGGCTTCAGCTGTCTCTCCCTGACGAGCCTCGATGATCTCTGGATCGGATGAGGGTACTAGCCAAAGAGCTCGCTCCCGCCCGAGAGTAAAAGCGGTATGGGACGCCAGCTGCTGGCGAACCTTATCAAATTCCAAGATGTGCAAGGTTTTCTTATCCATTGGATAGGGCACCGCCTATGTGGTGACAAACCACCTTTGCTTTCTATCACGTGTTAATTATAGCAGAAAGACGGCTATATTGACACTCCCCAAGCCTAAAGGCGGAGACCCTACTCAACTCTTGCGACCCAAAAAGAGGCACCTCATAGTGCCTCTTGCCGGGTTCCACCCTCTCATCATATGTTGGAGAAATATTCAACTAAGCCGTGGTAAATGCCTGTGGCAGCCTTCGTTTGGTATGAGCGAGTCGATAGCAAGCGGGCTTCTTGCTTATTGCTGAGAAACCCCAACTCCACAAGAGCAGCTGGCATGGCTGTGTTTTTCAACACGTAGTAGCTCGCCCACCTCACCCCGAGATCTTTGGTTCGCAGCTCGCCTGTGACACCTCTTTGCAAAGCAGCGCCTAATCGATACCCGTCGGGACTGAAAAAATAAGTTGTGCTGCCGGTCAAGGAGCTGTTCTTGTTCCAATCATTGTGAATAGATACGAAAGCATCGGCCCGGCTCGAGTTGGCGATACGCACCCTCGCTTCTAGCTGGTCTGCCTGGGGTCCACCGGGCGAATAGTCTCCATCTCGGGTCATAATGACTTTGGCACCGGCGTACTCTAGCATGCTTTTCAGATCCCAGCCAACAGCTAGCACATTGTCTTTTTCCGGTTGGGGCCCTACACCTCGGGAGCCTGGATTCGCACCCCCGTGACCAGGATCGACCACAATGGTCTTACCTCGCAGAGAGTCAGGGTCCCAGCGCAACTCTCCACCGGTTGCAGGCGCCGTTCCATAGTCTCCATGCCCAGGCAGCTGGGCCCCACCCTCTGGCCCGCCTAGCCCAAGGATAAAAGAGAGCACCAGCAACAACAGCGTCACCAAGGCATTGGATTGAAGCGTTATGATCTTTTCCTTGGGGCGCAGGTCGGCCAAATACATCTCCCCCTGTAACAGTGGCTAGTGTATAGAGAGCTGCGAATACAGCTTGAGCTGGGGTTAAGCTCCACAGCTTACTGCTAACACTTTGACTGTAACAGGCGAAAAACCTTTCGGCAAATCACACCGCCTCTGGTGGTTTTAGGAGAAACGCTCCCTGATGGCTGTCCATGACCATGTGTTGATAACATGCTCTTTTGCTAACCACGCCCGCCGTGCCACGCTGAGACCCAGATGCATGTTATCCAATTCAACCTGGCTATGAGCATCGGTGTTGATGGCAATCTTCACTCCCATGGACCGGGCCATTTGGGTGTGGACGTCATTGAGATCTAGGCGGTCGGGAGAGGCGTTGATCTCCAAGACAGAACCAGTTATTGCCGCTCTTTGCATAACTTGCTCCATGTTGATGGAATAAGGTGACCTTCGCCCTAGAAGCCTGCCTGTGGGATGACCAATGATATCAACATGGGGATTCTCCATAGCCTTGATAACCCTGTTGGTTAGTTGCTGCTCGTCTTGGCGAAATCCACTGTGAATAGATGCAACAACCACATCTCTTTCAGCCAACACGCTGTCGGGTAAATCCAGACTGCCGTCTCCCAATATATCTACCTCGATGCCAGACAGGAGGTTGAATCCTAGCTGCTCCCTTATGTGGAGGATCTGCTGATGTTGCTGCCTTAACCGCTCTGGACTAAGTCCATTAGCGATTTTCAGGGACTGAGAATGGTCACAAATGGCTACATATTCATAGCCTTTGGCTTGAGCAGCCTGTGCCACTTCCTCAATGGTCAAGACACCGTCACTCCACCGAGAGTGGCAGTGCAAATCACCCCTTATGTCCGAGAGCTCAACCAAATGTGGTAGTGCATCCTCCGATGCTGCTTCAATCTCTCCTCTACCTTCTCGGATCTCCGGCGGGATAAAGGGCAAACCCACAAGTTCGTACAGGGCTGCCTCACTGGTGGGCACCACCTGAGTACCGTTGACCCAGATACCCTCTTCATCTAACTTGAGTCCAAGCTTCTGAGCAAACGCCTGCAGGTGATCAATGTGTTTCTGTGAGCCGGTGCCACGCCACAAGGCCCAGGCGAACTGGGCTGGGGTTCTCACCAATACTTCCAGCCGAGGGCCAGATCCCAATTGCAGGATCCCACAATCGTCTTGGATATCTACCATACCCACAGTCTCCGGCAAATCTGCTAGTGATGCCAGCGCACTGGCGGGCTCGGAGCTGGCCACAACCAATTCGATCTTGTCCACTAGTTCCCCACGTCGACGCAGGGCACCGCCCAGTTGGACTTCCTCCACCATGGGCGAAACTTCCAGGTGTTTCTGGATATCTCTGGCGAGGGGAAGAGCTACCCCTAGGGGAATCTGGCCACCTAATTGCCGTATGGTCTGAATACCCCGGAGTACATTCCATTCAGTGCGGGCGCCTAGCCCCTTCAAAGTGCGGATCTGACGCTTACGACAGGCTGATTCCAACTCCTCAATATTGGCGATGCCCAGCTCCGTGTGGAATCTACGAGCCAGTTTGGGACCGACGCCAGCTATGTTTGTCATTTCTACTAATCCCTCTGGCACTGCTTGCCGTAACTCTGCAAGATGCCTAATGCTGCCTGTGCTCAACCACTCGCCGATCTTCTCTGCTAACACTGGCCCTATTCCAGGAATATCCCGCAACTCCCCTGCACCATACACATCCTTGATATCCTCCGGCAACGCTTCAATGGCCCTAGCACCTTTCCGGTAGGCATTAGCTCTAAAGGAGTTGTCACCATTGAGATCCATGAGATCAGCGATTTCAAAGAAAGCCCTGGCTAGGGCTAGATTGGTCATTTATGTATATGTCCTCCCTATCAAAGGGCTGCCCAACTCAGACCACCGGCCCTTGGGGGCCTATAGTCAAAGGCCGTGGCTGCTCATCTTCTGCATGGCTACCGCCTTTATACCATCGGGGAAACTGGGGAGGGAAAACCGCATCTAGTCCATCGTATATGCGGGGCACAACTCCTAGCACCTGCTGAGCCAAGGGCGACTGATTCAGCGCAATTGTTATGCCTTCAAAGGGAACGGCGGCAAGCAAAACCAAAAGGAGACAGACTAGGATAAATCCCTTGGCAAAACCCAAGCCAATCCCGCCTAGGTGATCCAAAATACTGACCGGAGTATAGCGCAGTACTTTGCCCAAAAACAACCCCAAAAGACCTGCCAGAAGGCTGATCAAAATAGCGATAGCACCGAATGCCAAAGGATACGCTACCATTTCTGGCAGCTTAAACCGGTAAATCAGCTCATCACCCCAATAATGGTAGCTTCTGTACGCATAGAAAACAGCAAAGACAATACCCGCGAGCTCGCAACCCTCCCTCACGAGGCCCTTGACAAAGCCCTTGAGCATCATCACTGCCAATAGCAGCACAATAACTACATCTACCCAGGTCATGGCATGCAGCCTCACTTCTCGACTTCGGCCACCAGTTCCATCAACTCGCGATTCTCTTGCTTCTGCTTTTCCAGCTCATCAGCCATGTTCATCAGTGCCAAAATACTGGCCCGGTTGCGGGGTAAATTGGGAAACTGCTGCACAACCGGGCTCAAATATTTGTCCACCATCTGAGCTAGCTGCCGGATATAGTCGGGGCTCCCTTTGCCTCTGATGCTATACTCATCACCGGCTATACGGACCCGCACACTATGAATTTCTTGGGGCTCTGACTGCCCGGACATGGGAATTCCTCCTCCGCTCCACTAAGGCCCGATCTCTAACCAGTATTTCCAGGTTTGGTCGGTGAATTCCTGCAGAGCGGACTACAGACATGCCCATTCCCTTAATCTAGCGACGCCCTATGCCCAACTCACTCTGAAGCCTAAGCATGATGGCATCCTCAGCAGCCTGGATCTCGCTATC
>DAIQRD010000084.1:0-11104 GCA_036786445.1 Bacillota bacterium
GGGAGTAGATCTCAAGGAGCTTTGCATCGATCTCCATTACTTCTTGGGCCCTGGTCTTTGGCTTTGCCTTGAGGGTTTCCACTACATCCTTTGTGAAATAAAAATATTGCATATAAGGGCATGGGATCATATTTAGAGATTTGAGCAGAGATACCTTTGCTGTGGGCACATTAGCTACCTTGAAAATATCGGGATTATCCATCCAAGCATCGACTAGATCCAAGATGCGATTCTGGCCATCCTGGTAGACATGGCGCATCCAACCCAAGTGATTTAGACCTACCCAATCAAAGGATAGGTGATCTACAGTGGTGCCCAGCACCCGGGCAGCTTGATACATCATGGAGATGGGTACATTGCAAAGCCCGATGGCATTTAGATCGGTGTTGTCTTTAATAGCTTGGGTAATAATCCCCGAGGGGTTGGTAAAGTTGATGACCCAGGCATTAGGGCTAGAGTATTTCTTTACCTTTTCACAGATATCCAAGATCACGGGGATAGTGCGCATGGCCTTACCAAATCCCCCGACACCGGTTGTTTCTTGTCCCACGAGATTGTGCCTTAAGCCCAGCAAGATATCTTGATGCCTGGCTTCTTGCCCTCCAACTCTGATCTGGGTGACGATGAAGTCTGCATCCCGCAGGGCTTCTACCAGATCGGTTGTCAAATGAATGGGGAAGAGATCACCCTTGAGTTTTGTCATCCTCTGGCAGAAACCGCCCACTGTCTCAAGGCGCTTGGGGTTAATATCCATCATCCATAACTCTTTGATGGGTACTTCCTGGTACCGGGAAATGAATCCTGAAATGAGTTCTGGTGCATATGTGCTGCCACCGCCGATTACTGCTACTTTCATTTAAATCAGTCCTTCCCTAGCCTTTAATGGCTCCGGCTGTTAGTCCTTGTACTATATGTTTTTGTAGGAGTATGAAAAAGATTACCACTGGTATAGACACAACTACCCCGGCGGTCAACACGTAATGCCACTGTACTTCAAACTGGCTGGCATAGTCATTGATACCGATGGCTACAGTCCTTGTTTTCTCATTGGTAAGTACTGAGGCAAACATAACGTCATTCCACGCTCTAATGAAGCCCAAGATGCCGACGGCAGTGACTGCGGGAATAGTTAGAGGCACAACTACTCGGAAGAAGGCGCTCATGGGGGAGCACCCATCGATCATGGCGGCTTCTTCGATGTCTTTAGGAATAGAGTCAAAATAGCTCTTCATAAGTAAGAGACAAAAAGGCAGAGAGAAGGTGGAATAGGTGAAGATGAGAGATGCATAGGTGCCCTGGATCTCAATGCCGATTAGCCGCTCAAGCCAGATGAAGAGGAGGTAATAGGGCAGCAGGAAGAGAATGCCGGGAAAGCTTTGAGTCAGGAGTACACTGCCCTCAAAAAGCCTTTTGCCTCGAAATGTAAAGCGGCTGAGGGCGTAACCGGCAAAGGCTGATAGTATTACCGCCACGATCATGGTGGAAAGGGAGATGATCAGTGAGCTCTTCAGGTAGCGAGCTAGAGGCACTATTTTCCAGATATCCTGGTAGTTCTTCATAACCCACCGTTCTTTGGGGAAAAGGTGCCAATTGCTGGTCATGACCTCTTTAGGAAGCTTAAAGGTGGTGAAGATCAGATTGGCAGTAGGAACTAGCACCCAAGCTAGATACAACATAGTTAAGATGGCAATAAAGATGTGTTTCCAATGTCTGTATTTCAACTTAGCCGACCTCCCCAACGTATTGCGCAGTCTACTTGTCTACCAACTCTCCAACTCGGTATCATCTAGGCTTTTCTTAGATCGCTGTTGCAAGTAGAGAGTGCCCATTAAGATGATGGCCATGATCACGGCCATGACTGCACCTTCAGAGAAGTTCCAGAGCCGGAATGACTCAGTATAGATGTGCAGTGCCAGTAGATTGGCCGGTGGTGATGGGGACAAGCCCATCATGACATATGGTACGGTGAACTCTCTAAAATACCACATGAAGGTGAGTAGCCAAGTGACTCTAGTGACTGGGGCGGTGAGGGGCATGACGATATAGCGAAATTTATGCCAAGGTGATGCGCCATCCAGAGAAGCTGCCTCATAGTACATTGATGGTATAGTCTGTAAGTTGGCCAGCAGCACGATGAACCAGAAACTCCAGCTCAGCCAGATGAAGGTTATGAGGATGGTCCAAAATGAGTTCTGTCCTGTGAGCCAAACGATGGGTTTATCGATTATGTTCATGCGGAGTAACAGGTTATTGACCATGCCCATTTCATAGCTGAACATGTACTTCCAGTTGGTGATACCCACAACGCCGGGCAGGATAAAGGGAAAGAGTAAAATCCCCCGCACTATGCTGCGCCCTCGGTAGTCTACTTCATTGACAATTAGTGCTGCACCGATGCCCAGGATATAGCACCCGATTTGGGCTAGCAAAGTAAAGGCAATGGTGTAGCCGAAGGAGGAGAGGAAGTTGTCTAGATAGCCTTCCGTTGCGGAAAAGACGTTGGTATAGTTGGCTAACCCTATGAAGGGGGCCTTTGTCCAGTTATAGATGGTCATGACGTTGAGTTTGAAAAAGCTAATCATGATGCCTACTGCCATGGGAAAGAAGTGGACAATGGCCATAAACAGTATGGTGGGAGCAATGAGTAGATAAGGGAGCCATTTGGAATTCAAGATAGCAACACCTCCGTTAGTTATAGGAGGTGGGGCGCGCATGAGCACGCCCCTTCCTAGACTAAGTTTACTTGAACTGATCGATGATGCGCTGGTGCATGCGCTCTGCTTCTGTCATGGTTTTCCCAAATACATCTTCACTGTAGGTACCAGATAGGTTGGCACCGAGGATGTTGTTTGTAATCAGGCCTTCTACTTGGGCTAGAGTTCCGCCGGGGTTAATGGGTGGATGGTAGCCATGCTTTACCGATACATTGATAAAGCTAGCCCAGGGCTCTTCATCGAAGCCTTCTAGGGTGGTAGCTGCGATAACTCCAGGCACGTTGCCATAGGCCTTGGCCCAGACAGCTACATTCTCAGGGCGCAAGAGGTATTTGATCCAGGTTTCTGCGGCTGCACGCTTCTTGGTGAAGTTATAGATGGCTAGATTGGATCCGCCTAGGAAGCAGCTTCTTTTGCCACCGGGGCCAGCCGGTGCCGGGCCGACGCCCATTTTATCCAAGAGCTCCGGTGCGTTCTGCTCCATGTACGTGAAAGCCTGGGGAGAGTCATAGTAGAAGGCGATCTCACCATTGGCGAATTTGGCCCTGAGTGTGGCCTTATCGTATTCGCCGGTGGCGGGGGATGCTACCTTATGCACAATGACCATATCTGTCAGGAACTTGATACCAGCCTTGGCTTCATCGGAGGCCATGGCACTGTAGAATTTGTCGCCCTTTTGGGTGGTAATATCGCCACCGGCTTGAGCTATGGCCTGGTAGATCTCATGGGCTAGTTCAGAGCCGGCCATACCTACGGGGTACTCCATGCCTTCTTTTTCCTGGAGGATCTTGGCAGCTTCGACAAAGTCATCCCAAGTTGCCGGGAGTTCTAGGCCGTTCTTTGCCAAGAGGTCTTTGCGGTAGATCAGAGCTCTAGGATCTACGAACCAGGGAACTGCGTAGTGGCCCTCTAGGGCATCGGGCATGGTGGATTTTACGCTAGCTGCAAAGTAAGTATCATCTCCACCAAGCTCTTCAAAGAGAGGGGTGACTTCATCGAATACCCCTGCCATAGCCTGTTGGGAAACGGTGGTGGTACCGATCTGGGTTACATCGGGACCTTTGCGGGAGGAGATAACCATCAGGTTATTTTGATGATAATCTCCCCAGCCGATCATTTTCCAGTCGACTTCTATGTCGGTTTCTTTGACAAAATCAGTTTTGAATTGGTTCATGACAGCTTTTAGCTCCGGTGTTTCGGTGCCAAAGGTCCAGAAGCTAATGGTCTCCTTGGCGGCAAGAGCGGTAGTACTAAGCATCATGATCATGGCCAATACCAAACACAGCTTGAAACTATGTCTCATGATACAATCCTCCTTAGAAATCTGTAGTTGTTTTCCCAGAAACGCCTACTTACCCGATGTCTCGCTTGGGCCATTCCCCCTTCCCGTCTCCAGGGCGCCAATCATAGGGAATGCCCCGTGCTTTGGCGACCTTTAGTATGAGAGAGTTCACAACCGCTTCCTGCCCGGCTCTCACAGTGATGATTCCATATTCGTGGAAGACTTTTCTAGTCGCTGTAAATAGCGTAACCGTTGCACGGGAAGCGAGCCATGACAGCTTGTTGGAGACTATGGCGATTACCGGCACTTTGTGGGCTAGTGCCATTTGCACCGGTTTGACTACGTAGTCTCCTTCACCTGATTGGGAAATGACAACCAAAACGTCGCTATCTCCCACTGCCATTCGGGAAGTCACAAGGCTAGATGGTTCGATAAATGATCTTGCATCCATGCCCATGACCCAGCATTTGTGCTGGCCACTTTGGGCCAGGGTGGCTGAGTCACCCAAGCCATACCATACGATGGAATGGGCATTAGCGCAGTAGTCTACAGCACGGTGAAACTCTGCCATATTCAAGAGGCTTAAGGTCTCAGATACTGCCTCATTGGCAGCTATGAAGCTCCACTGGAGTATGGGGTCACCATCAGATGAAGGCAGTCCCCTGAGCATAGTCTGCATCAAGCGCTGCTGCAGCTCTTTATATCCACTGAGGCCTAGTTCTCGGCAGAACCGGATGACAGTTGTCCGGGATGTACCGGTCTCTTCAGCCAGCTCCTCTAGGCTAAGGCCTACAGCCTGGGAGGGGTTAGCCAGTAGGTACCGGGCTACTGCTTTTTGTGCCCGGCCCATGGTGCTGATCTGGCTTTCCAGTAAATCCACAAGGGGGTTGGTTGTGTTAATCGATGAATCACCCATAGCACAGCCCTCACTTGGCACTAAAAGTGCCATATAGTATGTATCTTGTCGTTATTGGTATTAGTTAGACCAATGTGAGGGGATTCCTGCTTGGTGGGGAGGAAAACTTTGGGGTTTTTGTGTCCCGCACGCCATTCATTTAGGAATAATCACAGGTCGTCCGCATATATCTGATATTGCATATGTAATATACGAAAGGACAGGAACAGCTAGTGGATGAAATGACACGGTTTTCACTGGAACCCCAACCACAACTAGGAGAGCGGGTGTATAGAGTTCTAATGGAGTCCATCGTCAGCCAAATCCTCGAATCCGGACAGCATCTGGTCATCGAAGATTTGGCAGTAAAGATGGGAACTAGCGGGACTCCCATTCGGGAAGCTCTCAGCCGTTTACAGCAAGAAGGACTAGTAAGCAAGATCCCCTATCAGGGGTGGAAAGTAAGGCAGTTTACTGTAGATGAGATCACTGAATTGTATCAAGTGCGTGCCGCTCTAGAAGGTCTGGCTGTGAGAATATGTTGTGAGCAGCACTCGGAGAAGACTCTGCAGCAGCTAATGGAACTACAGGCGCAAGGCATCCAGGCCATGTCAGAAGTCAATTTGGAAGAGTACCGGAGATACAACGATGAATTGCATGACATTATCCTGCAGGCTACAGGTAATGGAACACTACAAGACATGATGAACACGCTGAAAAACCGGATTCGGCTGTTTAGTGAGACTACCATACGTTTTCCCGGTCGACCCCAAAGGGCCTTGGGTGAGCACGCCGAGCTAATTGAATGTATACGAGTCGGCGATGGGGTCCGGGGTGTGGCATTGATGGAGCAGCACATATCCAGTGCCTTGCAGGATCTGGTGGCCAGAGAGGGTGGGCATGGGAAGTAGAGAGAGGTGGTGACACGGACTAGACTAGGCAGGGGCAGTTGGGCATTATCATGTGAGACCTGGAGGAGGCACAATGGTGACTGAGTTCAAAATGTCGCTAGATGAGCGACAAGCTATTCTAACTGCATATGAGAACTTGCGAGTAACAGATGTATGCGATGGAATGGACTGGGTGGGCCTCTTTGATTTGGGGCTAGTGTGCCGCAATATTAGACCTCTCTGGCGGACCAAAACAGTGGGTATCGCCAAGACCGTGCGCTATGTACCCACCATGCAGCGGATTCCCACCATGACCCCAGAGGAATACGACGAATATGTACGCTGGTGGTATGGGGAAGTCTGCAAGTATCCCTTTGGAGCTCTCATTGAAGATGGCGATATGCTGATGTTTGACTGTGGGGGTCTTGATGTTGGCCTGTTGGGCTCGAATAACGCCCTTGCCTATGTCAACCAGGGAGCTAGGGGATTAGTTACTGATGGCGGTTGCAGGGACACCGATGAAGTGATTATTGAACAGGTGCCTCTCTGGTGTCGCCATATTTCCCGGACCATGGTACAAGGGCGTCTAGAGTTTTCAGATATGATGAACCCCATCAATGTTGGTGGTGTTCTGGTGAATCCCGGTGATGTAGTGGTGGCTGATGGTGATGGAGTAATTGTTGTCCCACGGGCCAAGGCGCTTGATGTCGCCAAATATGCTCGGCGGGAGCATGAGAATGACAACAAATCTCGACGCAAACTATATGAAGCGGCAGGTTTACCCGAGGATGAGTCCCTCTTGTAGACCAATGACATTTCAGGGAAGTGCAAAGGCAACACGGTCTTAGCCACCTGATTGCCTTTGCTGCTTCCCCAGGGTGAGGAGGTCGCCATATGATACTCCACCATAGGCGCAGGGAAGCTCTGAATGCATACTTGATGATTGCACCGTGGTTATTCGGTTTCGTGGTATGGACCCTAGGTCCCATGATCGCATCGCTACTCCTGAGTTTTATGGATTGGCCCCTGTTAATGGGTCCGGAGTGGATAGGCCTAGATAATATTCGGGAAATGCTGAGCGATGATCTCTTTTACATCGCACTTGCCAATACGGCCTATTACACTCTTTTGGGTGTGCCCCTGAGGGTGGTTGCGGCTTTGGGTGTGGCCCTAGGGATGAACCTCAAACTGCGGGGCATCACTATCTGGAGAACAGTCTACTACTTGCCCTCGATTACGCCGGCTGTGGCCAGTTCTATCATCTGGCTCTGGATGTTCAACCCGGAGTTTGGGCTGTTCAATACGCTGCTAGGCTATGTAGGCATTACTCAAAGGATTAGATGGATATTCGATCCTGCCCTATCCAAACCATCTCTCATCTTGATGAGCCTTTGGGGTGTGGGGGGCCAGATGATCATATTACTGGCAGGACTCCAAGGCATACCAGAGACTTTCTATGAAGCCGCCCGCATCGATGGTAGCAATTGGTGGAGTGAATTTACCCGTATCACCCTGCCTATGCTCACACCCTCCATATTCTTCGTAACCATCATGCAGATCATCAGCTCATTTCAGGTATTTACCTCTGCGTACATCATGACTAACGGTGGTCCAGCCAATAGTACGCTGTTCTACGTGCTGTACCTGTATAGGAACGGCTTTCAGTTCTTCAAGATGGGATATGCCGCGGCCTTGGCTTGGGTGTTATTCATTATCATCTTGCTTTTTACTCTATTTCAATTTGGGATATCAGGGCGCTGGGTCTTCTATGAAGCTGAATTGAAGAGGTGAACTAGTGAAGCACAGAGCCAGAAAGTTCAAAGGCAAATGGAAGCTGCTGGCACATTTGATCTTAGCAGTCTTCGGAGTCACAATGCTGTTGCCCTTTGTCTGGAGTATCTCTACATCCCTCAAGCCGACTGGTCAGGAATTCGTCTTTCCGCCCCAGTGGATCCCCAACCCGGTCATGTGGGGCAATTACCGGAAGGCCCTCACAGTGCTGCCCTTTGGTACCTTCTTGAAAAACACTGTATTCATTACGTTCACCTGCATGACTGGCAGCATACTAACTGCTTCTTTGGCCGGGTTTGCCTTTGCTAGATTGCGGTTCCCCGGCAGAAATATCTTGTTCGTACTCTGTCTATCCACTATGATGCTGCCCTATGCCGTCACCATGGTACCCCAGTTCATTCTCTTTAGATATCTCGGTTGGATTGACACATTCTTGCCTTTGACTGTACCTGCTTGGCTGGGTGGCAATGCGTTTTTCATCTTCCTCTGCAGGCAGTTTTTCATGACCATACCATATGAATTCGATGACGCAGCCCGTATCGATGGGGCCAATGAATGGCAGATGTGGTTTAGGGTCATGTTGCCTCTATCTCAGCCAGTGGTGGCCACCATGGCTATCTTCAGTTTCGTAAATCATTGGAATGACTTCATGGGGCCCCTGATCTACCTGCATTCCATGGAGAAACGTACCATTGCCGTGGGGCTACGCACATATATCGATATGGATAGTTCAGCGTGGAACTACCTAATGGCAGCAGCGGTGGCTACCACCATACCAGTGTTGATACTCTTCTTTAGTGCTCAAAGGTATTTTATCCGGGGCGTTGTCATGAGCGGATTGGCTGGCCGGTAATCCTTGTGGGGGAATCAAACAGGAGATTGACTCCAAGGAGGTGAGGGGGGTTCCAGGTTCTTTATGGCAATGGGTGTTAAGACATGCACACGTGAAGGAGAGGAGAAAAAGTGATGTCTAGAAGGTCCTATCTCTGGAGATCTCTGATACTAACCTGCATGGTTCTGGTTCTGGGTTTGATGGTAGCGATCCCAGCTGGTGCTGAGGTGAAGACAATTCAGTGGTTTGCTCCTATGTCAGCGGGGCCGGAGCTAGATCTGTGGACTGGATTGATCAAAGAATTCGAAGCGGAGCATCCCAATATCCAGGTGAAGCTCAGTGTAGAGCCTTGGAATGACTATTGGCAGAAGTTGGCGGTCATGTTTGGCGGCGGCCAGCACCCAGATCTATGCTGGATGCATTACACGTATTTCAAGGACTATGCCGAGCAGAATGTGCTGATGCCCCTAGATGAGCTTCTAGCTAGAGATGCCGACCTCACCAGGGAAGATTTTGTCGATGTTCTGCTCTCCATATTCGAGCATCGGGGCAAGCAGTATGTGCTGCCCAAGGACAATGGAGGCATCGCCACTTGGTACAACATGGATCTGTTTGATGAAGCTGGAGTCCCCTACCCCGAGTTTGGCTGGACCTGGGATGATTTCTTGGCCCGGGCCATGAAGCTGACCAGGGACGTCAATGGTGATGGCATTACCGATCAGTGGGGGACAACGGATATTATGTGGGCGGGCAACCCCGCTAACTGGTGGCATCACGAACAGGGCTGGGCCATGATCAAGTCCTTTGGTGGTGAAACGTACAGCGAAGACTTTACCCAGTGCTTTGTGGATAAGCCAGAGACCATAGAGGCTATTCAGTTCATGGCCGATGCCATCAACAAGTATGGCATAGCGCCTAGGGGTGAACAGATAGCCGGATTGGGACCGGCCTTCCGCATTGGGAAGACAGCTATGGCGGCTTTCCCCCATGCGGCGGAAGGCTATTTCGTAAGGTATGAAGAGAGGCCCATGGAGCGCTATGGCGTGGAATTTCTCCCTCAAGGCAAGGGCGGTATCTGGTATGGCGTAGGCGCGACCGGATTTGCCATCCCCACTAAGAGTCGGTACCCCGAGGAGGCTTGGCAATTTATCCAGTTTGCCCTTAGCAAAACCACCGGTGAAAAGGTGGCAGAGCATTATCGCTGGGGAGCAGCCAGGAAAGATGTGTTTGGCCATCGCTTTCGGTTGCAGGAGTCTCGGGGAATCACCATCGAGGAGAACTGGCAGAGAGTCTGGGTCGATTCCGCTCTCAAACCTGAGGAGTTGGGTATCAACTTGGGACATGGCTTAGTACCCGCCGGTGTCCAGCAGATCAACACAATCCTGCAAACAGAATTTGATCCAGTCTATCTCGGGACCCGCACTGCTGAGGAAGCAGCCCAGCGGGCTAAGGATAAGATCCTCAAAGTGCTCCAAAAAGCGTATAAGTAAACCATCTATCAGTCTGTGCCAGTGCCGTCTGCCATGGGCCTGGCACAGACTGATTATTTATCCATGATGTCTTGGGAGGTAAATACAGATGCGAGTCGGTTTCATTGGGCTAGGCGCCATGGGCTTACCCATGGCTAAGAATGTATTGGCAGCGGGCTATGAACTCATGACTACATTTCATAGAAGACGGGATCCGGCGGAAAAACTGGTGGGGTTGGGCGCACTCTTGGCATCTGATTATGTCGAGATCGCTAGGTGGGCCGATGTTGTCATCACAGTGCTCCCTGCCGATGCCCAGCTGCGGGAAGTCGTCATGGGGAAGCAGGGCTTAGTTCAGGGATTTACTCCGGGGAAAGTGTTGATAGACATGACTACAGCTACACCCACAGCCATGCTAGAGGTGGAGGCAGCTGTGTCTCTGCAAGGTGCTGAGGTACTTGATGCTCCCGTCAGTGGGGGCACTACCGCTGCTGCCGACGGGACGTTGACCATCATGGTGGGTGGGGACAAAGATCTACTCGGGCAATATCGGTCACTCTTAGAGACTATGGGGAAGAACATTGTGCATGTGGGGTCAGTGGGTCAGGGCAAGGTCGTCAAGATGGTCAACCAAGCCATGGCCGGGATTCATTTACTGGCAATGGCGGAAGCCTTCAGCTTAGGCGTGAGGTGTGGCGCTGATCCCAAGGTCTTATATGATGTGATCAAGGCCTCCTCCGGCTATTCGAGGCAGATGGACCTGAGATTGCCGGGCTTTCTCCTGGAAGGCAAATTCGAGCCCGGCTTTAAGCTGGATCTGATGAAAAAGGATATCAATCTGGCCATTGATTCAGCCCAGGCACTGGATATGCCGCTCTTTCTTACCAGCATGGCGGCCCAGGTATTTGCCGCGGCCAGCACCGCTGGCTTAGGAGAGCTGGATTTTGCTGCTGCCGCTCAATTTCTAGTAGACACTGCCCGGGCTAAGCTACATCCTTAGGGTAATCTCTAATTGTGAAGGGAGACTGACACATGACCCACATTCTCCGCCAGTACTCTAAAGTGCCAGGGGATCTGGTGAATGCGTTCCGGAATTTGGCCACAGCCACCATCTATGAAGCTGCTGGCCAGATGGGCATGGTGGATCCTGAAATAAAAGCCATATATCGCGGTGCCCGAGTCTGTGGCACCGCGATATATGGCTTTTATTTCAGGATCCACCATGCCCATC
>DAIQRD010000085.1:0-10810 GCA_036786445.1 Bacillota bacterium
TATGTAGATCCGCTCATGACTTATAAGGGCAGTGCTGAGAGAGACTTTGGCACAGCCAACGTTCTGGCTAGTTACCGACATCGGACTGGCGGACCTAACGACGAAGGCCCTGGCGATTATGATAAGTATGCGCCTAAGCTCGACAAGACTGCCGAGTTTAAGTTGACTTACCCAGTAGTCGACGAGCTAGCCGATCTTGAAGTTGGGTATCGCTGGATGGACGTAGAGGCATATAATCCCGACTACGACTATACAGTTAACGAAGTCAACGCTGGTCTGAAGTTCACATTCTAAGACTAGCTAAGACTGACCATGCAATAACACATCCCCCGGGGGTATATCTCCCGGGGGTGTTCTCTATATGGGGACAAAACAAGTGATGGTGGAATAATCATATGGATATGGAGAGAGACCAAGTCAGGTATATCATCGCCGTGGACCCTGGCACTGAGAAGTGCGGGTTAGCTGTGGTAGAGATAGGTGGGGACGTGTTGCTAAAGGAAATCGTCCCTGCTGAGGGGCTGATCCGCCGGATGGCCGACATGGCTGGGCGGTTTAGCCGGGCCATGGTGGTGGTAGGAGATCGGACAGGGGCCCAAAGATTCATGGAGCTTATCCGGAGCGAAGGTATCTGCGCACTGGTCCTAGGGGTAGAAGCCGTGGATGAGCATTTAACTAGCCAAGAGGCCAGGATAAGATACTTGGCGGATCGGCGCAAGAAAGGTAAGTGGCTGCATAGATTGATACCCTTAGGCATGCAGACGCCGGATCAGCCCTATGATGACTACGTAGCAGTGATTTTAGCGGAGCGATATCTAAAGCTAAGGGCCTAGTAGATAGTGTTTACCCGGGCATAGATCTGCCTGCTTAACTGCGGGCGAGGCCACAAATTGGCAGGTAGGCGTGGGGGGTGCAAAAGAGGGTTTTTCGGTAAGATTGGAGAAATATTGTCAGGTATCACAAATCTTGAGAATGGTATTGGAGGCTATGTTGCACTTCCAGGCTATAGGTACAGTGCAGGGGGGAACTCGATGCGCACAGCCATGCAGATGCAAAGACTACGACTAATTTCGTCGATCATGGTCGTTACCTTGAGCGTGGTCTGTTTGAGTATGCCTGTACAAGCTACTGAGCCGGAAAGCATGGATGTTCCACTGGGGCACTGGAGTTATGCTGCCGTGGAAAGCCTTACCCAGACGCCTTTGATCGCCAAATCCGATGTCCTCTTTGATAGTCGCACCTCCATAAGCCGCTATGAGATGGCTCTTTTAGTCGCCAAGATCCTACGCCGGTTGGATGATCTAGGGGGGGTCTCTGATGAAGGCTTCGAGGGTGGTGGGCTGTCCGTGGGTATGGAGCAGGATGTTTTGGATGAGCTCTTTGCCACTGTCAAATCATCTTATTTGGGTAAAGGCGTGTTGGCGGATGAGCACCTCTTACTGATTAAGCGTTTGGTAGAAGGCTTTAACAGTGAACTGACGTCTTTGGGCTTGATCAAACAAGCTCCTAACCCGACGGATTTCAACCTTCTGTTTGATCCCGGATCCTTACGCTTGGATCGGGTCGATCAGATCTCCCGGGGTGACGAGGAAGAAGACGATGATCCATTTCGGCTCAGTGGGTGGCGTAGTGTGATCAGCTCCGATAGCACCGTCTGGAAAACCGGTGGGTGGGAGTTGGAAGCTAGTGTAAGCAAGTTGCTAGGTGAGGCCTACGATCCTTTTGCTCCAGAGCCAGGCAGGTCAGTCACTGCATTGGGGGGAAGACTACAGGTCACTCCTGGAGTGAAGGTGTCCGGTGAGTTTGCCGCCAATCCGGAATCAGGGCCAGCTAAGGATGCTGGCGCTATGAAGGTTGGAGCCCAGATGACCATGGGTGATGTGGAGGTAGACGCATCTTACAAGAATGTGCGCTCCCAGTTTGATCCACTGATCAAGACAGGGACAGAAGGGAAAGACACTACTGGTTATGATGTTTCTGTTCATTACCGGGATGTAACCCTTAGTACCGGTAGGGAAACCCAGCGGAACTTCGGAGAAGCAGACGAAGACCCGGAGACTATCACATCTTTGGGGCTGATGTACGGGGTTGGAGAAGAAATTGTTTTACGGGCTGATTACCGGTATGTAGATATAGATCAACTGGCTGATGAGGATGAAGATCCCAGCAGCACCCGGAGAACCACTGTGGGGTTCGGTGTCAGTATACCGAAGGGCAGTGTCAATCTAGGATTGACCTATGAGCAAGATCAAGGCAAGGGCAAAGTGTCCCCTACCGGGGCTAGCGCCGATATAGCCCATGAGGCACCCTGGGATTCGCTATCAGTGTTGCAAGCCGGTGTGGCTCGTGAGGATATGGCGGATGGCAATAGGAAGACTACTAGCTTGAGTCTGGGGTATAACTATCGAAAGGAGGCCGCTTTAATCTTCGGTTACAAAATGATTGATTTTACCGATGCGGAAAGCTCATTAGATGGTAACCCAGAGAATATAGCCACAGCCGAGCTGTCGATTAAGTTCTAGGCAGACAAGTCGCCGTGGTGAGATAGAACCAGTGGGTGGAGAGAGGGGAGCTTATGAAAAAGAGATTTGTGGCCATTGTCCTTGTGGTGTCTTTGTTAGCCGTGATGGCTGCACCAGTATGGGCCGAGACAGGTACGCCGCTGGAAGGGCTAAGGCAGATCGAGGTAAGTCTGTATGGTCAGCTTCAGGATGGGGCGCTTGTTGAACGTTTGAACAACCTAGAGAATGATGTCTTCGGTGAGCAAAAGGCAGGACCGATTTTGGTTAGGATTGAGAACCTCAATGCCTACCTGATGGTGGGAAGCGGCACGCCCGATTCCCTGCAGTTGAAACTGAATGCGATAGAATGGATGGTTTACCAAGAGATCAATGTGGGTGATCCGCTATACAATCGGCTGGAACGTCTAGAAAACGCCATGTATGGAGTGCTGCAGGAAGGCTCTGTAATAGCCCGTGCAGATGGTCTTCTACGGATGGTTTGGGCATCTGAACGACTCAACTTGGATATTGTGACAGTTCCTAAGGAAACTTTGGTCAAGATCAAGCTCTTAACAGAGCTAGATAGCTCCAAGAGCAAGGTGGGGGACAAGGTCCGCTATAGAGTTGTAGAGGATGTCATGATTAAGGACAGGCTTGTAATTCCCGCTGGTACAGAAGGTACCGGTAGGGTACAGGAAGTCACGGCTGCTAAACGGCTAGGTCTCGATGGAAGGCTTCTAGTGGACTTTCGGACATTGCCTGCCATGGATGGCACTGGGGTTTCTCTGATCATGGAGGAAAAGGCTACTGAAAAGAATAAATCCTTGGAGCTAGCAGCTGGCGCAGGCATGGCCGGTGTAATCCTCTTAGGTCCCATTGGATTGGCTGGAGCCTATTTCATTAAGGGTAAAGATGTGGTGATTACCATGGGCACCGAGTTTTATGTGGAAGTCATGCGGGATGCTCGGGTGTCGGGTCTTTCCCTCATGCCAGCGAGATAGGAGAGAAAGTTGATTTTGTCAGGGCGCAGCTGGAGTAGTTCGATACTATTAGCTGCGCCTTTTTGCCGTGTAAGGGGGGATGCCCCCTTGATACTCCAAAGCGGCCTAACTAGCCCGGGTGGGGTATAGCCATATATCGGTGTAGGAAGTAATGGGATAATGTGGAATAACATAAAGCAGGAAACATTGCAACAGGCTATATATGCCTTGGGAAAGGAGGAGAATCAAGTGGCAGAAGTCGAGCTTTTAGCCGTAACCCCTGACGCAGAGAAACTCATTGAACTAGCAGGGAGGACATGCTATCTTTCCCATGATCGCAGCCAGCCCGGCAGTGAACAGCGGTTTGTTCGCATGCTGTTGCGCCATGAGCATCTGTCTGTCTTGGAGCATGCCTATGCTACATTTCGGATTAAGGGTGGCTCTCGTGCTTTTACCCATCAGATCGTGCGCCATCGGCTAGCTTCATACTCCCAGCAGTCACAGCGGTATGTATCAGAGACATCCTTTGATTACGTAGAACCGGATACTATCCGGGATAACCCTGCAGCCCACCAGCGCTATGAGGAGCTCATGGAAGAGATCAGGCAAGCCTATGGTGAGCTACAGCAGCTAGGTGTCCCCAAGGAGGATGCCCGCTTTGTGCTCCCCAACGCGGCAACTAGTGAGATTATTATTTCAGCTAACTTGCGGGAATGGCGGCATATTTTCAGTGTTCGCTGTGAGGTGCATGCCCAATGGGAGATTCGCACTATCTGTTTGCAGATGCTAGAGCTCTTACAGGAAGCGATACCGACGGTGTTCTCTGATTTTGTCATTGACAAGGAACGGATGGTAGCTCAGCGAGATCGCTCTACTGATTAGATTTGGAGAGTAGTGCCATATTCTTGACCATACCATATGGGAGACTGTCTTGCAGGAAGGAAGATTAGATGGATTTCTCAATTTTAGCTGACCAATACCGGGATGAGATTATCAGAAAGACCCAGGAGCTTGTGCGTATTCCCAGCATAGAGGGGGAGCCTCGGGCAGGGATGCCCATGGGCGAGGACGTCAATAAAGCGCTGGTCTACACGTTAGATATCTGTAAAGAGCTGGGCTTCCGGACCAAGAACGTGGATGGCTATGCCGGATATGCTGAATATGGCAGTGGCGATGAGCTGGTGGGCATTCTGTGTCATCTAGACGTGGTGCCTGCCGGGGAAGGTTGGACACGGCCGCCCTTTGGTGCTGCCTTAGAGGATGATCGGATCTTTGGGCGGGGCACCAGCGACAATAAGGGCCCAACCATCAGTGCCATTTATGCCTTAAAGGCTGTACAGGAAGCGGGTATTTCCCTTAAGCGACGGGTGCGTTTGATTTTTGGCACCAATGAAGAATCAGGCTGGCGAGGGATTGAATACTACCGCCTCCACGAGGAGAAGCCCCATATGGCTTTTGTGCCCGATGCCTCGTACCCCGTGATCAATGTGGAGAAAGGTATCGTCCATGTACATTTGACCCATGCTGCTGATTCTAGCCAGCTACCCTCTGCCGATTCCCGTACACTGCGCGTCCTCCAATTGGAGGGTGGGCATCGGGCCAATATGATCCCCCGCATATGTACTTGCAAGTTAGCTGGGGATGCAGAAGCTTTGCAGAAGGCTGCTGCCATAGCCCAAGGACTGCAGCAGGATCCCTACCCCAAGATCGGTGCAGTTATCCAAGCTGGCGAACTGGCTCTGACAGTTGAAGGCCTAGCTGGGCATGGTTCGACCCCGGCAGCTGGTGTCAACGCCATCTCCTACATGATCCGAGCTTTGCATCAGATTGAAGAGGCAGGCTTTAGTTTTGATTCAAGAGCCGTTTCCCAGACAATTGACTTCCTCATTGATAATGTGGGCTTTGAAACCAATGGCCAATCCCTGGATATAGGTTACCAGGATGCGGTGTCAGGGGAGCTTACTTTGAATGTGGGCACCCTGAGGTATGCAGATGGTGAAACCAAAGTGGCCTTCGATATCCGGTATCCGGTGACCAGAGGCTTGGCAGACATCCTTGAACCGATTAAGGAGGCCGCATCCAATTATGGTCTCTCACTCACCCAGGGACATAGTAATCGGCCCCTCCATGTTCCGGAAGACGGGTTTCTGGTACAGAAGCTCTTGAGTGTCTATGAGAAGCATACTGGCGAAAAAGCGCGGCCCTTAAGCATCGGTGGAGGCACCTATGCAAGAGCTTTTGATAATGCCGTAGCCTTTGGTGCTACTATGCCAGGTGAGCAGCGGAATGTGCACAGGGAAGATGAGTTTACCACAGTCAGCGAACTGGTCCGCAACACTGCTATTTTCGCGGATGCCATTGCCCTATTGGCCGGTGAATGAGCTAAGCTATCCCTGCCCCCTGCGTAAGTAAACTGTATGCCAAGGAGAGAATAGGAAAGAGAGACTAGCGGGGCAGAGAGGAAGATTAAGCACATGTCGCGGAAGGCACGGTTAGTCGTAGGCATCAGCGGCGCAAGTGGTACTATCTATGCTGAAAGGCTGTTCTTTCATCTGCGTAATTGGTCAGGGGAACTAATCGTGACAGCTTCCAGGACCGGCAGGGAGATTATCATGGAGGAACGGGGGCTAAACTTGCCCCAGGGAGAGGCAGACCTAGGTGGATTGCTGGAGCAATGGCTGAAGCTTGAGCCCGGCTCTTATCTCCCCCGGGTCTCCTTCTATCCCCACGGGAATCTCGCCGCCCCCATCGCCAGTGGGTCCTTCCGTACCACGGGCATGATCATCATCCCTAGTAGCATGGCGAAAGTAGCAGCCTTAGCTGTTGGGCAGAGTCGTGACCTCATGGAACGGGCTGCAGATGTCACTCTAAAGGAAGGCCGCCCTTTGGTCATAGTGCCTCGGGAGACACCGCTCAGTGCTATTCATTTAGAGAACCTCTTGAAACTAGCTCGATTGGGCGTTAGGGTAGTGCCAGCCATGCCGGGATTCTACCATCATCCTCAAACACTGGAGGAGATTGCGGATTTCGTTGCAGCCCGAGCACTACAGGCCATGGGTTTTGATCTGCCCCTGGCCAAAGAATGGCAAGGTAGCTCCACTATCATAGGTGAACCTTGATGGGCATGAGGGGGTCTATGAAGTTGCTGCCTGGGCAAGCAGTGTTTGTATATCTAGGGGTGGAATTGTGCCCCGGTTCTGCGTACTATGGAGGGGGTAAGGTTCCAATTGCCAAGTTCACAGGATCCTTATGATCCCATGATCCGTGCAGAGAAGCTCTCCTATGCCTATGGCCGACAGGGTAGAGGCAAGCCTGTGCTGGAGGATATCAATTTCGCCATAGCTAGAGGCGATAGGGTGGCTGTCATCGGTCCATCGGGTTGTGGTAAGACAACGCTGCTATATATCTTGGCGGGGTTGCTGCCACCTGTCTCAGGAGGAGTATGGGTGGATGGCGAGCCTGTCCAAGCCCGGCGCCAAAAAACTGCCCTCATTCTCCAGGAATACGGGCTACTGCCTTGGAAGACTGTATGGCAAAACGTAGCACTGGGTCTCAGAATACGTGGCCAAGATCGCAAGCAGATGGAAGAGAAGGTCAGCGGCATGCTGGAGGAGCTGGGCCTTGCGGAATTTTGCGGCGCTTATCCTAATCAGCTAAGCGGGGGGCAGAAGCAACGGGTGGCAGTAGCAAGGGCTTTGGTGTTGGAGCCTGACCTTCTGCTAATGGATGAGCCTTTTTCGGCACTAGATGCACTATCCCGGGAGCAGCTGCAAAATGAACTCCTGCTCCTTGGGCAGCGGCGCCGGATGACCTTGGTCTTAGTCACCCATTCCATAAGCGAAGCCGTGTTCCTAGGCGCAAAGGTGATTATCCTATCGCCACAGCCGGGCGGTATCAGAGCCATAGTGGAAACAGAAAGTGGCCAGCTTGATTACAGAGAAACCCATGACTTCCATGGGAAATGTAGGGTGATCAGACGCCATCTAGCCAGTACCATGGATATAGATGGGTTGACTGTTTGACATTGCGTAATATGATTTAATCGTGGAGAGGATGAGCCAGATGTCTAATCCCCAAGCCATTTTAGATGAATTAATGGAGCGGCGGCCAGACCTGAAGGGTTTAGCCAACGCTATTTGGTTAGCCTATGTGGCAACAGAGGCAGCCTATGCTGCCGGAAGCAAGCTTCTGCTGTGCGGTAACGGCGGTAGCGCCAGTGATGCTGAACATATTGCAGGAGAGCTTATGAAGGGGTTCCTAAAGAAGCGCCCATTGGATGGAGCACTGCGGGAGCGCCTTATAGAGATTGGTGGTCCTGAGGGAGAGAAGATCGGCTGCATGCTGCAGCAGGGGATGCCGGCTATTTCCCTGGTTTCCCAGACAGCCCTGGCCACGGCAGTCATCAATGATATCAGTGGTGACATGATTTTCGCTCAACAGGTCAATGCTTTAGGTCGGTCGGGCGATGTCTTGTGGGCCCTTTCCACCTCTGGTAATTCTCGCAATGTGGTGGCAGCCGCCATAGTTGCCCGGGCCAGGGGCATGAAGGTGGTGGCCTTCACCGGTCAGAGCGGTGGCGCCCTAAAGGGATATACCGACGTGTTGCTCAACCCACCCTATTTGGAGACCCATTTGGTGCAGGAAGCTCATTTGCCGATTTACCATGCACTTTGTGCTATGCTGGAAGAGGGGTTCTTTGCAAGCTGAGCAAAGCTGTGCAGCGGACCATAACCCATCGTTTATTTAGGAGGCAACGATTTGCAGCTAGCATTACCCCGATACTACATAAGACGAATATGGCGCGCGATTGTGGAATTCGAGCTTCTGTCCGATGGAGACAGGGTGTTGGTGGGCTTCTCCGGCGGTAAGGACAGTTCATTTCTCATATACGCTCTGCGAGCACTTCAGGCTAAATCACCCTTTGACTTCACAGTGGGGGCAGTGCATGTAGATTTGGGCTTCGCTGAACCTTCCGCTGCAGGAATGCTAGAGGATTTTTGCCGTCAACTAGAAGTGCCTTTCTATTTGGAGCAGACCCAAATCGCCCACACTGCCCTGAAGGAAGGTCGTCATAACCCCTGCTCTACCTGTGCGTATTTTCGCCGGGCTGTTGTGAACAAAGTTGCTGTTACCCACGGGTATAATAAGGTAGCTCTGGCGCACCATCACGATGATGCGGTGGAGACCTTCCTCATGAGCCAGCTATATTCCGGACAATTGCAGACATTCCTGCCCAAGTCATTCCTAGACAAAAGCGGGCTGACCGTGATCCGGCCTTTAGTCTATCTACGGGAGGCCAAGATCAGGCAGTTCATAGAAGAATTGCCCTATGAGCCTATGCCTAGCCGCTGTCCTCTCCAGGGCAAGACCCACAGATGGAAGGTAAAAGAACTCATCAGGGAACTCACTTCGGAAAATGAGTCCGTATATACCAATATTGCTGCCGCCATGCGGGAAGGCGGCAATATGGAGCTATGGCCGACTCTAGCTGGTCGAGAGGAGATGCGGGAGAAACATCTGCGGATCATGCGGCCCACGATATCCCCCGGAGATCGCCTGTTTGACTTTCCTCGACAAGAGTGCTAATATGAAGCAGAAATAGCTGGGGAAGATTCCATGCGCACATTGGCTCCGACTAGTTCTGTGTCTGACAGATCGGTCGGAGCTTTGACATAAAGGGCCTTTGTATACAATGGGGAGGACACAATATTATGATATCCGAGGTAAATGAGAATCGGATAGTGATTGGACGAACACCGTGTCGAGTGCCGGCAGATCTATTCAAGAGTGACATCTTCTTCAGGGTGCTAAAACAGTTTGTTGCTCGCCTTTTGCGGCATGATTCACCTTTGCTGGAGGCTATCCGGGATTTCCGCCATGATGGCCGGGCAGAGGGAGCTTCTGATCATCAATATGACATTGAGTTATTGACGAAATTCATGATGTTCCTGTCTATGCAGCCCCTTGAAGAGGTCATTGAGGTCATGCCTTCTCTAGATTCCTCCATGGCGTTGCGCTGGGAACTCTATGACTTTGTCGAGGAATTCTACGATTTCTGGAGAGGTCATGAGCGCTACCTGATTTACGAGGATGCCTATGGCCCCCGGACTGATGTCTACACTAGGCATCAGCATTTCATCCAAGTGAACGAACTAATGAAGGATCTGGTATTAGAGGCTTATAGGAATATCTGTAGCAATCTCACTGGCAGAGTGCCCATGGTCTATAGGCAGCTACCGGCTGGTGCCGGAGTAGGGATCCTTACCTCCAGATTGGAATGGCAAATACCGGATCCTATTTACCTAAGCCTGAAGGATATACCCTTTGTTCAACTTCTAGTCATCGTACCGCCCTTGGTGTATTACCCTCAGCGTACCTACCGCTCTGGAATGTTCAGTGCTGCTGCCCAGCACCCTCTTACAGGGGTTGATTTCGATCCAGAGGAATGGGTGTGCTATCCGGCTAAAGTGGGCGGCCTCTTGATGTTTATTTATTTCCATAAGCGCTATCTCAGTCTGGGTACTAGTTTGTCTAACCTGCTAGAGATGGCCGAAGCCGACGAAATCGTGGGCAAAAAACCCGATGCTATTCTGCTGTTTGGGGTAGAGCCCGAGGTATTGGGTAGTGATCAGACGATTTACTACGAAGATGCAGCCAACCAAGTTGTAGTGGGGGTCATAGGCCGTTCCGAGCGAGTGGATTACTTCGGATATCTGAAGAAAATGGCTCTGACACTGCATAATTTGATTCAGATTGAAAGGAATAACCTGCCTATCCATGGAGCTATGGCCCATGTTGTCCTACGGGATGGGCATAGTGCTAACATCGTCTTGATGGGTGACAGTGGGGCTGGTAAGTCGGAGACGTTAGAGGCCCTTCGCATTCTCGCCGATGAACACCTGCGGGATCTGATCGTAGTTTTCGATGATATGGGGTCTTTGCAGATGCGTGACGGCCAGGTGGTAGGTGTTGGCACAGAGATAGGGGCCTTTGTTCGCCTAGATGATCTGCAGCCTGGTTATGCATATGCGGAGATCGAGCGGAGCATCTTCATGAATCCCCACAAAACCAATGCCCGCATAGTCATACCGATTACCTCTTATGGCAAGGTAATTGCTGGCTGGCCGGTGGATGTGTTTCTCTATGCCAACAATTATGAGCGAGTGACGAGGAAGGAACCCTATCTACATTTTTTCCCCAATGTTGACGAAGCCATAGATGTATGTAGTCAAGGTGCTCGGATTTCCAAGGGTACAACCAGCGAAGAAGGTTTAGTGTATACCTATTTTGCCAATCCCTTTGGTGCGCCCCAGAAGCGAGAGAAGCATG
>DAIQRD010000086.1:0-10763 GCA_036786445.1 Bacillota bacterium
CATCTTGACAGGGTTTATCCCCGGCTCCATCACCCTCATCGCCACCAACACCCCCGATGGCATAGCAGCCCGGGCCATTGCCATCGCCCAAAGCGCCAGTGCTGCCGGCACCATGGTGGGCCCTGTGCTGGGAGGCATCTTGGCTGGCATCTTTGGCTATCGCCTTTCGCTAAAAGTGTCAGGTATCATCTTGCTCTGCAGCGCCATAGCAGTAGGGCTCTTTGTAAGAGAAGAGAAAACAGAGGCTACTCCGGCGTCATCCACCATCAAAGAAGACCTCCAGATTGTGTTTGAGAGCTCCATCATGCGAGTAGTGCTGATCACCATCTTGGTTGCCAATATTCTCACCCTGTCTGTGACTCCCATCCTGACTCTTTATCTGCGGGAATTATCGCCAACCATGTCCGGTGCCATTAGTGGGGCCATATTTTCATTACCTGGTATTGGATTCGTGCTTGCAGCCTATAGATGGACTAATATGGGGGAACACCAAGGCTTTGACAAACCTATTGTGGCAGGATTTATCGGTGCTGGTACTGCCATGGCTTTGCTGACCTGGGCCCCCAACATATGGTTTTTCGGAACAGGGTACTTTGTCTATGGCCTCTTTGCCGCAGCCCTAGCCCCTAGTGCAGCTTGCCTCATAGCCACTAAGGTCCCAGAGGATTTCCGGGGTAGAGCCTATGGTGTACAGCAATCTGCGAGCATGCTAGGGGGCCTCATCGGCCCACTAATGGCCGGCTGGATTGGAGACCAATTCGGCCTTAGCTATATCTTCGTATTCACTGGAGTAGTATCTTTGGCCGGAGGCCTATACCTTTTTCAGCACTTTCACAGGATGCGCCAAGAAGCCGACCAAGCAAGCGACGGGACAGATGATCAATCCCAAAACTATGCAGCCTCCAGCTGAATTTAGCTGAATCACAGGCAAGCGGTTAACACCGCTGCAAAGCAACCAAAACCAATAGGCCCCATTGACAGCTTGGAATCACCTTGGCTGTCTTTTTGTTTCCCCAAGCTTTACATAACAGGTAGCTACGACGCGAAATATCACGCTACACCCCGTGTCAACCCACTACTCAATCAGCTACTGTCATCGCCGGTCTAAAACAAGCAGAATCGCCGAAGAGGAGCATCGACACTAGGTGTCTGTGGCAGTAGAATGTCATTGCAATGTAGGCGCCAAGCCTGCTATCTATTAATAGACAAGGGTGGTACCCATGGGTTTAAGAGTCGGATTAACGTACAATCTCAAATCTGACTGTCCCCGGGAAATGCATTCCAATGAAGATGCCAGTGCGGAATATGAGTCGCAAGAGACAGTTGAAGGCATCGTCACAGCCTTAGAGCAGCTAGGCCATGAAGTAGTAGCTTTACCCTACAATTCTGATCTACCAGGAGAATTGGGATACCGCCAGTTAGACCTAGTGTTCAATATCGCTGAGGGCTGGTCCGGGCGTAACCGCGAATCACTAGTGCCAGCATTACTTGAATTTTATGGAATACCCTACACGGGGTCTGATCCACTAACTTTGGGATTAGCCTTGGATAAATCCCTCTGTAAGGAGATAGTAGCAGCGGCCGGCATCCCTATTGCCTGTGGGGTGACAGTCACCAACCCCAATAACCTGCAGCTAGATGGGCTACATTACCCTGTATTCATCAAACCTAATGCCGAGGGCTCTAGCAAAGGCATCCGCAACTGGTCTCGAATCAATGACGTTACAGAGCTCAGAGAAAAGCTGGACTGGCTCTTGACCAGCTATCAGCAGCCTGCCTTGGTTGAAGAATTCCTGCCGGGGCGGGAGTTCACTGTGGCCATAATCGGTAACACAGATCCTTGCATACTCCCTGTGATGGAGATCTTGCCAGGTGAGGAATGCCCCCAGGATGCTCAGTTTGTCTATTCCTTTGAAACAAAGAGTGGGAATCTGGAACGTTTCTCATGTCCGGCTATGATTGAGCCTCAGCTGCTAAGTGAGATCCAGGAAATGGCTCTACAAGTCTTTGAGACACTACAGTGTCGTGATGTGGCCCGGGTTGATATTCGCCTAGATGGCGAGGGTAACCCCCGCTTTCTGGAAGTCAATCCCTTGCCAGGCCTTTCCGCTGTGAGCCTATTGACTTTACAGGCACAGGCAGCAGGCCTAGACTTTGTGGACTTGATCGATGCCATCTTTTCCGCAGCCTTTGAGCGCTATCCCCATCTAAAGAATAGAAATTACCTGAAGGAGGCCGCCCTCGGCTAACTATGGAAACACTAGCTACTTGGCAATGGCAAATGACCAACAGGATTACAGATATTCGCTCCTTAAGGAATTATGTTGATATGACCGATCAAGAGGCAAGCGAGGTCACTGCAGCACAGAGCAAATTCCGTTGGGCCATAACCCCGTACTACGCCTCACTCATGGATAAACACGACCAGCACTGCCCCATTCGGATGCAGGCCATACCCTCCATCCTGGAAACGCAAAACCAGATCGGTATTCAAGATCCCCTTCAAGAAGAAGCTCAGTCTCCAACGCTGGGGGTAATTCACCGCTACCCTGACAGAGTAGCCTTCACCGTGAGTTCTGAGTGTGCCATGTACTGTAGGCATTGCACCCGCAAGCGGTTTGTGGGCCAGCCAGTACAGCGTACCACTTGGCAGGCTATCCAGGCTGGGATAGATTATGTCAAGAAAACAGAATCCATCAGAGATGTGTTGGTAACCGGCGGTGATCCGTTCATCCTCTCCGATGATCGCCTGGAACGCATTTTGAAGGCGCTGCGCTCCATCGACCATGTGGAGATTATTCGATTTGGCACAAGAACACCTTGCACCCTACCCCAGAGAATCACAGACAAACTCTGTGACATGCTGGCCAAGTACCATCCTATTTGGGTGAACACGCATTTCAACCATCCCAAAGAGTTAACGGAAGAGGCTGCTAGAGCCGCTGATAGGCTTCTACAGGCTGGCATTCCCCTGGGTAACCAGAGTGTCCTGTTGAGGGGAGTCAATGATAACCTGGATACAATGAAAGATCTGCTCCATGGGCTCTTGAGAATGCGGATTCGGCCCTACTATATGTATCAATGTGACCGCATTGTAGGGACTGAGCATTTCTGGACTCCGTTGACAACAGGCCTAGATCTTGTGGATCAATTGCAGGGATATACAACTGGTTTTGCAGTCCCTCAGTTCATCGTAGATAGCCCCATTGGGAAGATTCCCCTCAGCCGCTCTAAACTAGTGGAACTCACCGATGACTATGCAGTGCTGAGGAACTACGAAGGACAGACCATGACCATCCCTTGCCGGATGGAGGCTGAATCAGTACAAGTAGCAATCTAGAGACAACCGCATTGAGATTGATTCAACAGAGGGGTGTGCTGAGCACACCCCTCTTTGCATCGTCACCGTTTGCTTAAGTTTCTCGCGGCCTTGGAACGTGACTTCCATCTGTTCTTCTCTATGGCTGCGGCCTTCTGCTCTTGTCTTGCAGCGAGATACGCAAGCTCCCGCTGAAGCTTCCGGTAGCTCTCCAGTCTCCTTGCATCGAGGTGACCGTCTTCAATGGCCTGGGCCACAGCACACCCAGGCTCACCGGCATGTCGACAATCGGTAAACCGACAGTCTTGACTTAAGGAATCGATGTCGCTAAAGGCACCGTCCAGCTCTTCTTCGCCACCCCAAAGCTGCATTTCACGCATCCCGGGGGTATCGATGACCATACCACCGGTGGGAAGCAGGATCAGATCCCTGGTGGTAGTAGTATGTCTACCCCGGTCATCCCCCGCCCGGGTAGCCTGTGTCAGGAGGACTTCCTCACCTAGTAGGCAGTTGACCAAAGTAGATTTCCCCACTCCAGAGGAACCAAGCAGAGCCACCGTTGCACCCTTTCCTAGATAAGGCTTCAGCCCATCCAATCCATCACCAGAGGTACAGCTGGTGACTATCATCGGGACTCCCGCAGCTATGTGCTCCAGTTGATCAAGATATACGGTAACATCAGGGCAAAGATCCGCCTTATTCAGGACAATAACTGGATTGGCCCCACTCTCCCAAGTCATGATCAGATACCTCTCCATCCGCCCCACGTTGAAATCCCGGTTCAAAGCGGTGACGAGAAATACTGTGCTGATGTTGGCCGCCACTATTTGCTCATCAGAGGTGAAGCCAGCCACCTTCCTGGAGAACTTGCTTTGTCTGGGCAAGATGGCATGGATCAGCCCTCTGCCTTCCTCAAAGCGGGCTTCTACAACCACCCAGTCACCTACAGCAGGGAGATCCCCTCTCGCTTCAGCTTTGTACCGTAACCTCCCAGTGACTTCCCCTTGGAGATCACCAGACTCCGCGCATAACAGATACAGACCTCTATTTTCACTGGCAACCCTAGCAGGAATATACTTGCCATGGGCGTATGCCGCAAATGCATCTGCCAAAAATTCACTCCAACCTAACGACTCCAAACTCAGTGGTTCTAAATTCAACTACGGATCTCTCCTTTGCATGATTGCATTCCCGATTGTCTACTCCATACGGCCTGCTAAACACATATCTTGCGCCCGCGGCTACCCGCCGCCCTGTTATCCAAATCATATGAACCCACTCCTTCAACTAGATCTGAGCACCCATCCGTATTTCCCGGTGCACCCCTTAGGGAAACACAGAAAGGGCTGTAAGAACCATCACCTACAGCCCCGTACCAAATCTAGGTTATTTCTAGGGGAAACCCCTACTAAACCCAATAGCAGATTCTGACTAGGGAAATGGCTGCTGTTCCTAACCGTTCGCAGGATCTACCACCAGACCAGACCAAAGCCCCCACTCAAGGTAACCAAAAAAACCATACCAAGGGGAGTAGGCCCAGCCGCGATGGCAGAACCAACATTACATAGGTTATGGTTAGGCAAGAGCAACCGCCTTCATAGAAACCATCCTCTGCTATCAGGAATTTGAGTTCAATATACCACGGTGTTTCGGCAACTGTCAACCATACTCCGGCAATTTGGTTATTTGGACATCCTTTGGACATGGAAGAACAGGACATGGTGGGATCACAGAGAAGTTAGAGAAGTATGACACAGAAGTAAGGATGTACCCTATAACAGGGGAATGAAAGGAGCATATGTCAATGAACGAGCAAAAGCAGATTGCTGTTCTGGTGGAGCGTGACTACGAAGATATGGAACTTTGGTATCCGTATCTACGACTCGTGGAAGCTGGCCATAACGTCTCCATAGTAGGGCCAGAAGCCAATGTAGAATACCTTAGCAAACATGGATACCCCATAAGATCCTGTACCGGCGCAGTTGAAGGTAAGGACCAAGATTGGGATGCCGTGATTGTACCTGGAGGATGGGCACCGGATCGACTTAGGATATGTCCTGAGATGGTGGAGTTAGTGCGCAGGACCAACCAACGCAACGGGGTGATAGCCGCCATCTGTCACGGCCCTTCCCTCTTGGTCTCAGCAGATGTCGTTAGGGGTAAACGGTTGACATCCTATGTGGCCATCAAAGACGATCTAGTCCACGCCGGTGCCAACTGGATAGATGCTGAAGTAGTTACTGACGGCAATCTCATCACTTCCAGAACACCTCGGGATTTAGTGGCCTTTAGCAAAGCTATTTTAGCTGCGTTCGGGTGTAGGGAGTAGGCGGGTAAAACCCCGCCTACCTTGATGATTACTCTTGATCTCGTGTCCCGTCAACAGCAGCTGCTTCCAACTACCCCTTCACCACCGCTACAGTCCTTAACCTCAGCACCGGTTGTATTAGGTCCAGCTGGTGGTTGATTACTTCATTGATGTCTTTGTACGCCCACCTTGACTCTTCCGCAACATCAGATCGCTTCCGCTTGCCCAAGGTAACATTCTGGGATCTAAGGTCTTCGACTACTTCCTGTACATCAAACTGCTTGATAGCTTCGTTTCTACCCATAACCCGACCAGCTCCATGGGAGCAACTATGAAAAGACTCGGGATTACCTTTACCTTTCACTATATAGCTAAAGGAGCCCATGGCCCCAGGGATAATCCCATACTCATCTTGCCTAGCCCTGATGGCTCCTTTTCTATGCACCCAGACATCCTTACCGAAATGGTTCTCCCGAGCAGCATAGTTGTGATGGGCGTCGATTTCTAGATCAAGCTGTACATCATCGATCCCTGCGTATTTTGCCAAATTGTCAAAGACTACAGCCTGAACACGCTCCATCATGAGATGCCGATTTTCTCTGGCAAACCCCAGGGCCATGTTCATCCACTTAGTATACGCTTGGCCTTCTGGCGAATCACTTGATAGGTACGCCAATTGCCATTGGCGGGGTACTGGTGATGACTGCTTAGCATTGATTGTTTGGGCTTGCTTGTTAAAAGCTCGGCAAATCTGCAACCCCAAATTCCGGGAGCCAGAATGCACCATGATACCCAACTTGCCATCATCATCGCTTTGCAGCTCAATAAAGTGGTTGCCACCACCCAAGGTACCCAGCTGGTAGTATGCTCTTTCGATTTCCTTTTCCAAAGCTGCCATGCCGGGTATGGGGGGATCAAATTCATCTAGTACCGATGACTTCTGCGGCTGTTTCTGATGGTTGAAACCTGTGGGGATATTCCGCATTATATCTCCCACGATTCTTTCTGCTAGAGTGCCGTTTCCGGTTTGAACTTCATCTAGCAAATTGGCCGACACATTAGTATGAGCAAATGCAACCCCGCAACCGATATCGTTGCCAACTGCATTGGGGATGATGTGGCCTTCAGCCGCCAAGACGCCGCCGATAGGCATGCCATAGCCCATATGGCAATCTGGCAAAAGCACCACATGGCGAAAAGCAAAAGGCAAATTGGACAGGTTTATGGCCTGTTCCATGCACGCATCATCAACTTCTGATCTATCCTGGAGCCATACTTTGATTGGTTTCTTACCTGCATCATGCAACACAAACACTTACATCCACCTCCTGGTGCAGGCAACGGGGCATCCCCCCACTTTGGTGGCACTCAAAGCCACTCATCGATTTGGGTAAACTCTTTCTCCACCGTATAGGGATCTAATCTTTTCCACCCTTGTTTGGCCCTTTCCGCCGCTTGAGCATCTTCTAAGCGCTTGTAACGAATCTCTACTACGGCAGGTTCGGCGAAGAGGAAGGGCTGCATCTCTTCTAAGCGCCCTAGCGCAACTTGTACTCCTCGGTTGATCTCTTGGGCTGCCCGCAGTGGATGCTTGCTCACGGCCATGTTGCGCCCGAGGCCTCGTTTGGTAGTCACCGTCTCCACCCACGGCATAAAGCGCTGAACCTCGGCAATACCCTTATCATCGCTGGCCGCGAAGATGAGCGGAACCCCCAACTCTCCAGCGATGGCGGCATCAATAGCCATCTCACCCACCTCAACCCCATTGACCTTGATGTATTGGTAGCTGATGGAGCTGAATGTATGGGCCAAAACACCATCTATGGTATTATCCATGGGATGGTAGCCGATGAGTAACACGCCAGCAAAGGAACTATCCAATCCGGGCCAACGTTGGGCATTACCCACTCCCAGGGCTACATCACAGCGTTCATCCAATTCGTCATACGGGAGATTCAAGCTTGATCCGTGATTATCCCAGATTATGACCTGCTGGGCGCCCATGTTGAAAAGGGCACCAGCAGCAGCGTTAGCTTCTCTAACAGCCTGCCTTCTGGCGAATACGTAGTCTGGCGAATCAGTCAAAGTTCTGCCGGGAGCACCGACTACACAAGCCAAGCCCTCCAGATCCACCCCTATTATGAACTTCATTCAAATCACCACCTCTAGAGAAACGATATCACTAGGCCAAATGCTGCCTTAGCCATTCTAGCCCTTTGCGATAGCCTGCCCGGGAATCAGTTTTGCCCTCATATTCAACACACCAGACTCCCTGGTAATTGACCCTTTTCATACACTCAACGGCCCACTTTAGGTTGATTTCCCCTTCTCCCAAGGCCGTCCCCTCATAGTCAGACAGGCAGTTGCGGCCATCCTTCATATGCACATGCAGTACATAGGGAGCGATTTTCTCATAGAACCCATTGACTACCTCTAGAGAATGACCAGCCCACCGGTAATTCATAGTATCTAGATTGGCACCCATGTTCTTGCTCCCCACGGCTTCAAATAGGGTAAGCTGTAGATCAGCATCATTGGTCACCAGACCGTGATTATCCAGAGCTAACTGGAAATCTTCATCCTCTATGAACTGGCGGCAACGGCTGAAACCCTCGATCATGAGATCCATCCATTGCTCTTTTGCGACTCCTTCTTTCGACCAACCCCCATCAACCCGCAGCAACCGAGTGCCTACCATTTCAGCTAGACGGCTTACTTTTTTCAGTCGCTCCACCTGGAAGCCCATGGCCTCACCACTGGTAACCAGAAAGTCGTTTTGGGCAGCGACTGCCGATACCTTAAGACTTCTGGCGTCCAACATGGTCTTAACTGAGCGCGTATGCTCCACTGCCTCTGCATAGCTCATCTCTTTTTCCCAAAGATCTTGAGCCAAGATCTCCATATAACTAAAGCCTGTCTCGGCGGCGTAGTCTAGAAAGGCCTCTAGACTACCGGGGAAATTATAGTGAACCAATCCTAGTTTTGGCATCGTGAGTCTCCCTTCTCAGATTTGCTTAGGATTATTGCTTCGGCATAATCGCCATGGTACCTTTTTCCCCCAGGGCAGGGAAAGGCAGATAGAATGCCAAAGTCTGTATTGGCCGAATAAATTGTCTGCTTGTCCCAATGAGCTTCTTAAGGAGGTACCCACTATGCGAATTTGGCTCTTCAATCCACCAGCTGACGAGATCAGCATGCACGCTCTGCAAAATGCGGGGATCGGCACCATAGTAACTAGTGGAAAAGCTGTGGATAGCGCTCTTTCTAAAACCTTCACTACTTATGCTATGGTCCATGTATTTCAATCTACGGGCCAGACTGAGGATCTGGCTACAGGCATTTGTGGCCAACCCATCCAATGGTTTAGCTCAGGCTGTCCCAACTCACCCACTATTCGCGGGAATTTCTACGCCCAGATGAAGCAGCTACTATCCCAGCCTATCCAGGGTGTCTTCCTCGATGGAGCGCGCTTTTCTTCACCAGATTCGTCAACAACCAAGAGCAGCTTCTTTAGCTGTTTCTGTCCTCGGTGCCGGGCAGACATGATCGATAGGGGATATGACGTCAAGACTATTATCCGAGATGTGGAAGCTGTAGCTCAAATGCTGTGTTCGTCCCAGCTAACCCGGCAATGGCTCAAGGCCCTATATTCGCCCTCTGGGTGGATGAGCCTGCAGGCTGCCTACCCGGGCCTAGCAGACTGGCTCAACTATCGTGTGGGGAGCATTACTGACTTTGTCCAAGAGCTCTCCATATGGGCGAAGAACAGCTTTCCCAGTAAGAAATTGGCTGCTTTCCTCTTCCAGCCTTGCCTCGCATATTTTGTAGGTCAGGACTACCGGAGACTGTCTCCTCACTTGGAGATCGTCTCCCCCATGATCTACCGCAACTACCAACACAAACCCGGTCCCGCCACCATTAACCAGGAGAGCACTACTGCTGCCAGATTTGTTCATGAGACCAGCGGATTACCTTTCGCTGAATGCTTTCAAGATCTGTTACAGATTTTCGGATTGGAAGTCGATGGCGACATTCCCCAAGGCCCAGAGGAAACCGTGGGCATGTCCATCACCCATGTCGTAGGCGAAACACTAGCTGCTGCCGCCTTGGCTGGATCACTAGACAAAGTAGCGCCTATCATATGGGCAGGGGACCCGGAACTACGGCAGACCCTAGCGGGGCTCAAGGAGATCGGTGTGCAAAACTGCATTTTATTCACCCATGAAGCAGGCCTAGCCACCCATGGGGATAGATTCCTTGAGCTATGTAACCAAGCGCAACTTCCTAGCAGTTGATATCCATCTTTCTATGTCAAGCAACGCAAAAATGACCCTACGGGGTCATTTTGTGTTGAGATATACGGTGGGATATGATAGAATAGCTAAGCATGTAGCTATTTTCAGAATTGCATGGTAATATCCCTCATTTCCAATTGTATCATGATTGAGATCGTACGTCTAGAGCCGCACGGGTCTTTTTTATGTGCAGGTCTTTCCAGAAAACCTTCGAAGGAGGTGGAGCATGATCACAGCGATCCACTTAACTAAGACTTTTCGGACACAAATTCCTAAAGAAGGACGCTGGGCTCATTAATTCTGTATGGTAGCAAGCATGGCTGCACTGAGAAGTGTGCTTACTTATTGGGGGAGAGGCTAGAAAGCGCAGATGTAGTTGATCTAAACAAGCCTTGTGATATCTCACTAGATGCATATGATACGGTGATCATCGGAAGCTCTGTCTATGCCGGCCAGATAAACAAGGCAGTGAGGCAGTACTGTTCCACTAACCTCACTACCTTACGGCAGAAGCGGATCGGGCTCTTTGTCTGTTGCGGGCAACCGGAAAAAGCCATGAGCCAACTGGAAACTGGTTTTCCCAAAGAACTGGTACAAGTCGCCCTCACCAAGGGATATTTCGGCTACCAGCTAGACATGGGAAAGCTCAACCTGCTGGAGAAACTCATTATCCGGGCTATCGGTAAACGCAAAGATGAATTGGACATAAAGCATGCCGCCATCGATAGTTTTGCCCAAAGCTTCCCTTGACATGGCAAGTCGCGATACCATTGCTAGAGAGGCAGAGGCAATTACTCCACAAAAAAGGACCCTGCCTCCTGCCCCATACTTGCCCTTGCAT
>DAIQRD010000087.1:0-10742 GCA_036786445.1 Bacillota bacterium
CACTGCCCGTGATTGGGGTCTTAGCGGAGTCAACATCGACTTTGAGCATGTGTATCCATCTGATCGTGAATACCTGTCCCAGTTTCTCCGGGAGCTCAGCAGTCGTTTGAAACCTGCCGGCATCCTAGTGACTGTAGCCATACCAGCTAAAACCGTCGATGATCCCAAGGCCAACTGGTCTGGTGCCTTCGATTACAAAGCCATCGGTGAAGCAGTTGATCGAATCATGATCATGGCCTATGACCAGCACTATACCGGTGGTGCACCGGGGCCAATCGCCTCCATAGGATGGGTGGAGAAAGTGCTGCAATTCGCTACTTCCCAGGTTCCCCCAGGAAAGCTTATTTTGGGAATCGCTGGCTATGGCTACAGCTGGCTTAAGCCAGGTAATGCCTATTCTGTGACTTACCAAAAAGCTGTGGAACTAGCGGCACAAGGGAGTGGCATCCGTTGGGACGCTACCCACAAAGCACCCTTTGCTCAACACCAAGGGCGGGAGATGTGGTTCGAAAACGCAGCTAGCATCAGTTACAAACTAGATCTAGTCAACAAGTATGGCATCAAAGGTATAGCTCTATGGCGCCTAGGACAAGAAGATCCCCAAATGTGGCAAGTGGTTGCCAGCAAGCTATCAATCTAGTAACTCTCCTACTGGAACCAACCGAAAACCCTTTTGGCGAAGCCCTTCTATGATACGTGGAAGGGCTTTTGCCGTATTGGGCTTAGGATGCATGAGCACCATGGCTCCATTCTGCGCCTTATCGAGGACACGGGTGATGGTAGTCTCTACGCTAGGTTCCTGCCAGTCAATGGTATCGATGGTCCACATGATGGTCCGGAAACCCAGATTCTTGACGGTGGCCGCAATTCGCCGATCTACTTCCCCATAGGGTGGTGCATACAACTGCATAGGATTGCCCACAATTTCCGTCAGTAGTTTATGATTCTCCAAGACATGCATGGTTAGTTCCCAGTCACTCAGCTTCAAGGGGTGATCGTGCTTCATGCCATGGTTAGCTACTTCGTGACCTGCCTGTGCCATCTGCCTGAGCAACTCGGGATTCAGCCTGGCCCAGCGCCCTGTAACAAAGAATGTCACATGGACATCATGCTCCTGGAGGACAGCGAGCATATCTGGCAACACCTCCTGTCCCCAATCAACATTGATGATCAGACTCATGAACCTTTTAGCAGGGTCCCCTCGATAAACTGGTTCAGAGCTAGCTTCACCCATCACCATGACATCGATGCTGCTCCGCCAATAGGGCAGAGTTATAGCAAAAACCAAGGATACCATCCAAACACCCAATAGCGCCATAATCCCTAGCTTCCGCCACACCTGGTTGACGTTGAGACACACAACCCAAAGCTTTGCTGACCTCCGTGGTTTTTTCACCACCCGATCCCCTCCTGGGCAGCTATGGGGACCTTTTCCCTGGTGGAGGGAATCTTGACTGGCCGCTGGGTCCCCGAATGACTCTCGACATAGTAGTTGTCCCGGTAGATCAGCTCTGATATGGGCACAATCTCAAATCCTCGGCGCTTGAGCTCTGGCAGTATCTGGGCAACTGCTGCTGCTGTATGTGTGCCATTGTTATGCATGAGCACGATCTCCCCGGGGCCTGCTTGGCTTAGGATTCGATCGACGATGAATCCGGCAGTAACATCTTTCCAATCCAGAGAGTCGATGCTCCACTGGATGGTATAGTAACCCAAATCCTTGGCTACTTGGATGACCTTGTTACTGTATTCGCCAAAGGGCGGCCTAAACAGAAAGGAATCCGTACCTATGAGAGCTTTGATGTTGTTGTGGTTGCGCTCTAGCTCCTGCCTAATTCCGGCTGGGCTGAGACTGTTTAGATGGGGGTGGGAATATGTATGGTTACCGATTTCATGGCCGGCAGCTACGACTTTCTTGACATATTCCGGGTATTTCTCTACCCAATAACCACCCAGAAAGAAGGTGGTCTTGACGTCATTCTCCTTCAAGATTCGCAGGAGTTCATCGGTGTAGTCCACCCCCCACATGGCATCAAAGGAGATAGACATCCGCTGTTTAGGGACTTCCACCCGATAGATAGGCACTAGCCTTGTAGTAACAAGGGTAGATACAGTCCTGATGGCCTGTTCAGATAGCCAGTGGACGACAGTAAAGGCCATAAATGCCAAACACACAAGCAAGAGTTTGCCCCATTTGCTCCTCAAATAGATCACCTGCATGCCATATCCCCCTTTGGTGCTAGCTGTGGATCGAGCCTCCACTGTAGCATTTTATTCAGCCAAGGGTGGGGATAGAAGCGTTCAGGAGCCTAGCCAAGCGGATATGGCGCCCAGTGTCTCTTCTGCCGGTGCCGCCATCATCTGACACTGAGGTATGGAACGCAGGAATGTCTCACCATAGGACCTAGACAGGATTCTATTATCACAGACAACTACTATGCCCTGGTCAGTTGAGCGGCGAATCAAGCGCCCAAACCCCTGCTTAAACCTGATGACCGCCTGGGGCAACATGTAGCTGGCGAAGGAGTTTTGACCAGATTCCTCTAAACGTCTGATCCGGGCCGCTACCACTGGCTCAGTAGGAACTTGAAAGGGCAGTTTCGTCAAAATGACGCAAGAAAGTGTCTCTCCTGGAACATCCACCCCTTCCCAGAAGCTACTGGTCCCAAAGAGAACCGATCTCGTATCTTCCCGGAATTGCTCCAAGAGTAGACTCCGAGGTGCTGTGCCCTGGCTAAGAGCCACAATCCCCGCATCAGCCAAGGGCTCTCGGCAGTATGCATATGCCTCATTCAGCAACCTATATGAGGTAAATAAAACAAACGCTCGGCCCGATGTAGTCAACAGCACCTTTAGGATATACTGGGCTAAACTTTGCCCGTATCTACCTCGCCGGGGGGCCTCCATATCTGTAGGAACACAGAGTAGTACCTGCTCCCGATAAAAGAAGGGGGAATTGACGATGCTTTCCAGTGCCTGATTGCTTAAGCAGTGTTCCTGGGTCATATCTCCCTCAAGATCCAAGCCCAACCTATGGCGCAGATGATCGAACCGACTATCTATGGCGAGAGTGGCCGATGTAAAGACAGCTCCTTGTAGGTGCTGATACACATTGTGCCTAAGGTGTTCCGCCACATCGATGGGTACAGCTGCTAAGCTAGGCTCTCTCCGTCTACCGCTTAACTCAGCCCAGTATACAAAACCAGGATCGGGGTGAGAGACAAGGAATTCTGCGCTTTGGCAGGTCTCCTTTACTCGATTGCAGATAGCGCCTAGTTCTGCCCGAGTTGTATCCCAGATTTTACCCTCCAAATCTGCTGACCCATCCCTAAGGCTAGCCACCGAAGTTGCTAGCAGTTGAAGGGTTTCTAGAAAAGCGGTACGTTCCTCTGCCATGACCCGCCACAGTTCAACGGCCCCCGGGGTGGGAGGCAAAGCCAATACCCGATCAGTAGCAGTTGCCTTGGCTTGGATTAGTTGGGCTAGCCTTGCGAAGAACCTGTGGCCAGAGGCTTCAACACTGTGCAAAGCTGGGATGATTTCATTGTCCACGGACTCCAGTAAAGCTTGGCTTCGCTTGGGCGGAATGGCATCATCGGACTCCAGAAGGAAGCGGATATGAGGTAAGAGCCCCATTGCTCGACCCTGCCTCAAGCGCAACAAACGCCCCAAGAGGCGATTGACACCGATTCGGCTAACATTGCAGCCGAAATAATTAGTAGCTACATCCTCCACGTGGTGAGCCTCATCCCAGATCACGTAGCGATAGGGGGGCAGAACTGACCACTTGGTATCAAAACCCAAAATCTGGCGAAGCGCTAAGTCAGCAAAGAGCAGATGATGATTGACGATGATAATGTCTGATGCAAAGGCCTGTCGCCGCTCTTGGAAATAAAAACACCTGTCCAGATACGGGCAGTCGTTGCGCAAACAGGCATCACCTTCTGCACAGACGGCGCCCCAAAGCTCGTCACTGATAGGAAAATCCACTTCACTGCGGGATCCGCCAGGACAGCGATTCACCCACTCCAAAAGTGCTGCAACTTCCCGAGGGTCACTCTCCCAGAACGTCATCTGATGGGATTGGCTAGCGTTATACAAACGATTCAAGCAAAGGTAATTGCTCCAGCCCTTAATCAGTGCTGCCTGAAAGGCAATGTCTAGAACGCCGTGGAGGAAGGGTATATCCTTGTTGACCAGTTGCTCTTGGAGAGTGATGGTGTTAGTGGACACCACAATCTTCTCTCCTTGGGAGACTGCCCAATAGGCCGCGGGAATCAAATAGGCCAAAGATTTGCCTGTCCCAGTCCCGGCCTCCACAATGCCCACCCGGCCATCCCAAAGAGCCTGGGCTACTGTGTGAGCCATATCGATCTGGCCCGGGCGGTATTCGTAATCATGGAGATGCTCGGCGATGACGCCGTCTGGTCCCAAGACCGTATCTATGCGGGTGAGAACCTGCTGTAAATCATGGGGGTCAACCGGTTTGTCGAAAACTTTCATAGACAAGGCTCCTGTCTCTTAGCTTTCTCTACGTTATTCGCTTCCGACCGGCCAGTACCTGCCCTAGGGATTTGGTCGACCCCAATGATCTAAGGCTTTCAGTGGTGGAGATTCATCGATAATCTTAGATAATGACACCCGTTCTGCGAACACGTGGATGGCTAGGACACCCACAAGCAGGAACAGGCGTATCCAAAGAGTCAGGGCATATGAGCTTACCAATCCCAGGATCGCCCCCAATGCATTGGCACCAGTATCACCCATCATGGCCTGTCCCTTTAGATCATAGGGGAGATACCCTATGAGACTCCCTATCCAGGGCAGGAGCAGTAACGACATGGGATTGCCCAGGGCGATTACTAAGAGGGAACCCAAAAGAAAGCTCTTGCCAGCCCGGCCAGGACGCAGATCCAAAAGGTTAAGCAAATTGGCTGTTCCGGCAATCAGGAACCCATCTGCCGTTGCAGTCAGTAGCCAAGAGGCAGATAGCGATGTCTCTCCTGACTTCCTGTAAAGTGCTAGCAGCACTCCCAAACCCACTCCCAGTAGAGCTTTAATCGCTCCACTAGTGAGCTGCCCTTGTAGCAGCGCGCCCCCATGACCCTTAAGACCTGATTCCCGCCGAGAACCCATGAGATCATCAAAAAGTCCCAATAGACCAAAACCCAGCCCAACCCCGATAATCAAAGGAACGAAAGTATGGGCGGAGCGCAGGGCAGGACTTGCCCCTGGAAAAGTCCAGACAGGTGCACCCAATAACAGTAGACTGAGGCACCCGACCCACAGAAACAAGAATCCCCCACCGACTGGGATGGCCATTCCTTGGTAATTCTGACACACAGCCCCTCCCTTGCGCAATAGCTCCAAGAAGAGGGGCATGACGGTATAAGTAATGATGCTCGCCCCCACGGCAGAAAGCATCAGATACATAGAGTAGATACCCCCCCTCTTCACAAGCTCAAAACCAAGCATGGACTACAAGAACCAACGCCAATGTCGAAGGATAGCCATGATTACATGACCTAGCTGCCTACCGCGATGGACCATTCCCCGCCAATCCCGAGTGGTCCTACGATGACGCATGTTAACCGGAACCTCAACCAAGCGATAGCCCAATCGATTTACTCCCATGCCCATCACTGTTTCCACTCCGAATCCGCCCCCGAAACCACCTAGCTCACGCCACAGTGCTCGTCTAAGTGCCCTCTGCCCCGAAAGGGGCTGAGTCAAAGCTACACCACCACTGCGCTTTACAGCCCAACGGGATAGCCCCTGTACCAAACCGAAACCACCCTTCCCCTCCAGTGGCAGGACAGCCACCGACATTTGGGCTGCATCGGTCAATATCGGAGTTAGGAGAGCTCTAGCTTCTCCGGCGGTCTCTTGCAGATCGGCATCTAGAAGTAGCAGGATATCCCCTTCTGATGCGGCACAACCGACTTCCAGAGCCTGGCCTTTGCCGCAATTTTCCGCCAAAGAGAAGACGACAGCTCCTGCTGCCCGAGCCACCTCCGCCGTTGCATCTCGGGAGCCATCATCCACAACCACGATCTCATCAATTTCGGGTATCGCCTGTAAGGAGCGGATGGTGGTTTCGATAGTCTCTACTTCATTGAAAGCAGGGATGATGGCGGATATTTGCAGGGCTAATACCTTCTTTCATGTTGCTTGTCAAGGGAACATCTAATCCGAGGGTGTGGCTATCCCAGTTAATCGTGGCAAGAGACCGGCAGCGCCCTTTCCCACCCCATAGTACCCTGAGTTACCAGATACCAAACCCCGGATGAGCCCTACCCTACCAGCCACACTATCAATGTTATCAACGACTAAGGCACCACCTTGTGCCAGCTCACCCAGGAGAGTCTCCATGGTTGTGCTACCAATTACTCCTACCGCTACCCCGGCTGCGGCAGCTTCTTTGACCAATTGCACTTCCCAGGCAGCGGTACTATCCCCGCCGCTACCCACCAACACGATCATATCTACATGTCCAGGAGGTGAAGGACTTGAGGATCTTCTCTCCCCTAGGAGCCCCTGATCGCCCCTGACTAAAGCCTTGAGGCTAAGTGGTAGGCTATCGATTGATTCGGCAATTTTTTGTTCATCCCCTGATTCATCTGGTTCCCCATGGGGTGAAGAAAGCATGATACTATTTGGCAATAGATCGGTCAACAACTCACTGCTGACCACTTGAGCCCCTGCCTGTTCCAGCAAACTGTCTAAAGCACTTTGGCAGTTTTTCTGCCACTCCGCACTGCCGTAAATCAGAGTCACAGTGCGACCTGCCAGGGCTCCTTCCACTAAAGGCGCCTCCAAAGCTCCCAGCAGTGCATCCTGTTCCTGGAGCCTACCATTTAGTAGAGCAATCTCCGTCTCCAAAAGATTCCGTTCTGCCTGCAAACCATCAAAGCGTCTCTCGAGCCCCACAATGAGCTTCTCCTGACTCTCCACTAGACGGCCTTCATCCAGAAGACTAGCTCCTATGAGAATCCCCAATCCCAAAGCCAAAAACACCGCTACTAGGGAGGCAATATGATACCTGATATCCAAAATCATGGCGGCATCCTTCCCCTCTGATAAGCTGTCACCATGTCACCATTTCCAAGCCAAACGTACTTGTAGCAACACCAAACGCAGCACTTGCCGTACGGGAGAAGACATGAGTACTAGCAAGGCCCACGGCAAGGCAGCCGCGATCATAACTTGCACAAGATAGCGATGACCGGGCCTGACTCTGTACAACTCGCTTACACCTCGGGCATCCACCAATAGCGCACCGATTTTAAGCCGAACTAGAAAAGTGCTAGCCATTCCCGGCCTACCTTTTTCCAGGAAATCAATCATATTGGAATGAGTGCCCACAGCCACAATGAGAGCAGCCCCATGCTCATATGCCAAAAGCAGGGCAATATCCTCGCTAGTTCCCGGGGCGGCCATAGTTTTGGCTACTAACCCCAACTCTCGAACCCTCTCAAGACCAGGAGCTCGCCCATCGGTATAGGCGTGGACCAAAAGCTCTGCCCCACCTTCCAGGGCCGCATCGGAAACACTATCCATGTCTCCCACAATAAGATCAGGCCTATGTCCAATCTCCATAAGAGCGTCTGCTCCACCATCTACACCCACCAGCACAGGGTGGGCTTCAGTGATATAGGATCGAAGGGCATAAAGATCCGGACGATAGTTGTGTCCCCTGACCACCACTACCACGTGCCTACCTTGTAACTCGGTATCCAAGTCAGGGAACTCTACGCCGCCGAGGACAAAGCCTTTTTCCCGTTGGGCAAACTTCAGAGTATTGTCAATGAACTCAGCCGCGAGGGGAATCAGGTTGGCTTCTGCCTCCGCCATCTGCTCTTTGATCATTGCCTCTGTCAGGATTGTACCTTGTGCTACCTGTGTTCCATCTTGATCCTCTACCCGGTTATCAATGATGCGAATGGGCTCTCCCTCGATCACTTGGGTAAGTATCGTTTCGCCAACCTGATCAAGCAGGAAGATGCCGCCCTGAGCCAAGAGCCGCGGTCCCAGGTTCGGATACCGACCCGAACTAAAGGGTTGGGCATTGATAACTGCCTTGACCCGGGCCTCCAAGAGGGACTGGGCCGCTACTTCGTCGAGATCACAGTGATCGATGATGGCAATATCACCGGGCCGTAACCTCTTGACTAGATCTTTAGTTTTGCGATCTACCCGCGCAATGCCCTGGATTTTCATAACTGTGTGCCCTCCATACAAAAAAACGGGAGAAAAAATCTCTCCCGCTAGCTAGTATGACATGATTGATGGACACCTATACCTCAGATTCGAGGTTATAGGTCTCCCCTGGCCTTGAGCTCTAAACGAATCTCATCAGCTATCTTGGCGACAAACGATGAATTGCTGGGGCGCCCCCGATTGGCATCCACCGAATAACCAAAGGCCCTGTGCAATACATCCACATCTCCCCTAGACCACGCTGTCTCAATGGCATGGCGCATAGCCCGCTCCACTTTGTCAGGGGAGGATTTGTGGTTCTTGGCAACAGCGGGATAGAGTACCTTAGTCACTTGCCCCAAAAGCTCAACATCATGGATCACCATGCCAATAGCATCTTTGAGGTAACGATAACCTTTGTAGTGCGCTGGTACACCGATCTCCGTTATCCGCTGAGCGACCATGCGCTCCACTATGATGCTGTCCACTTCATCTACCAATAAATCACCGGGCCTATCGCTCACCTTCTCCTTGGGACCGCCGGCTGTCTCTCGAATACGTTTTACCAAAACTGTTGATTCCAACGGCTTCATCAAGAAACAATCAGCTCCCAGTCGCAGGGCCCGTTCCAGGAAGTCATCGGTACCAAAAGCTGTCAAGATCAGGAATTTGCTGCTCATGCCCGCCTGTTTCGCCCTCTCCAATACACCCAATCCATCCAGGTGGGGGAGGACCAGATCCAAAATCACCACATCAGGGCTCAACTGGCCAATTTGCAGGAGAGCAGAGCGTCCGTCATGGACAGTGCCCACACATATTAGGTCAGGCTCTTGGTCAATCCGTTGCTGCAAAAAAGCGCAAAACTCCCGATTGCTATCTGCTATCAACACACGAAGCGCCGTGCTCCCCATAGTGACCACCTCAAAGATATTGGTGGCTCTGTTATTCGTCGTGGGTCCACAAAGCTCCTCCCATGGCAGCCAATGAATGCCAAGACGCGCTAGCTGCCTCACTCCCGGGCCGTCTGCTCTCCCAAAGACCCGCTTCTTGCAGCATCCATTCAGAAAATACCCCAAACCCTCTCTCCGGATCATTGACAAAAACATGGGTCACCGCTCCTACCAAGGCCCCACCCTGCAATATGGGGCTGCCGCTCATACCTTGAATAATGCCTCCCGTACGGCCAAGCAACCGCTCATCGACTACCCGGAGGATGATCCCCTTATCATCCGGCTTATTTTGAGGATTTACTTTGAGAATCTCCACGGCGAAGGCTTCCACCTCCTCGCCATCGAGGACCGTCAGGATTTCTGCCGGCCCTACCCGCACATCGGTGGCCAATGCCACTGGTACCTCCCGCTCCCACCGGGAAGGTGCAGGGCTAACCGACAAGCGCCCAAAGACCCCGAATTTGGTGTTTTTTTCGATGGTGCCAATAGCGTCTTTTTCACTTCGAAAGGTCCCCTTCTTTTCCCCGGGATTTCCCCGGGTACCACGGCGAATCTCGCTGATTTGAGCTCTAACAATGCGTCCATCCTCTATTGGAGTTGGCCCAGTCATGCTAGTCGCGATCAGGTGCCCCAAGGCTCCGTACTTCCCCGAAGGACTGTGGTAGAAGGTCAAAGTACCTACACCGGCTGTGGGTTCCTCCAAAATCATACCCAGCATATACTTGGGCCCCCCATCACCGGAGCCCGGGGAAGGTCGTACTAGCACTGGTTGCAGATTGACAGTAAAGCGATTAGCCCCCCGCTTGACAGTAAAGGCAATATCTCTCTGCAACCGGCCCATGGTGTCTATCAAAGCAGCAACATGTTGGACACTGCGCACGGGTTGCCCGGCAATCGCTTCAATTATGTCTCCTGGTAGGATGCCTGCATCCCGGGCAGGATGCAACTCCACGCCATTGACATCGATCACCGGTACTGTGCGGCTCACTATCAAGCCCTGGGTGCTAAGCAAAACGCCGATAGCTTGTCCCCCTGGGCGCACATACAGTTGAGGAACGACATCGACCACCATCTGACGCAAGGGAATTACGTCCAAGAAGCGCAGTTCAAGATCGACACGACCCAAAACCTTGGGCCGCAAGGCAACACCGTCATCAGTGGGTACAAGCAACCCATGGGAGCCATTGAGATCTCGAATAGTGAAAAGGGGGAGTACCTGTAAGAGTTGCTCCTGCCCGGAGAGAAGACGCATATGCACTGGGGCGTTCAGCAAGGAAGCAAAGAAGAGCAATCCTGAGGAAATCACAATTAGTAAAGCGAAAGCCTTAATAATGCGTTGATTGCTACCATCCACTGGCTCCACACTCCTCATGGGCGAAAATCGGGCAATAAAAAAAGGGCCTAAGGCGACGCCTGACCCTTATGATTCCCTCGACCTACAGGAGCTATGTTAGGAACTAACCCGCTCATCAAGCAATTGCCGGGCATGCTGGCGACTAACTTCTGAAGCCCCATCTCCCGCCAACATCCGGGCCAGCTCTTCAATTCTGGCTTCAGGGCCCAAGAGCTGCACAGTTACACGTGTTGATTGGA
>DAIQRD010000088.1:0-10566 GCA_036786445.1 Bacillota bacterium
TTCAAGAATGTTCTGCTTAATCAAGTGACAGACCCCCTCTAGATCTTTAGTGCACCAGATGTAATCCCGCGGATGTAGTACTTCATACAAAAGAGGAAGACGACAACCAGCGGCACCGAAGCCAACACATAGCCTGCAAACATGGGCCCATATGACGTTATGCTAAACTGTCCCTGAAAAGCTAATAGCCCAGTAGTCACCGGCCTGAGTTCGTCCCGAGATAGAACAATCAAAGGCCAGATGATCTCATTCCATGTGCCCACAAAGTTTAACATGGCGATGGTAACTATGATGGGAAATGACAAGGGAATAGCGATCTGAGAGTATAGTTGAAAATGATTGGCTCCATCGATGCGGGCAGCCTCAAATAGCTCTTCAGGAAGTCCAGCAAAGAACGTTCGCAAAATGAAGATAGAGAAAACTTGCCCACCAGCAATCATGGGCAAGACTAGTCCGGCTCTGGTATCCAACAAGCCAAACAAGCGGACCATCAAGAATTGGGGAATGAGCATCAATACCGGAGGGATCATGAGAACCCCGATGATCAAGTAGAATAGAAGCTCCTTACCGGGGAATTTATGCCGAGCAAAGACATAAGCAGAAATGGTGGAAAGCAGAACCACAAAGAACACCACGATGAAAGCATAAAGCAGACTGTTACCAATATACCCCCTCACCTCCAGCCAAGCATCGACATAGTTTTCAAAGCGAAGCGGTAAGGTGGGTTCCCAGAAGTGGTGTATGAACTGATCGTAGTCTTTGAAGGAAGTGATTATGAGAAAATAGAGCGGAAAAAGCGTCAAGCCGACAAGGGACATTAAGATGGCATGCCTGAATATTTCTCCCCAAGGTTGCTTCTTCAACTTAAGCCCTCCTTCACGCATCTAACTCTATTTCAGACCGAACATACTTCATGTTCAGGTAGGTGAGGCCCAGCAGTATAACAAAGAGAGTCGTACCAATGGCCGAGCCATAACCCATTCGACCGTAATGAAAAGCGTTCTGATACATGGCAAGTCCCGGCACCATGGTAGCCCACCCAGGGCCTCCATTGGTCATCACCAAAACCATCTGATACTCCCTGATGGTATTGATTAGAGAGAGCACCACGACCAGCTTGATCTGCCCCATGATTAGCGGAATATCAATGCGGAGAATTCGCTTAAGGCCCACGGCACCTTCCAGGCGAGCAGACTCGAGTATACTGGTGGGAATGGCTATTAACCCCGCCAGGAAGATCAGGAAATTGAAGGCATCGATCCAGGGAAACCCAACCGCCAGAATCGCCATCAGGGCAAAATCGAAGTCACCTAACCATCCTCGGGCCAGATGCCCCATACCGATGACACGGAGAAATTCGTTGATAGGCCCATGCATTCCATACATGAACCGCCAAAGCAGGAAGGAGACTATCTGGGGTATGACCATGGGAATCACAAAAAGCACCCGATAGACATACTGTGCTTTCTCGTTTTTCAAGTTAAAGACTAGTTCTGCACCCAGCAGAGGAAAAACCAAGCGAAGGATAACCCAACCGATGGTGAGCAAGAGCATATTCTTGAAGGCCACAAGCATTGTCGGGTCTTGAAAGATCTCGATGAAATTCCCCAGGCCAATGTACTCTTCATAGAAGGCTCCATCCCAGGAGAAAAAGGACCGATATAGAGCTGTAAGAGCAGGCCAATAGTTAAAAGCCACCAGCATGGCGAAGGTAGGTACCAAGAGAACGTACAGAATCTTGGACCTACTGATCTCCTGCCACCAGCTGTTTCTCTTGTTCCTTTGTACCAGACCAGCCACACTATCCCCCCCAATGTGCTTTAGTAGATATAGAAGTGGGATGACCACAGGTCATCCCACTCCATCACGCCCTAATCCATGTATTCGCTTAGGTCCCACTGATTCTCATTGATGAGTTGCCGAATAGTACGGGTATGGAGCGCTTCAAGCTGCTGGATTAGCTGATCGGTTGTAAGCCGGTCGGCGACATACTGCTGGAAAAGACGGGTTGTCTGCTGACGGCAATCTAGGGTGAGCAAAACAGCAGCGGGATCCCTGTTAATCAGTTCGAGGAACTCCTGTTGTGGATTGGGCATCATGTTGGCTATGATGGTACCAGTTTCCCCACCGATCTCTACGCCCTTAATCCCCGGTGCAAAGAGACCCGCATCTTGGATGAAGGGTCCGGCATTTTGCGGAGCGGTCATGAACATGAGAAAATCAACGGCCAGCTCCCGTTCTCTACCGGTAATATGGCTAGGGATAGCATACTGGAAAGCCGCAGTGGGACCTCCCATGATACCGGTTTTGTCTGCAGTCGCGTAGGGTAGCGATTCCTTCGTAATCATGGGGAAATGAAATGTCCCAAAGTCAAATTCACGTAGACTGTCATTGAGTATCGGTTTTAGTTGCCAGGAGCCACCCCAAAACATGGCAGCTTTACCCGTCACCCACTGTTCATAGGCCTGCTCCTCATCATCGGAGAGATGGCTTGGCTGGAAATACTGAGCGAGTTTGTGCATGAGCTCCCACCCTGCACGGTATTCCTCACTGTTGACGTCAATAATACCCTTTTCTAAAGCGATTACCCTTTCCTTTAGGTTGATAAAGCCTGGTTGTTCGGCCACATCCATTATCTCTACTCGGTCCCGGTAAATGGCGTGAAAGACTGTCCGGGAAAGCCACTCGAAGTACATTTCGCCAGAGGTGCCTCCACCAGCCCAGGCCATGGGAATATAGCCAGCGGCCTTTATCTTATCCAAAACCTCGATCCACTCAGCAAAGGTCTCAGGCACATAATCGGCTCCAACACCGATCTCTTCAAAGATCTTCTTATTGTAGAACCAAGGAGTAACGACCACGTCCCCTACAACAACATAATGTTCACCATTGGGCCCTTTGACCGGATCCCAGGTCTGCGGGGCAAAAACGTCACCCCAGGTTTCGAACTCAGTGGCATAGGGATTCGGTAGGTCAAAATATTCCCGCAGGTCAACTAGAAGTCCCTGGGGCCCATAAGTCTGATTGGCATCGAAGTTCTGAACCCAGAACACTCCGGGAGCATTACGTCCGATCAGTCGTGTTCTCAACCAAGTGTCATAGTTATCCCCCGTGGAAGCTTCATCGAGCATCTTGACGGTAACACCAGGATGTATCGTCTGGTATTCCTTGGCAATCTTCCAGCCGTACTGAGGCGGATCCCACCGGTCTGTCGTCCGTCTTTCCCGTGGCGCATAGGCTTGTAGGTATACACTTAGTTCCCCTTCAAACTCTGCCTCCGGTCCGAACACTGGGGCACTAAGACCTTGCAGGGAAGTGCACATCAGGATGATCACTAAGAGACATATGGAGATACCGATCTTTCTCACACTCATTCTCCTTTCACGATTCTCTCAGTCAGACACGAAGCTATAAAGGCACCTTGTCTGCACGTGTTATCTAGAGAAATCGCCTCCTTTTTTCTCTCTTGTTTACACTCCTGTGCAAATGCACAGTTCTCTCGGTCTTTATCCCCTCATTCTGTCTTTATAGGTGTTTTCCTGCTTTGCGTGCTTTTTATACGTACTCGTGAAATTGCATTATTCCGAACATGTTAGGTCTGAGAAGGATTCCTCTCCAAAGAGACCTTGCTTGTGCACACTGCATATAGCTTGTTGCTAGGTACAGAAGACCGTCTTATAGGAGTCTATTTGAATGCGAATTAGTATGATTACGCTTATATTGGTTGCAGACACTGATACTCTCCATGGCTGCTAAAGAAGTTGACGTTCACTGCACCACCTGATAAGCTGTATGTAAGGAAAGGGCTCCTTACCCTTACTTAACGGAGGTGCATATATTGCATAAGTCTAGAATCACTTCCAAAGGCCAAATCACAATCCCCAAGGAAGTACGCGAGAAGCTTGGGTTGCGTCAAGGTGACAATCTCATCTTCCGGGAAACAAGTGCTGGGTATGTGATTAACAAAGAGGTCACAGAGTCTCCATTCGATAAATACGTCGGGAAGCTAGAACACCTTAGGGGCAAAGAGCCCGATACATTAGTCGAGGAGATGAGAGGCACATGATCACAGCTGTGGATACCAATGTGATACTGGATATTCTTATTCCAGATTCACCATTTGGCTCTGTTTCCAAGAGGCTTCTCGAGGCTGCATTTCAAGGGGGTCGGTTGATCATTTGCGAGGCAGTTTATGCTGAGTTAGCTGCCCAATTCCGGAACCAAACCGCCCTGGATGTGTTTCTTAACGATACGAGGATTAGGCTAGTGTCTTCAACTTCGGAGGTGCTTAATCTCGCGGGGCTGAAATGGTTTGAATATAACCGAAGGCGTGCTCAAAACCAACGCTGCCCGGCCTGTGGCTGCTCCGTTGAGTACACCTGCTCCAAATGCGGGACACGCCAGACTACTCGCCAACATGTGCTAGCGGACTTTCTTATTGGTGCCCACGGACTTCTGCAAGCGAATAAGCTTCTTACGAGAGATAGAGGCTACTACAGGACCTATTTCCCAGAGCTAGATATAGCCGGTAGCTGAGTTGGATGTGAGCGGTTGCTTAGAGCCCTCGACTGTCCAATACAGGATACGATCTGTCCATTGGTAAAGCTAGTGATTGCAGGGATGAGCTATCGCCAGTCCCTCTCGAGCATACATCCTTCAAAGAAGGGAGTCATTTTCTAGAATGAACTCATTGCAGCCATATGTGCCAAGTTATCGTCACCTGCATAGTACAGGGGAATTAAAGCATCGAGCCGATGAGGCCGTTAACCGTCTATCCCATTGTGCAATATGTGCACAGGCGTGCAATGTCAATCGCCTCCAAGGGGAAATTGGGGTCTGTAGGACGGGTAGGCTTGCTTTAGTGTCTAGTTATGATCGGCATTATGGTGAAGAGGACGTATTGGTAGGGCTTGGTGGATCGGGCACCATATTTTTTGCAAATTGCAATCTAGCATGTGTGTTTTGTCAGAACTGTGATATCAGTGCATATGGCGCTGGGCGGAAGGTAACAAGCAGAGAACTTGCTGATATGATGCTTAGCCTACAGGCCCAGGGCTGTCATAATATTAATCTAGTCTCCCCTAGTCACGTTGTGCCACAGATACTAGAAGCGCTCCTTCTAGCCGCAGATGATGGCCTAGAGTTGCCCCTAGTATACAACTCAGGTGGGTACGATGCTCTTCCCACATTGAGATTGCTAGAAGGTATAGTAGATATCTATATGCCGGATTTTAAGTTTGCCGACGATGAGACCGGCAAACATCTAGCCCAAGCCCCAGGCTACTCAACTGTAGCCAAAGTAGCAATCCAAGAGATGCACCGCCAGGTGGGAGACTTAGTGACCGATGACGATGATATCGCCCGACGGGGACTCATATTGCGCCACTTAGTCATGCCAGGCCGCCTAGATGACACCCGTAACATCATGGAGTTTATCGCCAAAGAGATCTCACCGAACACCTACGTCAATGTGATGGGCCAATACCGTCCGGCTCACCTAGCCCTAGAATACCCCGAACTAGAACGACCTCTAAAGCGCTCCGAATACCATAAGGCGGTTAACATCGCTCGAGAAACAGGATTACATCGACTGGCTAGATAGCGGTTTGGCAGCACGACTCCTCCGCAAGACCTGCTAGTCCCGTTGCTTACGGACTATGTCACCTTGTCAGCGTCGACAAATACCACCGCTTCAGCTCACCTCTATAGAGCTCCAAAGCTTGTGCTACTCAACGTAAGGCCCAGAGTGCCCATGCAAATCGTGGCCGGATAATGCACATGATTGGGGGCACTAGAGTAAGCACCTATTCTTTCTACTGACTCTCTAACCTGTAATGCTCGGAACTCCAGAGATGCCAGGGCCAAAGTGTTTCAGCATGACCACATCATCATTTTCGCTCTCGTTAGTGATGGTGACTCCTTCCCGAGCCGCATCATAGGTCACGAAGACCTCGTCATTGGTCATCTGTCCGTATCTAATCAAGGTAGGGGCATCGATGGCCAGCGGCCCCATCCGACCGTGACCCTGGAGTAAGATCGCTCCGTAGGCTCCATCGTCCATGATGGTCACTGTCCTGCCGGGCAGCACGGTCAATTCCTTCGCGCAGAAATATTCAGACCCGTAGACAACCCACTTCTCGATATAACCCTCTGCCTGCATCTCATCCATGTCTCTAACGGGCACCGGCCTAATGAACTTCTTCTCAGCCAGGTAAGGATCCACGTTTTCTTCCCAGTCCAGGATGCTGACAATATACTCCAGGTCATAGTGGCGATCCGGCGGGACATCCTTAACCAGCAAATCCCTGGGTGTGGGTTGATCCCAGACAATGGATTGAAACATGGAAAAAACATCGCTTGCCCTCTGGGGCTCGTAGGTTACAAGGGTACCAGGCGCATGCAGTAATCCTGGCGGTACATACCAGCCGGTGCCGGGCTCGAGTTTATACGCTTGCGATAGCTCCAAGATTTGATTATCCCCGGCGTCAAAACGGCGCAGGCTCTCGATTACCTGGTCTGTGGCAGTGCCAGGCCTCAGTCCGAAGAAGGTGAAGGGAAACAGTCCCCTGGTGAAGTTTAGATGGGGCGGGAAATAGTACCCTTCCGGCTTGCCTACCGCGCCTACGTTGGCAGCATGCCTATGACCCAAATGAACGTGGTGGGGCAGCGGTGCATGGTTATCGAAGAACTTGCTGAACATCGGCCAGCCACCGTATTCATCCATTAAGTGCTGTCCGATGATCTCATCACCCGTCAGATCGATGGCTTCTTTCAGGAGAATCCGCTCGTCTTGGCCATTCTTGCCGGCAACAATACAGCTCAAGCCTTCACCCTCGGGTGTTCCCGGGCCATTGTCAGCCTTTGTAGTCGATGCGAACCAGCGCTCATCGATACCCCCCCGATGCTTGCCCAGGGCGTAAAGATCCTGAGGATGGAGTTTGAGCCGGCCGCCTGGTATGCAGAAAGCCCGGGGCACCCAGTTTGGTGCTAGTCTGAGAATACCATTCCCATCGGCGATAGCTTGACGCACTAATTCCTTTATGTCCATTGAGTAAGCCTCCCCCTTGCTAATTCTCGCTAGGGTGCGATGGGGAGCCGCCCACAGCGGCAGCTCCCTCCCTCAGTTTAGAACTCGTCCTTAACAAGGTCCCATGCTTCAGCCTTCTCCAGAGTTCCCTGCATTACTAGCAGTGGTGTAATATAGATTTCACTACCTGGCGGTTCCACGCCGCTTCTCACATAGTCCACCAAAATCCTGAAGGCAGTCCTGGCCTGCTCTTTGGGCAACTGCTCAATGGTGGCTACCAGCTCACCCCGTTTCACAGCCCGCAGGGCGTCTTCGATGGCATCAAAACCGACGGTAATAACACCATCCGGGTTAAGACCAGATCCCTTAATTGCCTCCAGCGCGCCAATGGCCATGTCGTCATTATGGCCGAAGACGGCATCGAACTTGGGGTGAGCCTGGATCAGGTTCTCCATGACAGTCATTCCCTCTGCTCTGGTAAACTGGCCAGTTTGCTGGGCTATGATCTCGATCTTCGGGTACTTGGCGATGACTTCATTGAACCCTGTTCCTCTATCGATGGCCGGTGAAGAACCGGGGGTGCCGGTCAACTCGATGACCTTGCCTTCACCCCTGAGCAAATGGGCAATAAAGTGTCCTGCCATCCGCCCGCCCTCAACGTTATCTGCGCCAACATGGCAGAGGGTTGGAGCACCGATGATCTTCCTGTCCACGGTGACCACCGGAATGCCGGCTTCCTTCAGAGACTCCACTGCCGGAACCAGGGCTTCGACGTTGATCGGAACTAGCAGAACCCCATCTAGATCCTGCACGATCATGTCTTCAACATCCGACATCTGCTTGCCCACCTGATTGCGGGCATCGATGACCACTAACTCAACACCCATTTCGGCGGCTTGCTCTTCAACGGCACTTTTCAAAAACGAGAACCAGGTCATGCTGAGGCTGGGAACCGAGAGACCAAACCGCAGCGTCTCAGCCATCGCGGCTGAACCAACCACGCCGACAATCAACAACCCCAAGATGACGGTCAATACAGATCTCCTCATCGAGTTATCCTCCCTAGCGAAGATTTTCTTCAGTCCCGACAACACACCTGAGCCTCAATTACCCATTATCACCTCCCATCAATTCTTCTGCTTGGAGCGCATTTGCTCCATGATCACAGCGGCGACAATGATCACGCCTTTAACGAACTGCTGGTAGAAGGGTGAAATGTTCATGAGATTGAAGCCATTGGTAAGCACCCCGATCAAAAGGGCGCCAATGAAAGTTCCGAAGACGCTGCCCCTGCCACCCTGCAGGCTGGTGCCGCCGATGACTACAGCTGCTATCACATCAAGTTCATAACCCTCGCCTGCGGTAGGCTGCCCGGAACTGAGCCGGGCCGCGAGGATTACTCCCGACAGTGCTGCGGTAAAGGCAGAAATCCCATAGATGATCATCTTGTAGCGGCTGGTCGGTATTCCCGATAATCTCACGGCCTCTTCGTTGCCGCCGATGGCATACACATACCTGCCGAACTTGGTCTGGGAAAGAACAATGGCGCCTACTACTACGACAAAGACATAGATGATGATAGGAACAGGTACCGGCCCCACCATGCCGCTACCCAAAACCCGAAAGCTCCGGGATAGACCGCTGATGGGATACCCATCGGTATAAATAAGCGTCATGCCTCTGGCGGCGCTCATCATTCCCAGGGTTGCCACAAAGGGAGGTACCTTGAACTTACTAATGATAAAGCCGACAAGCATCCCAAGGCAGGTGACAACCACTATGGGCAAAACCACCATCAGAAACGGACCTGCTCCGTGGCGGATCTGTAGGCCAGCGGCTAACACTCCTGCCAAGGCCAACAGAGAGCCCACGGAAAGATCAATACCGCCGGTCAGAATGACAAAGGTCATCCCGACCCCGATGATGCCTGTAATGGATACCTGGCGAAAGACATTCAGAGCATTGCGAACGGTGAGAAAGGCCGGGGACAAGAATGACAGAATGACGCAGATCGCTAAGAAGACCAGGAAAATCCCATATCTATCCAATGTCAAACCCCAGTCGATTCTCCGGATTGATACCTCGCTGCGCTCACCGATCATTGCTTCTGTCTCCTTTCTCGCGATCAACAATTAGACCGAGTATCTTCTCCTGAGTAGTTTCTTGGGCAGTCAGCTCTCCGACGATGGCACCATCGTGCATGATTATGATCCGGTCGCTCATCCCGATGATTTCCGGCATTTCTGAGGAAATCATGATAATTGCCTTTCCCTGGCTGGTCAGCTCGTTCATCAAGTTGTAAATTTCGATCTTCGCCCCCACGTCAATGCCCCGGGTTGGTTCATCGAAGATCAATACATCACAGCGTTTGGCAAACCACTTAGCCAGGACAACCTTTTGCTGATTACCTCCGCTGAGATCTTCTACAAGGCGGTCAACACTAGGTGTTCTAATGTCCAGTCCCCGGACTAAGCTCTCCACTTCGGCGTTTTCCCGCGCTTGATCGATAAACCCCAAACGGCAGCAAAGGTCAGCTAGGATCGGGAGAGTGGTATTGCCCTTTACCGACATCTCCATGACCAAGCCCTGAGCCTTGCGGTCTTCGGGGATGAGTCCGATTCCGTAGTTGACGGCATCTACCGGCCAATCAATCTTCACCTCACTACCGTCAACATAGATGGCCCCCTGGTCTTTCTCATCGGCGCCGACAATCGCCCTAGCGGTCTCTGTTCTACCGGCCCCGACCAGCCCAGCGATTCCCAATATCTCACCCGCCTGCACACTGAAACTAATGTCCCGTAAGCGGCTGCCACTGGTTAGGTGCTCAACCCGCAGCTTCTCCCTGCCGGGTTTTGACCGGACCCTCGGATACTTGTCTTCGATACTGCGGCCAACCATCATGTGGATAACCTCATCAATAGTGGTTTCTGTGATATGGCGAGTCCCTATGTATTGCCCATCCCGCAGGACCGTAACCCGGTCAGCGATTTCCTTAAGCTCATTCAGACGGTGGGAGACGTAAATGATAGAAACACCAACGCTGCGAAGGTTTCTGAGCAGGTCGAATAGACTGTCGATCTCTTCATCGGCGAGGGTGGATGTCGGCTCATCCATAACCAAGATCTGGGCATCGTAAGACAGGGCCTTGGCGATTGCTACCACCTGCTGATGGGCTATACTCAGCCGAGCCACGGGTACCTTCAGGTTCAAACTAATATCCAGTGTCGCGAAGAGCCTCTCGGTTTTCTTCCTCATCTCTTTCCAGTCGATGAACCCCAACTTGTTCTTGAGCGGCTGCCGCCCCAGGAAAATATTCTCCACTACGTTTAGTCCGGGCACCAACTGCAGTTCTTGGTGAATCACGCTGATCCCCTGATCCTGCGACTCCTTTGGGCTCTTGGGACTGAATCCCTCGCCCCGCAGGCGGATTTCTCCCGCGTCGGGCATGTAAACACCGGCCAGGATCTTGATCAGGGTCGATTTGCCTGCGCCGTTCTCTCCCACAAGGGCATGGATTTCGCCGTAGTTTTTCCACACCA
>DAIQRD010000089.1:0-10415 GCA_036786445.1 Bacillota bacterium
GTGACTTTACCTCTTACCCCTTGCAGTCGGGCGGCCTTGTAGCAAAGCAGTACATGGTGGCCCTTCTGGAGGAGATTTCTTTACGGCGGCAGTGGCTGGTCCATTTACAGGGTGACTGTATCCCTGACAGCTTTCATTCTGTGTATATTGGCGGTGGTACTCCTTCTATCCTACCAGTTCACGAGCTGAGGCAGCTGATGGAGGCAGTGAGCCAGAGCTTCCCCTTGACCGAGGAAGCCGAGATTACCTTGGAAGTCAACCCAGGCACCATTGACGAAGGGGAACTTGCAGCTTTGCGGCAAATGGGTATCAACCGGCTTAGCCTAGGGGTGCAAAGCTTTGATGATGGTTTTTTGCGCAAGTTGGGGCGCGTTCACAACTCTGCCGATGTTTACCGAGTGGTCAAGGCTGCCCGGGCCGCCGGGTTTCAGAACTTGAGCTTTGACTTAATGCTGGGGTTGCCGGGCCAAAGCCTCCAGGCTTGGCGAGAGTCCCTTTCCTTGGCAACTGAACTCTGCCCAGAGCACATTTCCTGCTATGAGCTCACCATTGAGGCTGACACTACTTATGGCCATTGGTATAATGAAGGTAAGCTCAGTCTACCCTCCGAAGATACAATCATAGCCATGCTCAAAGGGACAGCGCAATATCTCGTCAGCTTAGGGTACCAGCATTACGAGATTTCTAACTATGCTTTACCTGGGTTCGAATCCCGGCACAATCAGATATATTGGCAGAATCGCTGGTATCTGGGCCTGGGAGCAGCGGCTTATTCCTATTGGCAGGGCCGCCGTTGGGGCAATACCAGCCAGCTCCATGAATACCATGCAATGATCAATGCCGGCCAGTTTCCTGAGGTGGAGGAGGAGATCTTAGATCTTCGGGGTCAGGCCGGGGAGACTATGATGTTGGGTCTCCGGCTTCGAGAGGGTGTCTCTTTTACCGAGTTTCATCATAGGTTTGGAGTATCTATCTGGGATTTCTGGGAAAAGGAGATCACTAATTTTATCAACCAAGGTTTAGTGGAGGTTGCCCAGGGACGTATCCGCCTGACTGATCGGGGGCTCCTCTTGGCCAATCAGGTGCAAAGCGCTTTCGTAGGATCATCTTGACAAAAACGGTACTCAGTGCTATTTTTAATATGGATATGTTAGCACTCTACTCAAGTGAGTGCTAACCAAAAGGTGGTGGTGATTATGCCGTTGAACAAGCGGAAGAGGCAGATACTCAGGGCTATCACCCACGACTATATTAATACAGCTGAGCCGGTTGGCTCTCGGACGATTGCTCGTCGATATAGCTTGGGAGTGAGCCCAGCGACGATACGTAACGAAATGGCTGATCTAGAAGAGGACGGCTATTTGGAGCAGCCCCATACATCGGCGGGCCGGATCCCCTCAGACAAGGGTTATCGGTTCTATGTAGATGCCTTGATGGATCCCCAAGAGCTATCTGATGAGGAGATCAGGCAAGTGCATAGTAGCTTAAGAAGCGAGCACCGCCAAATGGAGGAACTAGTGCATGAGAGCGCTAGGCTATTGGCACTTCTGAGCCAGTACACATCGGTGGTGGTGGCGCCCAATCTCAGCCATGGTGCTATCCGCCGGTTGCAGCTAATTCCTTTGGATGAATGGAATGTGCTGTTGGTCTTGGTAGTAGATCCGGGGTTTGTGCAAAGCCGCATTGTTGAGACGTCTCGTCCTTTACTGGTTCAGGAAGTCGCTCGAATTAACCACTTTTTTAGTCGCCGGTTGTCAGGTGTGATGGTGGCAGACATCGGGAGTTCCCTAGTGGGCGAGATGCGGGAAGAGGTTACAGACGAGACCTTGATGTCGGAGGCTTTGACTCTCTTGACCAGGGGTTTGGGGAATATTAAGAAAGAGCAAGTGTTCTTGGATGGGACCATTCATCTATTTAACCAGCCGGAGTTTAGGGATGTGGATAAAGTCAAAGTATTACTCAACATCTTGGATGATGAGAAGATGTTGTGGGATTTACTGAATGACGCCCTAGGCTTATCAGGCATTCGCGTTACCATTGGCAGAGAAAACCAGCATGAGGGCTTTCGAGATTGTAGTCTGGTGACTGCCTCATATGAGCTAGATGGCCATGTGATTGGCAAGGTGGGTGTCCTGGGACCCACCCGCATGGACTATGAGCGGGTGGTTACCATTGTAGAATATATCGCTGTCAATCTCAGTGAGCTGCTTTCAGACGCCCGGCGCCATTAGTCGCTACGGGTAGCGTGTATCGGCTACCGGGGCTTTCCCGGGTAAGAGGGAGAAAGGAGAGAAGGCGCGTGCGCCCCAATCCGGGGTTCTTTGCGCCGCTTTTCATGAAAAACCATCAAGCATCCCCCGCAGAGCGGGTCGGCCACCACAAATGTACCTGTGAGAGCTGTACCTGCCAAGATCAAGATGTGCCCACTGAGGATTGTCACCAGGGCGAGCCCCAAGCTACATCCCAAGATCTAGCCGGGGAAGAGGTAGCTAAGGGCGACGACTCGTCGGGGAGCACAACTGAAGCTACGGATGAGACGGGGGATTTGGGACAGAATTCAGATCTGGAAGCCTTGTGTCAAGAACTAAAACACTTGCAGGAACAAGAAGCAGAGCTGACTCAAAAGCTGGTACGTCTACAGGCGGATTTTGAGAATTACCGTCGTCGCACCCGCAAAGAGATGCAGGAGAATATTATTCGGGCCAATGAAGAGCTCATCGGTGAGCTTTTGCCAGTCTTGGATAATTTCGATCGGGCACTGGTGGCAAGGGATGAGGCTAGTGCTGAGTCTATTAGAAATGGTGTAGAATTGGTCTATCGGCAGTTTCTGGATATTCTAGGTAAAGAGGGGCTTACACCCATAGACACATTGGGAGAAGCCTTTGATCCCCATGTGCATGAAGCCGCCCTAGTGGAAGCTACGGACGATCCCGATTTGGATAATCAGATCGTTCAGGAGTTACAGAAAGGCTATTGCTTTGGTGATCGAGTTATCAGGGCTGCTGTAGTTAAGGTGGCAAAAATCGAAGATTAGACCGAGGCATTTTTTAAGGAGCCATCGGGCGACAGACGAGGAGGATGATGTATGGGTAAAGTTGTTGGTATTGATCTAGGTACAACTAACTCGGTAGTTGCTGCCATGGAAGCTGGAGAGCCGGTAGTTATTCCCAATGCAGAAGGGAGCCGGACTACTGCTTCTGTGGTGGCCTTTTCGCAAAAGGGCGAACGTTTGGTGGGAGAGGTAGCTAGGCGCCAAGCCGTTACCAATCCGGACCGCACTATTATGTCTGTGAAACGTCGCATGGGAACCGATTACTCGGTGACCATTGATAATAAAGTCTATACAGCCCAGCAGATCTCCGCCATGATCTTACAGAAACTCAAGGAAGAGGCGGAAAACTATCTGGGAGAGACCGTCACTCAGGCTGTCATCACGGTCCCAGCCTATTTCACTGATGCTCAGCGTCAAGCTACCAAGGATGCTGGCGCCATCGCCGGCCTAGAGGTTCTAAGGATTATCAATGAACCTACAGCGGCGTCCTTGGCCTATGGGCTAGATAGAGACGAAGATCAAAAACTGCTAGTTTTTGACTTAGGCGGAGGCACGTTTGATGTCTCTATCCTGGAGGTAGGGGATGGAGTATTCGAGGTCTTGGCTACCCATGGCAACAACCGCTTGGGTGGTGATGATTTTGACAATCGGATTGTCAATTACCTGATTGATCAATTCCGCAACCAGACAGGTGTCGATCTCAGCAAGGACCGCATGGCTATGCAGCGTCTTAGGGAGGCTGCCGAAAAGGCCAAGGTGGAACTATCGGGCCTTCAGACTACCAACATTAACCTACCGTTTATTAGCGCTGGGGATGCTGGCCCCTTGCATATGGATATAGGCCTTACTCGGGCGAAATTCAATGAACTCACAGCTGATCTGGTTGAAGCCACCATGGGACCCACACAGCGGGCATTAGACGATTCTGGTCTAAAGCCCCAGGAGATCGATAAGGTGATCCTGGTAGGTGGTTCCACTCGGATTCCGGCAGTTCAAGATGCCATTCGCAACAAACTAGGCAAAGAGCCGTTCAAGGGAGTCAACCCCGATGAATGTGTGGCCATTGGGGCCGCTGTTCAGGCGGGGGTGCTGTCGGGAGAAGTCAAAGATATAGTATTACTTGATGTGACTCCACTTTCTTTGGGGATCGAGACCTTAGGTGGCGTGATGACTCGGCTCATCGAACGCAATACCACCATCCCCACCAATAAGACGCAGACCTTTAGTACTGCAGCTGACAATCAGACGGCAGTTGATATTCACGTGCTCCAGGGCGAACGGCCCATGGCAAGCGACAATGTGACTTTAGGGCGCTTCCAGTTAACGGGAATACCACCTGCTCCCAGGGGTATCCCCCAGATTGAAGTGAGCTTTGATATTGATGCCAACGGCATTGTTAACGTCTCTGCCAAGGATCGGGGTACCGGCAAAGAGCAGCGGATTACTATTACTTCCTCAAGTGGGCTCTCCGAAGAGGAGATTGAGAAGATGATCCGAGAAGCTGAAGCCCATTCCGAAGAAGACAAGCAGCGCAAGGAGCTCATTGAAGTCAAGAACCAGGCAGAGCAGCTGATCTACACTGTAGATAAGACCCTCAAAGATCTGGGAGATAAAGTTACCAGTGATGAAAAATCTAAGATCGAAGCAGCCAAGGCAGAGTTGGCCAAGGCTAGTGAAGGTGATGATGTAGGGGCCATCAAGGATAAGCTAGACGCTGTCAGTACCGCCTTGCACGGAGTCACATCACGGATGTATGCTGAAACAGATCCCAATCAAGGGCAAGCCCATGCAGATCCTCAGGGTGGACCTGGTCAGGGGCCTGGGGGAGATGATGTCGTTGATGCTGACTATACAGTAGTTGATGATGACTAGATCTATAGTGAAGATGAGACATGCGAGCTTTTTTTGTAAGTCGCTAGAAAAGGCGGTGCAACATGGCCAAGCGGGATTATTACGAAGTTTTGGGGGTAGAGCGAGGGGCTTCTGAGGCCGACATTAAAAAGGCATATCGAAACCTCGCCCGTAAATATCACCCCGATGTAAATCAGGATGACCCCGATGCTGAGGATAAATTCAAAGAGGCCAGTGAAGCTTACCGCGTGCTGGGTGACGAAAAACTGCGACAGCAGTACGATCAGTTTGGTCATGCTGCCTTCGACGGAGCCAATGGCGCCGGCGGCTTTGGTGGCTTTGAAGGTTTCGGTGATTTTGGCGATATTTTCGATATGTTTTTTGGTGGAGCCATGGGCCGCCAAACCCGATCGGGCCCACAGAAAGGTGCCGATCTGAGGTTTGATCTGGGGATCAGCTTCGAAGAGGCGGCCTTTGGAGTCGAGACCGAAATAGAGCTGCCCAGGACAGAGATCTGTCCCCATTGCCACGGCAATCAAGCTGAGCCTGGTACACCTATCCATACCTGTTCCCAGTGTAATGGTACTGGCCAAGTCCAGCAGGTACAAGAGAGTGCCTTTGGCCGTTTTGTTAATGTCAGACCTTGCCCTACCTGTGGTGGTGAGGGGAAAACAGTGGAGACACCCTGTCGAGAATGTAGAGGCCAGGGACGGGTGAGGCGGGTACGCAAGATCAGTGTTAAGATTCCTGCGGGTATAGACAACGGTTTCCGATTGCGTGTGCCCCAGGAAGGGGAGGCAGGCAGCCGAGGAGGCCCCTCCGGTGATCTGTATGTTTTCGTTACTGTGCGACCCCATGCGTTTTTTAAACGCAGAGGCAATGATGTCTACTACGAACTGCCCATCAGTTTCGTCCAGGCGACCCTCGGTGATGAAATCGAGGTGCCCACTTTAGAGGGTGATGTCAAACTGCGAATACCTGAGGGCACTCAGACTGGGACATCCTTTAGGATCAAAGGCAAGGGGATTGCCAACCTGCGGGGCTACGGGCGGGGTGATCAGCATGTGGTTGTGAGGATCTCGACTCCCAAGAGTCTGACAGCAGCGCAGAAGGAAGCCCTGCGGGAGTGGGGTGAGAGTATCGGTGATACAGTCCACCCTGTCAATGATAAAGGGTTTTTGGGGCGAGTGAAAGATGCCTTTGATGGATTAGGGCGCAAGGAATAACGTGGTTAAGAGGTGGCGAATAGGTGATGCCTGACGGATCTTGGACCAAGATAACGGTGACCACCAGTCTGGAAGCGGTGGAAGCTGTCACAGGCATTCTGATGGATGCCGGGGTTGGTGGTGTGGAAATCGGGGATCCTAGGATCTGGCAGGAAGAGGCAGCCTCCCATGATCGCTATGGTGAGCTCTACCCCACAATAAGTCCTGTCTCCGATGATGCTCCCGTTGATGTCATCGCCTATTTGGCCGGCGACTGCAGGGACACAGAGATAATCAGTCTGATCCAAGGGCGGGTTCTTGCCCTGACAGACGTGGCACTCAACCCGGCGCCGGCCCTAGTCAATACGCAATTATTAGCTGATTCCGATTGGGCCCACGCATGGAAGGATTTCTACCACACCCAGAGAGTAGGTCTGAGGATTGTTATTAAACCTACCTGGGAAGCTTATACTGCCAGTGCCGATGATGTTGTGCTAGAGCTTGATCCCGGAATGGCTTTTGGGACCGGTGAGCACAAGACTACCCGTTTGTGCCTACTACAGTTGGAAAGACTAATCAGACCGGGTTATCTAGTCTATGATATCGGTGCTGGCTCAGGCATATTGTCTTTGGCTGCCGCCAAGTTAGGAGCAGCTCGAGTGGTAGCATGTGACCTAGATCCTGTGGCAGTTCAAGTGGCCCAGGAGAATGTGGTTAGAAATGGGCTTACACGAAGAATATCTGTGCAAAAGGGCCCCATCGATGGCATCCACGGCAAGGCCGATTTGATCGTGGCCAATATCATTACTGATGTGATCATAGATATATTACCGGCAGTGCTAGAGCGGCTGGTGCCGGGAGGGTATTTTGTGGCTGGTGGGATTATTGGCCAGAGGAGAGACGAAGTGGTTGCAGCCCTTAGGGAGGTTGGCTTTAGCTTACTGGAAGAAGAGCTTGATGATGATTGGCTATGTCTGGTGAGCACCAGATGAGCCCTCGGTTTTTCGTTGACCCTGGCCAAATCGCCGGAGAGCTGATCAGCATCGTTGGTGAAGAATTGGTGCACTTGGAGCGGGTACTGCGCCTACAAGCCGGGGCTGCCATAATCGTATGTGATGGGTCAGGCAGGGAGTATCAGGCGGTCTTGCGGGAAGTCGGTCGGGAACTGGCAGTCGCTCAGATCACGGCCATTTGCCAGAGTACGACAGAGCCGCGCTTGCGCATCACTCTAGTGCAAGGGCTGCCTAAGGCAGATAAGATGGACTTTATCATTCAAAAAGGTACTGAGCTTGGTATACATGAATTTCTGCCAGTGATGACAGAGCGCACCGTTGTCCGACTCGAGGGGAGTAAGGCCCAGCGACGGATGGAAAGATGGCAGCGAATAGCCCAGGAAGCGGCTAAGCAAAGCCGACGGGCCGTAATACCTAAAGTGAATGGGCCTATCACTTGGCAAGCATGTCTAGCCAAATATCGGGAAATGCCCGTCGGTGCTTTGGGGCTGTTTCCTTGGGAATCCGCCACCGGGAAGCTCTTGCGGGATGTTTTGCCTAATACCTGGGAATCCAATGATAGCCACCATCCCCTAGAAGTATGGATCTGTATTGGCCCAGAAGGAGGATGGAGCCCGGAAGAGGCAGAGGCAGCAGGGCTGGCCAATCTCATCCCTTTGAGTTTGGGTTCTCGCATTTTGCGCACAGAGACAGCTGGGATGGTGGTAGCGGCCCTGGTGTTGTATGCCAGTGGTGACCTGGGCTGATGGGAAACTTGGTTTTGCCAGATGATGCAGGGGCAAGGCTGAGCAAGGGAGGCAACTTGAGATCAAGGTTAATTTCCGAATTGGAGTATTGTCCGATACACATATCCCCATGCGGGGTAGGTATTTGCCGGCAGAGATCTTCACAGCCTTTGCTGGTGTGGACATGATTTTGCACGCCGGCGATATCATGGAATGGTCAGTGATAAGGGAGCTTTCTACCTTGGCACCGGTGGAGGCCGTCTATGGTAACATGGATTATCCCGAGATCAGGCAGAGGCTCGCTGGGCGACGTATTATTGAGATGGGCGGCATGCGGATAGGGCTTATTCATGGTGATGGCGCGGGCTCCAATACGGTGGCTAGAGCCAGACAAGCTTTTTCCCGCGTTAACTGTATAGTCTTTGGTCATAGTCATCGACCTTACAACGAGATGCACGGCGAAACTCTGCTGTTTAACCCAGGCTCTCCCACTGATCGTCGCATGATGCCCATGGGGTCATACGGTCTTATACATATAGCTGATGGCGAGATCTGGGGAGAGCATTACTATATAGAACCGGTCAAATAGAGGCTTTGACCATAGATAAAGCTGGGTCAGGGGGGCATATGGGCGTGGCGGGCAAGCAGGTGGCTTTCTATACTCTGGGTTGTAAGCTCAATCAATATGATACCCAGTCTCTCCTGGAACTGTTTCGGCAACGAGGTTACAGCGTTGTCGATTTTAACGATATGGCAGATGTATATGTCATAAACACTTGCACGGTGACTGGCAGTGGTGAGCGCAAATCCCGGCAAGCCATCAATCGAGCAGTGCGCAACAATCCCCAAGCTACAATAGTGGTGACAGGGTGCTATGCCCAAACCGCCCCTGGGGATGTTGCGGGGCTCAAAGGAGTCGACTTGGTCATTGGCAACCAGGATCGGGATTGCATCGTTGACATGGTGGAAGAGGTTGCAGTCCTACAAAGACCCCAGGTCTTGGTAAGCGACATATTTCAAGCTAGGGAGTTTGAAGAGCTTCCCATTTTGGAGTTTACTGGTCGCACCCGGGCGACACTTAAGATTCAGGATGGGTGCAACCAGTTTTGTTCCTACTGTAAGATCCCGTATGCCCGGGGACCCAGTCGCAGTCGGGACTTAGCAGCAATTATCGCTGAGGCTAAGCGCTTGGCTAGTAGGGGATTTCGGGAGATAGTCCTAACGGGCATACATCTGGGTGCCTATGGCTTGGACCTGAATCCGCCTTCCAGCTTGGCCGCAGTGATTCGAGCCCTTGATGAGGTAGATAACCTAGCCCGCCTGCGCTTGGGATCAGTCGATGCTCCGGAAATAGATGGGGAATTGATCAAGACATTGCGGGATCACCTCAAGGCTTGCCGCCATCTGCATATTCCTTTACAGGCCGGTGATGATGGAATCCTCAAAGCTATGCGGCGCCCCTATACACTAGGGGAATATCGGGCCGTTATAGAGCAAATTCGGCATCATCTGCCGGAAGTCGCCATTACTACAGATATCATTGTGGGATTCCCCGGCGAGACCGAGGCACAGTTCCAGGCAGCCCTGGAATTTGTGCGGGAGATGGCTTTTACTCGGCTACACGTCTTCCGTTATTCGCCCCGGAAAGGTACTCCGGCGGCTCGTTTCCCCCACCAGATCCCAACGCCCATCAAGAATCAGCGCAGCAAGGAGATGATTGAATTGGGCCACGAGCTGAGCCTAGCTTTTCATCAAAGCTATGTGGGACGCCGCGTAGAGGTGCTTTGGGAGGAATCTAAGCCTAACCCCTTGGAAGACATCGAGGGTGAGCTTTGGGAGGGACACACTGCCACTTACGTAAAAGTACAAGCCCAGCGCTGCCAGGGTGAGCTAGGTGATCTCCAGATGGTGGAAATCCACCATGCCCACGAAGAAGGAATCTGCGGAAAAGTAGTGGAAGATTAGTCGGGTATAAGATCAGGGGACGTTGATCCGAGGGAGGTGTGAGTAACAATGGGCCTAGATTGCCTGTTTTGCCGGATTATTTCTCAGGAGATACCCAGTGATATAGTCTATGAGGATGACCTAGTATTGGCCTTTAGGGACATTAATCCCCAGGCGCCAGTCCATATTCTGGTGATCCCCAAAAGACATATTCCTACCATCGCTGATCTGGAGGAGACCGACAAAGAACTCATGGGACACATCCACATGGTTATCAAGGACTTGGCAGAAAAGGAAGGCATTGCCCAAGCTGGATACAGGGTTGTAGCCAACTGCCGAGAGAGTGCTGCCCAAAGTGTCTTCCATGTTCATTTCCATCTCCTGGGAGGCCGGAGCTTAGGCTGGCCACCCGGTTAGAGTTGACAGGCATACCAGTGGGCAGGTATAATAGGGATGAAATCGTACCTTCGCATCTGTAGCAGGGAGACCAGATATTAGTGGTTATTTACGGCCTTCTATTCATCTCCAGGCGCAGGCGCGGGCTATTGTTAGCGGCGGAGGGAGGGAAAATCGTTGGCGCAAGTCAGAGTTGGCAAAGATGAATCCCTCGATAGAGCGCTGCGCC
>DAIQRD010000090.1:0-10273 GCA_036786445.1 Bacillota bacterium
GAGAAGGAAGAACCTGCCCTCTGCAGAATGTTGTAATTGAACCCAAATTACTGGTTTATTTGGAAGGGAGATATAACGATGATGCGAATAGCTATGTTAAGTAGTTGGCATGTCCATGCACCTGGCTATGCCCGGGAGATCCAAGCTCGCTCCGATGCCCGGATTACAGCTGTCTGGGATGAAGATCCAGACCGTGGTCGTAAGTGGGCAGCAGATCTAGGAGTGCCTTTTGAGGAATGCCTTGATACCGTCTTGGGCCGAGCCGATGTGGATGGCGTGGCAGTCAATACCCCTACCAACCGCCATACAGAAGTGATTGTGGCTGCAGCTAAAGCCGGTAAACATATCTTCACCGAAAAAGTCATGGCCTTGACAGTCAAAGAGTGCCTGGAGATCAAGAAGGCTGTGGATGAAGCTGGGGTCAAATTCTGTATATCTTTCCCCCACCGCACTTGGCCTGTTAACCTGCTCGCCAAAGAAGTGATAGAGAACGGCCTGTTGGGTGATGTCACTCTGATGCGGGTACGCAATGCCCATAATGGTGCCAGCGCTGGATGGTTACCGGAACATTTTTATGATCCTGTTGCTTGTGGTGGCGGAGCCATGATGGACTTAGGAGCCCACCCCATGTATCTCGCCCGCTGGCTCATGGGTGAGCCCAAGCGCATATCCTCTATGTTTGGTCACTACACAGGACATGAAGTAGAAGACAATGCCGTAGCCCTAATCGAGTTTGCCAACAAGGGCATTGCCGTAGCGGAGACCGGTTTCGTCTCCCACAGTAGCCCCTTTACCTTGGAACTCCACGGTACTGAAGGGACCTTCCTGGCAGGAGGGCCGGAGCGCTCCGTACGCCTCAATTCAGTCAAGTTGAACAAGAACAGCGTAGACGGCTGGATTATACCTACTAGGCTGCCGGCGGCACTACCCATGCCCATGGACCAATGGATCCGGGGGGTCTTGGAAGATGCACCCATTCATTTCGGCCTACAGGAAGGTATCCAGCTGACCGAATTGATGGAGGGCGCCATGCGCTCCTACCGCCAGGGTCGGCAGATAGAGTTCCCCTTAGATTAACACAGCATTCCCAGAAATATATCAGACCCGGCCCTGACGGGTCGGGTCCCTTTGAGCGGGTTTGCCCATGTGATAAGAACTTAGGAGTCCCACTTACGCCGCAATGTGGGCACATCGGCCAAAAGCCGCTTGGTATATGCGTGGGTGGGGCGCTCCACCACCTCTTCTGCGGTTCCCTCTTCCACGAGTTTGCCCTCGTTCATGATCAGCAGGCGATCACTTGTGTAATAAGCTAGTCCGATATCATGGGTGATAAACATGATGGACATACCGTGTTTCCGGCTCAAATCCATCAACATATTCAGAATGCCCACTCGGGAAGATGCATCAATCATGGAAGTGGGTTCATCAGCGATCAAGAGATCTGGACCGATCAACAGCGCCCGGGCAATCATCAACCTTTGCCTTTGCCCGCCGCTCAGCTCATGGGGCCGTTTAAATAGCAGTTCCGCCGCATTGAGCCCTACATCTTCCATGGCCTCTTCCATACGAGATCGGCGTTCACTCTCAGATAGATGGTTATCTGTCAGTCGGAAGGCTTTGCCCAAAAAACTGTGTACGGAATAGAAGCTATTGAAGCTAGAGAATGGATCCTGAAAAATCGCCTGGACCCTCCGCCAATAATCAATGCCTTTCAGCTCAGCAATATCCTGACCATCAAATAGAATACGCCCTCGAGTAGGGTTACTTAGCCGCAAAAGCATGCGAGCAGTAGTTGTCTTGCCACTTCCGCTTTCTCCCAATAGAGATATGATCTCCCCTGAGAGTATGCTAAAGGATATGTCGTCCACTGCCACGACTTCATTCTTACCACTACCGAAAACCTTGGTCAGGTTCACCACTTGCATAAGAGGCGCTACACTTTCGGGTTTGCTTACTGCGTTAGCCAACACCATGTTGTTCTGTCACCTACTGTCTTCGCTGGAGGTTCTTCCAGGGAGCATACGGGCAACCGCTGTGGACAACGAGGATGGAAGCGGCAACCTTCGGGTGGATCCTTGAGATCCGGCGGTACACCAGGAATAGCCTCGATGCGTTGTTCCCGGACATGTCTTTCGGGCACCAGCATGGTGCCCATCAAGGCCCGGGTATAAGGATGCTCAGGATCGAAAATAATCTCTTCCATTGTGCCGAGTTCCACTAGCTTACCTGCATACATGATAGCTATGCGATTTGCCACTTGTCGCAGGAGGGGAAGCTCGTGGGTGATAAAAGCTATGCTAGTGATGATCCCGTCCCCTAGGAGCGCGAGCAAAAGCCTAATAACGGCCTTTTGAGAACTGACATCCAAAGCGGAAGTAGGTTCATCGGCAATCAATACTTTAGGATCCAGCAAAGTTGAAAGCACAATAATAGTCCTCTGCTTCATGCCACCACTGAGTTCATGGGGATAACTATCTAGAACCCTCTTCGATAGCCCTAGTTCCTCAATCCGAGATCGGGCCAGATCTATGGCCTCAATTTTCTTCATCTCGGGAAAGTGCTCCCGTAACATGTCGATGGCGAAATTCCTGACCCGCTGAGTAGGATTAAGGGCGTTCATGGCGCCCTGGGGTACAACAGATATGTAGCGCCCCTTGATCTCCTGCCTCACTTGCTCAGGATGCATAGTCAAAAGATTATTGCCATTGGCGCTAACATAGCCATCTACAACCCTTAGGGGGGGGTTATGTGTCAAAGACATTACTGCCGCCAATGTGGATTTGCCACAACCTGATTCACCGGCGATACCCAAGACTTCATTGGGACGCAGATCCAATGTGACCCCATCGACAGCCTTGATCTCTGTGCCTCCCACTAAGCGATAGTATGCTTTTAGGTCCTGTGTTTTCAGTAAGTTTTTCATCAACTTCTCCTCAACCTCGGGTTGAATACTTCATCCATGCCAGCATTAATGAGCATCAGGGAAAAGGAGGTGACAGCCAGGAACAAGACCGGCGGGATAAACGCCCACCAGGCCCCAGTTCGCACAGATTCCCACAGGAGAGCCCAGTGTAACATGACTCCCAGTGACACTGTCTGATATGGCCCAAGCCCCAGCATGCTCAAGGTGGCTTCATTGGTAATGCCACCGGAAAACTGTAAGATAAAGGCCATAAAGATGTAGGAAAACATATACGGCATTACCTCTTTGATAATCAGCTCCGCCGTGGTGTAGCCTGAAATCCTGGCCAAATCTACATGTTCCCTAGTTCTCAGGCTAGAAGTCTGGGCCCGCACCGCCCGGGCCGTCCAGGGCCAAGCCGTTACGCCGATAATCACACCCATAACCATGGCCGAACGGCCCTTAACCGCCACAGACAAGAGAATCAAAACCACTATGGATGGTATGGTAATCAGGATGTTGGTAATCCCCATCAAGAGCTCGTCAATAAATCCCCCCTTGAAACCTGCTACAGTACCAATGCTCACACCTATGGTTGTAGCAACTACCCCCGCCACAAAACCAATGAGCAAAGACGTACCCGTTCCGTACATTAGCTGGGTGAACACATCTCTGCCTAGATTATCCGTTCCCAAGATTGACTCTTCCGAGGGTGCATCAAATAACCCACCTGCCATTTGGAAAGGATCCCGATCACTTATCAGGGGTCCAATAACACCAAAGGCCAAGACTGACAAGAACAATACCGCACCTATGATAAATCGCCGAGAGCGAAATACTAATATCAATACTTCTCCCATTATCTTTCTCCTAGCTGTGCGGCTCGGATCCGAGGATCAATAAACCCGTAGGCGATATCCACGAGGAAGTTAGCCAACAGGACCGCAACGGTTATGATCAACGTACACCCCTGGATCAGAGGATAGTCTGTCTGCCGAATCGCGGTAAACAAAAGGCTGCCAATTCCGGGATAGGAGAAGACCGATTCGGTCACCAGTGCCCCCCCCATCATAGTGCCAAAGGAAATGGCTAAACCAGTAATCTGTGGCAGCATGGCATTGCGAAACACATACCGAACCACCTTCTGATCCCGCAATCCCAACGCCTTGGAGTAGTGTACATAATCAGTAGTCAACTCATACAAAGCCATCTCCCGCATGCCGATGGCTTGGCCGCCGATGGCAACCACAATCATGGACAGGAAGGGTAGTGTGTAGTGATATAGAGCATCCCAGAAAAATGACAGACTGAAATCGGGAAAACTCCCGAAACTATAGCCGCCCCCCACCGGAAAAATCGGGTTATGCACAGCCAGACCATATAAAAGGATAATGGCCAAGCAATAGTAGGGGACATTAGATACAGCTAATGCCGAAGTGAAAACAATGGCATCAAAACGTCCACCTTTGTAGGCGCAAACTGCCCCTACAATATTACCCAGGATCCATCCCACCAATATGGTAGGTATCTGCAAGGCAACAGTCCAAGGTAGTGCTTCCTTGATGAGATCGGTGACCTTACCGGGATAGAGCATAAAAGAGGTACCCAGATCCCCCCTAAATAGATTACGGAAATATTTGACGAACTGTACATGCGTGGGTTGATCGAGACCAAACTCCCGCATGTAATTATCGTAGATCCGGGCTAAAGCATCACTTTGCACTCCCCCCTCTGCCAACCGGCTCACCAACACCCGTACCGGGTTACCGGGAATGAGCCTGGGTAGGAAGAAATTCAAACTGACAGCGATCAGGAAAGCCACCAGATACCAGCCGAGCTTCTGCAGTATATAGCGAGTGAATTTAGATTTCAGCATAGTATATGCGGGGTCCGGGGGGCCGGAGCGGCCCCCCGAATTCACCCTCTACAGCTCCTATCCTTACTATTTCTGTTCAATGACATAAAGGATCTTCACACCGGCCAAGTTATGCTGTGGTGGCGCTGCGGGATTCTCTGCAGTCGGGAAGCCGGTCCAATAGGTCTCGTTGTACTCCCAGAACTCCCAAGGCCGGTACTCCAGGACTATGATAGGGATGTCCTGCATAAAGATACGATCTAGCTCCTGGTAGATATCTGCTAGTATAGCTTGATCACTGGTGAAAGCGGCCTTATCTAGCAAGCCGGCCACCTGAGAGTTGGAGTAGCGGTTGAAGTTCCGGTATGCCGTTTTACCCATCTCTGGCACATCCCGGTCATCCATGACTTCCCGGAAACGGGTCCAGGGCAATGCCGGACCTTGGCCACCAGCGGGGGTATTCATGATTATGTCGAAGTCCCCATTCTGGAGGCGATCAGTCCAGACTGGCGCATCAGGATATTCAGTGCGGATATCAATACCGACTGCTCTAGCGCTAACAGCTACAACCTCAAGGCTGGTCATCCAGTCAGTCCATCCATAGGGGCACTGAACTGTCCAGGGACCTAGGCGAGTCCCGTCAGGCAGAATATAGATGCCGTCAGAGCCTTTCTTGGCACCAAGGTCTTTTTCTAGGATCTCAATGGCCTTGGCAGGGTCGTATTCCCAACCGTACTCTTTGACATCGGCTTCATTGAAATACTGTTGCTCCGGCACACCATAGGGAATCATCAGACTGGAGCGAGCCGGAATGGAATAACGGGACATGGCAGTTTCAGCGATTTTGGCATAGTCGATGGAATAAGCGATGGCCCGGCGTACCAAGGGATTCTCCAAACCGGGGCGATGAAGGTTCAGATAGATAGACGGAGTGGAGGCTGGTAGATAATAGGGCTCCTCAGCATACCACGTCCCCACGGGAAGTCCCTTGTCTTCCCACATTTTCCAGATCTCAGGACAGAATTGCTGTGACAGATCAATTTGTCCTCGCTCTAGTGCAAGGTTACCAGCATCATTACTCTTGAAGACAGGATGAGCGATATATCTCGGTGCCGGGGTACCGAAATATTTGAGTCCCCAATAGTTGTCATCCCGCTCGAGGGTAATCTGCTGAGGATTGTAGTTTAGTATCGTGTACGGACCAGAGCCGACAGGCTCCATATTGGCTACTTCCTGAGGAGATGTGCCAGCATCCTCTATGGGTTTCCAGATGTGCTTTGGCAGGATACGGATATTGCCAAGATCCTGCAGAACCATGGTGCGATGGGGTCTTTCCGGGTTAAGTACTATATCGATGGTGCGAGGATCAATAACTCTGACCTCATTCACATAGTTCCACCAATTGGCGTATGACACTGGATATCTGTTCCCCAGCTCCAGGGTATAACGCACATCTTCTGCAGTAAGAGGCTCGCCATCGTGCCAACGGGTCCCTTCGAAGAGAGTGAGTCTGAGCACCATGTCACTCTCTACCCACTCGTTTTTCTCTGCCAAAATGGGATCCAGTTCACCAGTATTCAAGTTAAAGGCATAGAGCGTCTCGTAGACATACAGTGAGTTGTTAATAGGCCAAGCGATGGAGCCTCTGCCGATGGGGTTAAAGCTTGTCGGCGGACCCCACTGCTGCCCTGCGATGTAGAGGGTGTCTTCCCGCGCTAACCGGGCGGCATTGGCCAAACCTGCTCCTAGGATACCGAGCATCAGAAAGGTTACCACTAGAATTACCCAACGTTTCGATCTAAGCATACTTCCATAGCCTCCTTCATTCTGCCGAGCACGCCTTCACTGAAGCAAAACTGTGAGCTGTCACCCCCTCTGGACGGACATGATTTCAGTCAATCGCAGATATGAGCGCCAATAGCGCATTCTCAGATCAGTCGTACTGTCTCTCTGCTTCTTGAATTCGTTTACACGGTATTCATTCTCCTTTAGAAACGATTATCCTTCCCTTGACCTCCTGTGTTTTCCCCTTTTCCATGCCTTACTTCTTGCTGCATAGATCCCATCGATCAACATCCCAAACGCCACACTCTTTTAGCCAATCACAGGGGTGACTCAATCAGTGCCACGGAGGATTCCCTAGCCCCCAGGTGGAAGTATGTCGTTAATCTGATGCATATCCGCGGGGCGCTATTGGACCCGCTGAGATGAGAGAGCTGGGAGGAGACCAATGCTAGCAGCTACGTTTTTGGGTATCAACCGTCTGGAACTGGAGAAAAGGGATGTTCCCCAGCCTGCCCGGGGTGAATTCCTAGTGAAGGTGGAAGCCGCCGGCATCTGCGGTACTGATGCTCACATAATCAAAGGAGAATCGGCTTCGACACCCCCGGTTGTGTTGGGCCACGAATATGTCGGTGAAGTAGTCAAGCTAGGAGAAGCCGTAAATTCGTTTCAACTGGGCGATCGCGTATCTATTGATCCGAATATCCTCTGCCGAACTTGCTTGTACTGCCATGCAGGCAAAGGGCACCTTTGTCAGAATCTCACAGCTCTTGGAGTAGATCTAGATGGAGGATTTGCTGAATACGCTCTTGTTCCTGAGGTACAAGCCCACCTACTGCCTTCTAATATGAGTTTTGAGGCTGGAGCTTTTGTAGAGCCGGTAGCTTGCTGTCTTAGGGGTCTGCAGCAGGCTAATGTCCAGCCGGGGGACGAGGTGGCCATTCTAGGAGGCGGTCCCATAGGCTTGATCCTGTTACAACTAGCAGTAGCAGCCGGTGGGCGAGTGACTGTCAGCGAACCAGTCCTAGACAAATGGGCTTTGGCCAAAAACCTGGGAGCATCTCGTACGGTGCTACCAGATGAACTGCCTTCAGATGCTTTCGATGTAGTGATCGAGGCTGCCGGGATTAAAGCCACAGTGAAGCAGTCCGTAGAAATCGCCAGAAGAGGCGCTTCCATAGTTTGGTTTGGCGTCTCCCCTCAAGGTCAGACTGTTGCCATCGAGCCCCATGATGTATTCCGCAAGGAACTGCGGATTTCCGGTTCCTTTATCAACCCCCATACCCATGCCCGGGCCATCAAACTAATCGGCACCGGTGTAGTCCAGGTAGAACCGCTAATCAGTCACCGATTTCCTCTAGATAAGATCAAGACCGCCCTGGACATACACTCATCTGGTACCGCTAGCAAAGTGATGGTCATACCCGGCAAATCATGAAGACACTAAAGGGGTGCTGGCACCCATACAATCAGGTGCCTACACCCCTTTTTTAGTAATCTTATGTTATCGCCGCTTACCCTAGTAGTTCTCAGGCATCTCCTCATAATAGGCTTTGGGATGCAAACAGGCAGGGCAAACGTCTGGGGCCTCGATGCCCTCATGGACATAGCCACAGTTGCGACACTGCCAGCGAATGTAACTGCTCCGCTTGAACACTGTACCTTCCTCAACCCGCTTGAGGAGTGCAAGATATCGCTTTTCATGTTCCTCTTCTACTTCCCCTACCTCGCGGAAGAAATCAGCAATATCGATAAAACCCTCTTCTCGAGCAACGATCTCGAAGTTCTTGTACATATCGGTCCACTCATAGTTTTCACCGGCAGCTGCATCCTTCAGATTCTCTGCGGTGTTGCCGATTATGCCCAGGAAGCGAGCAATGCGCTTGGCATGCTCTTTCTCATGATCAGCAGTCTCCAAGAAAATCCCTGCAATCTGCTCATATCCAGATTTTTTAGCCTCTGAAGCAAAGTACGTGTACTTGTTCCGAGCCTGAGACTCACCGGCAAAAGCGGTCATCAGATTCTGTTCTGTCCTTGAACCTTTGAAATTCATTCATATACCTCCTGCTCTTGATAACCATTATCCTTTGGACCCTATTGTATGTCACCATCTTGGCCTTGTCAACCGATTCCAGCAAAGTACTATAGTTCTCTACCACTCTGCTACTGTGCCATCTTCCCTTCTCCAGATGGGGTTTTTCCAATTATGCCCCTCTTGGGCGGCTTGCCGCACCTTGGCCTCATCGATCTCCACACCTAAGCCTGGCTTTTGTGGTAAGGGCACATAACCGGCCTCATAGCGAAACACCCTTGGGTCTTCTAGGTAATCCAACAGGTCACTACCCTGGTTATAGTGAATCCCGAGACTTTGCTCCTGGATAAAGGCATTGGGCGTACAGGCATCTACCTGCAGGCAAGCCGCTAGCGCTATTGGGCCCAAGGGACAATGAAGTGCAACGGCAACATCGTAAGCCTCAGCCATGGCTGCAATCTTGCGTGTTTCTAGTATACCCCCTGCGTGGGAAACATCAGGCTGTATGATGTCTACGATACCTTCGGCCAAGAGCGCCTTGAAGCCCCACCGTGTATACATCCGTTCACCGGTGGCGATGGGAACGGGGGCAACATTTGCCAACTCCTTGAGGGCCTCGTTGTTCTCCGGCAGGACAGGTTCTTCTACGAACATGGGCCGGTAAGGGGCCATCTCTTTGATCAACACCTTGGCCATGGTCTTGGTCACTCGGCCATGGAAATCTACACCAATACCTATCCCGTTGCCAACCGCTTCCCTCACTGCGGCTAGACGCTCCACTGCTGCATCTACTTTAGTGAGGCAATCCACATAGTGCATTTCTTCTGTGGCATTCATTTTTACAGCAGTAAATCCAGCAGCGACTGCTTCCCTGGCTGCCTTGGCCACAGCGTGCGGCCGATCTCCACCAATCCAGGTATAGACTCGGATGCGGTCCCGGACCGCACCACCCAGGAGCTCATACACCGGTGCATCATAGAATTTGCCTTTGATGTCCCACAGTGCCTGCTCAATACCGGATATAGCACTGGTCAGCACTGGCCCTCCCCGGTAAAAACCACCCCTATACATGGCTTGCCACAGATCTTCGATTCGCCGCGGATCCTTGCCTAGAAGAAACTCTTCCAACTCCAGTACAGCGCTTCTTACAGTCTCGGCTCGTCCTTCCACAACGGGCTCTCCCCAGCCGACTATCCCTACGTCTGTGCTGATCTTCAAGAAAAGCCAACGCGGCTTGACCTTAAACAGCTCAATCTCTGTAATCTTCACGCCACACCTGCCTCCCTACAACTATAGGTCTCCAGTCTTGATCCCCCGTACAGAAGTCTCGAGAGTATCAGCTGTTACTGCTAGCATCTGAGAGGAACTGCTAATTTCCTCAACTGTTGCTGATTGTTCTTCTGTTGCAGCAGCGATCTCTTGGCTACCAGCGGCCAGTCCTTCTGCAGCCCGGGCAATGGTCTGAATCCGCTGACTCATTTCTTCTACGGAGGCAATGATTCCTCCCAAACGCCCCGCTGCATCCTCTACAGCAGTGACTCCATCATCCACCGCCCGACTACCATGATCCATGCTTTGCAAAGTATCATCTGATCGTGCCGATACCTTGGAGATCAATACTTCGATTTCCCCAGAAGCATGGCTTGATCGCTCTGCCAAACGCCGTATTTCCTCCGCCACAACAGCAAAACCCCGTCCCTGC
>DAIQRD010000091.1:0-9898 GCA_036786445.1 Bacillota bacterium
GATCGCGGCAGCCGCATCGGCAATGGCCTTTTCGGCAGTCTTTTGCCCTAAAGCGAAATTGACAATCTCAGTTGACATTAAGTTGTTCGCTTCGGCGTAGTCCTCTGTATACCACCACTCGGGAATCTGGTGAACGGCATCGACAAAGATTTGGCGGTATCTTTGGCCAGCGAAATATGGATCCGGCTGATCAACCAAGGGATCTGAGAATGCCTCAGTCAATGCAGGGAAGCTATCCATGTCTCGCCACATACGTACCTGCTGGTCTTTCCGTGTCAGCTGGAACTCGATAAACTTCCACGCCAATTCCGGGTTTTTTGCGTATTTGGTGATAGCTAGAGTGGAACCTCCATCATTGGCAGAGGCGAAGGGCTCTCCGGCCCATCTTGGCAATGGCACAACTCCCCAAAGTCCTTCTGCCTCAGGTGCAATCCACGATTTCATAAACCCACCCATCCACACCGCACCAACAATGGTAGCTACCCCGCCATCGGCGATACCGGCATACCAACCACTCGTCCAAGGTTCCGTATCCTGCACTAGGTCATACTCCCAAAGTTCACCAAAGAGCTTGAGTATCTCGACGGCCCTTGGCGAATCCAATATGACATTGCCTTGACTGTCGAAATAGCCGATTCCCCGTTGGTTAAGTAGGTTCTCGAAAATCCGGCCGTCATTGGCTCCTTTGGCCAGGGCAAACATGTAAGATCCAGTGGCCTCTTTGATGCGCTTCGCCACCGCAAGATAATCATCCCAGGTCTGTAAAAGACCCGCGACACCCTCTTGATCACTTGGTAGACCTGCCTTCTCGAAGACATCGCGCCGGTAAAAGAGCGCCATCGGCCCCGCATCAATCGGAAGGGCGTAAATCCGATTTTGCTTGTCTTTCACATCGACCCACTTGTAGTCAGTAAACTGATCTCTATATGGATCAGCCCATCTGGTTAAGTCCATCAAGCCCCCTGTTTGGATAAACTGAGGCACTCGGGAATTCTCTAGAGCTACAATATCGGGAGCTCCACTGCCGGCGGATAGTGTTAGAAGAAGCTTTTGATATAGATCACCCGCGGCGATTACCTGAAATTCAATTTCTACCCCCGGATTCTCGGCTAGGAAATCCTCGGCAACACCCACCGTGTCCTTGATGAACTCCCATCCCCAAATGGTGAGTTTTTGCTGGGCGCTCGCCATCGGTACCATCATTAGGCAAGCAACGGTAGTCAAGAGGAAGACCCATCGATACGTGTTCTTACCCATCAGGCTCATCTCCTTTGCTTTTGCTCATTTCAAGAGAATGTCTGTAAATGTCCCGATCAGTAGAGTCCCTGCCATGCCCCCTTTCTGCAAACTGCATGAATCTTGTCCGCAATGCTATATGCTTGCCCGTTTCCGTTAAATCCATATTAATGTATTATTTACTATCTTCATTCTCTCTGCCAGTAACTTTGTCCTGCCTAGGAGCTACTTGCCAGGACTATGCATTTCCCGTTGACAAGACAGGTGTATAGACAGATAATGAAGTAGACAGCACATGAAGGGAAGGACGATAGGAAGGCGGGTTAAGCTCTATGCTCAAGCCATAGACAGTTGGGATCGAGGAGTTTCTATAAGAATAAACGAGGTGCCCATATGTTAATAGAGAGAATTCTGCGGCAAGCCCTAGAAGAAGACATATGTAGAGGCGACATCACCAGTAAGGCCATCACACCCTTACCCGTACTGGCGACAGCGGATTTTGTCAGCAAGTCCCCTGGAATCCTGGTCGGAGTAGAGATCGCCCAGAGAGTCTTTCATTTGCTAGACCCAGCTATTAAGTTTCAGCCACTTCTCCACGATGGTAAGAGAGTTGAAAAGGGTGATATTATAGCATCCATCACCGGTGATGCCCGTAGCATCCTAAGTGGTGAGCGAGTAGCTTTGAATTTCATGCAGCGGTTATCCGGTATCGCTACTGCCACATACATAGCAGTAGAAGCAGCAACCCCCTTCGGAGCGATGATTACCGATACCCGTAAGACAACACCAGGTCTTCGGATACTGGAGAAGTATGCGGTGCGTATGGGAGGCGGCAAGAACCATCGTTTTGGCCTTGATGATGCTGTCCTTATTAAGGACAACCATATCCAAATAGCCGGCAGTGTAACAAAGGCCATACAGCTGGTGAGGGCAGAGATCGGGCATATGGTGAAAGTAGAGGTGGAAGTCGAAACACTTGATGAGGTCAAGGAAGCACTAGCAGCTGGTGCTGATGTAATCATGCTGGATAATATGGAGCCCGCGGGAATGAAAGAGGCTGTGGCCCTAGTCGCGGGAAAAGCCATGGTTGAAGCTTCTGGAGGCATAACTCCAACTCAAGTGGCCACAGTAGCCGCTACCGGTGTTGATGTGATTTCCCTGGGTTGGATTACGCATTCAGCTCCTCCCCTAGATATAAGCTTGGACATAAGAGTAGATTAAGGAGAATCAATATGGCCCTACATTCAAAGATGCAAGACCCTTGGACCTCTTCATCCCAGCAGGATTTGGAGGAGGACACGCTCAGTTCCCGTATTCAGGCAATTCGTCAGCAGCTTGGTGCCAGGCTCCTGATTCTCGGTCACCATTACCAACAGGAAAAGGCGATTCAGTATGCCGACCTGAGAGGCGACTCCTTTCTTTTGGCACGGCAGGCAGTTCAGAACCGAACGGCTCAGTATATAGTGTTTCTAGGAGTCCGATTCATGGCAGAAACAGCCGACATAGTCACTTCCCCTAATCAAGCTGTTATCCTGCCAGATCCCCAAGCCGGCTGCATGATGGCCGATATGGCCTCCGGCCACCAAGTCAGAGAGTGTTGGAGCATGATCGAGAGTCGCTTTAACCAGCAGTTCATTCCCGTCACTTATGTTAATTCATCGGCGGATGTAAAGGCCTTCTGTGGAGAGACTGGCGGCCTAACCTGTACCTCCTCCAGTGCTGAAAAGGCTTTTCGATGGGTTTTGGATCAGGGTAAGAGAGTCCTTTTCTTACCCGATGAACACTTGGGCCGCAATACCGGAGCACGAGTCGGCATCAAACTCGACGAGATGGCAATCTGGGATCGTAACCGGCATCAGTTACTAGGATCCGCTAACCCAAAATTGATCCTTTGGAACGGCTATTGCCCTATACACGAGCAATTCACGGCAGATAACGCCAAGCAGCTAAGGCAGAGGCATTCTGGTATTGGAGTAATGGTACATCCAGAATGTCCCCACAGTACAATCACGGAGGCTGATGTTAGTGGTTCCACCGAAACTATAATCAAACATATACAGGACTCTTCACCAGGCTCTGCTTGGGGTATAGGTACAGAGACCAACCTTGTGAAAAGGCTAGCCCAGCATCATCCGGATAAGACGATTGTCTCACTAAATGAGGAAGTAGGGCCATGCCCTGATATGATGAAAACTGCTCCTTGGAAGCTCCTTTGGTGTCTGGAGGGGCTCGTCAAGGGTGAAATCAGAAACCAGGTAAGGGTTAAACCCGAGATCGCAAAATGGGCCCGGGTGGCCATTCAACGCATGCTAGATGTAGGTTGTTGAGGTGATGAATCTATGAGTGAAGAGCGCCGGGAAAAGATACTCCAGGTACTAGCTGGGGCAGCAACCCCGGTAAGCGGCTCAGGCTTAGCCAAGGAGCTAGGTGTCAGCCGTCAGGTAATCGTCCAGGATGTGGCCATCCTCAGGGCCAAGGGCTATAACATAATAGCCACCCCCCAAGGATACCTTCGCCCCCACGGGGAGAATACGAACCAAGCGGTCTTGGCCGTCAAGCACCAACCGCAGGATACTGAACATGAGCTCAATATCATGGTGGATCATGGGCTGAAAGTAATGGATGTGATAGTGGAGCACCCCCTCTATGGGGAGCTGCGGGGATGCCTGATGATGAGCTCCAGACAAGATGTCAAACGTTTCCTAGAGGAGCTCGCCAATGAGGAAGCCACTTTGCTTTCCTCTCTGACCAACGGTGTGCACCTGCATACAGTTGAGTACTCAATACAAGAAGACCTGGAGGGAGCTCGCCAAGCCTTGCAAGCCCGGGGGCTTCTAGCTATAGACGAAATGATATCTAGATCCTAACGAGCCTCAGCCACTTCCTGTTCAGGATCAACCTCTCTTGACGGGAATACCCATTTCTGCTAAGCTGAGAATGCACTTGTACGCACATGTGTACAGGTTACACGTGCGAGGGGATGATATGCTTGATCCCACAAGCCCTATTCCCCTCTATTACCAGCTCAAAACGATCCTTTTGGATCAGATTCTGCAAGGCAAATGGCTGGTCGGTGAGTTCTTGCCTTCTGAAAACGAGTTAGCTAAACAGTATCAGGTTAGTCGGCAGACTGTGCGCCGTGCCCTAGCTGAGTTGCAGCGTGAAGGGCGGATTAGCACCCATAAGGGCAAAGGCAGTCTGGTTGCCCAACCCAAGCTGGAGCAAGATCTTTTGCGTTTCTACAGCCTTGCTCGTAGCTTTAGCAAAGGACCACACCGGGTTTCCTCCCGCATCCTTCATCGAGATAGGACAAGCGCTGGGCCGGTAGTAGCTAGACACTTACGTATGCAGGCCACGGCTCCAGTGGTGATCATCAGTCGCTTGCGATACCTAGACGGAGAACCCATCATGCTAGAGACTTCATATCTACCCAGCTCCATGTGTCCCGATCTCGAAAAAGAGAGTAACCTGGAGGCTCTCTACGATTACCTAGAAGTGACGTACGGCATCTATATCAGGAGGGCGGAGGAATTCCTGCAAGCGGTATCACCAACCCCCGAGGAAGCCTATCATCTGAAGCTTCCCCAGGGCATACCGGTATTCTTAGTGGAACGGATTTCCTATACACCCAAGGATCAGGCGGTGGAGTTCCGCCATTCGGTCATCAGAGGAGACCGCTTCCGCTATAAGGTAGAACTGCACTGAGCAAAACTCTTGTCACTAGTACTTGACTAACCAACCTAGAAAGAGGAATATCTATGGCGCAAATCATGGAAAAGAGTGTCGGTGGTGAAAAACAAACTAACCCGATCATCACTACGTTTCCCAGTCTCTGGTCCATCTTCTGGACGTTTTTAAAGATCGGTGCCTTTACCTTTGGAGGGGGATTCGCCATGATATCACTCATTGAGCAGGAACTGGTACAGAGGCAACGGTGGATACAGCCCTCTGAATTCCTTGATTGTGTTTCAAGTGTGCAGCTCATTCCTGGTGCTGTAGCCATCAACATGTCTTTATTCACAGGATATCGCATGCGAGGTACGGTTGGTGGACTGGTTGCGGCCGCCGGTGTTGCACTACCATCCTTTGTTGTGATTTCCGCCATCGCCGCCGCGTTTGGCGATTTCCACAACTCCAAAGTAGCGGTCAACTTCTTTCTCGGCGTTCGCCCCGTAGTAGTGGGATTAATCCTTGCCACTGCGCTTCGTATTGGTGGTCAGACTCTAGATGTCGGCTGGAAATGGATAGCTGTTGTTGTTGGCTTGTTGATCATGTTCCTGTTCAAAATCCATCCCATAGCCATTGTGCTGATGGCAGCGGCTACTGGACTACTGCTTGCTGACTAAGGGGATCGAATATCCGCTTAAGGGAGGGAAAGGCGCCTTTGGATGGATCGGCTAATGGCGCCACTTGATATGAACCTATTACGACTTTACCTCACTTTCTTTAAGATCGGCTGTGTGGCCTATGGAGGCGGCTACGCCATGATTCCACTCTTACAACGAGAGGTGGTGGAGCCCGGATGGCTTAGTCTTCAGGAGTTCCTTGATATGATGGCTATCTCCGAAATGACACCTGGCCCTATTGCCGTGAATACGGCGACTTTTGTCGGCCATCGCCTTTTTGGGCTGGTGGGGGGTGCTGTGGCTACCATTGCCGTTATTTCCCCATCACTCATTCTTACCTTCCTACTACTGCGTTTTCTGGCCAAATACCAGAACCATCCTCTTACAGAAAGGGCTATGGCTGGTATTCATGTGGCTGTGGTAATCTTGATTGTCTCGGCGGCCCTTTATATAGTCCCTGCGGCAATCATCGACCCAAAGACCCTAATCTTGGCTGTGGCAACTTTTGCCCTGATGACCAAGACCAAGGTTAACCCTATTCTGCTTATATTCCTAGGTGGTATGGCTGGAGTTTTGCTAGGGCCATAGGAAGCGGGGCTGTGGCACTCGTACTGTCAGCCACAGCCCCGGAGATTAGCTTAGGCCAAAGACAGTCCGGGCATTATCAGTGGTGATTCTAGCCACATCTGCTGGGCTAACCCCTTTTACTTGCGCAAGACTACTCACGACATGCTGCAGGTGGGCCGGTTCATTGCGCCTTCCTCGAAAAGGCTCGGGTGTAAGGTATGGGCAATCAGTCTCCACAACGATCCGCTCCCAAGGCACCTTTGCCACTACTTCCCGTAATCGGTTGGCGTTCTTGAAGGTGATAGCACCCCCAAAAGCTATATACATGCCTAGATCCATACAGATCTGAGCCGTCTCGAAGCTGCCAGAGAAGCAATGCATGATTCCCTGCAAGGGCGCATATTCCCTGAGGATCTCCAGTGTGTCCTTGGTGGCATCACGGCTATGGATCACCACCGGCAGTTTCAGACTTTTTGCTAGCTCCATTTGCTGGCGGAAAGCCTCACGCTGGATATCGCGAGGTGAGTTATCATAGTAATAATCTAGCCCGATCTCACCAAAAGCTATCACCTCTTCCCTAGCTGCCAGCTCCCTTAACTTGGCCAAAGCTGACTTGGTTGCTGTCTTCGCATCATGAGGGTGGATTCCTACTGTAGCCTTGACGCTAGGGTGCAAAGATGCTTGGCCGATGGCCTTTCGAGAGGAGTCGACATCATAACCTATATTGACCAACCAAAGAACTCCCGCCGAGTGAGCCCTTTCGATAACCTCGGCCACATCTGCATCATACTGTTCATCATTAAGGTGACAGTGAGTATCGATTAGCTCCATGGTATCCCCCTTGATTACTTCACTCTGGCTCCACTGGGCAAGTCTTTTTCAACTGTGACAAGCCCCAAACTATCACTGGTTGAGGCTGCCAATAACATCCCCTCAGACAAGACGCCTCTCAGTTTTGCAGGCTTGAGATTGGCCACAACCACAATATGCTTACCGACTAGAGCTTCAGGTGTGTAGTGCTTGGCGATACCAGCCACAATCTGCCTTTGCTCTGTTCCGATGGCAATCTGCAGTTTCAATAGACGATCAGCACCAGGTATTGGCTCTGCTGCCTTAACCTCAGCTACCCGTAAGTCTAGCTTGGCAAAATCTTCGATGGAGACTTGGGGTGTTTCTTCGACTTTCGTCTGAGTCGTTGTCTCCTGGGTCAAAGTATTCTTGGTCTCTTGTTTCTCTTCTGCCACTTTAGTTGCCTCCTCTGCTTCCATTAGTGCGTCAAGATCAATCCGGGGAAAGACCGGTTCACCCTTAACAACTTGGGTGCCAGGCTCGATCCTACCCCACGCGGTATCGGCGAAGCTGCAGGAACCAAGATCCTGCTTGATGCCGAGCTGTACCCACATCTTATCGCCGGTTTCCGGCAAGAAAGACTTGATGAGTAGCACGATAATCCGCAAAGTCTCGGCTAGATGGTAAAGCACTGTATCTAGTCGCTCACTTTGTCCTGATTTGTGTAACACCCAGGGTTCTGCTTCATCGATATATTTATTGGCACGGCCCACCAGTCGCCAGATAGCAGACAAGGCAGCATTTAGCTCCAGACCTTCGATGTGTTTATTCACATCTCTGGCAGTAGAGCTGGCAAGTTGCTCTAGATCTCGCTCCAGATCCGTTGATTCTCCTGGGCCAGGCACAATACCATCTCGATACCGAAGGAGCATTGCTATACTACGATGCAGCAAGTTTCCTAAGTCATTGGCTAGATCAGCATTGATTCGTTCGATCAAAGCCTGGCGGGAGAAGTTGCCATCTTGCCCAAAGGAGACTTCCCGCAGGAGGAAATAACGGATAGCATCTACTCCAAACTCATCGGCCAGTGCCACTGGATCCACCACATTGCCTTTGGATTTGGACATTTTATCGTGATCGAGGAGCAACCAGCCATGTCCAAACACAGTCTTGGGAAGAGGTAAGTCCAATGCCATGAGGATGATCGGCCAGATAATGGTATGAAAGCGCATTATCTCTTTGCCAACCAAATGTAGATCTGCAGGCCAGTAATGGCCAAATGCCACCTCATCCTGCAAGAAACCAGCCCCAGTGAGATAATTGGTCAAGGCATCAAACCAGACATAAATGACATGCTCATCATCTATGGGCACCGGGATTCCCCAGTCAAAGGTAGTTCTAGAAACACAAAGATCCTCAAGGCCATTCTTGATAAAATTAACCATCTCGTTGCGGCGACTCTCGGGTCGAATAAAATCTGGATGTTCTTCAATATGCCTAAGCAGGCGCTTGGCATACTTAGACAACCGGAAAAAATAGCTTTCTTCCTTGACCAGTTCTACAGGGCGGCCACAATCGGGACAATCGCCATCCTGTAGCTTGTTTTCAACCCAAAATGCCTCACAAGGCGTGCAGTACCACCCTTCGTATTCACCCTTGTAAATATCGCCTTTGGCATAGACCCTGCGAAATACCTCCTGCACTACCCGATGATGACGTTCCTCGGTAGTCCGCACAAAATCATCATAGGAGATGTTGTATTTCTGCCATAGATCCTTAAAGGAGCCAACAATCTTATCGACATATGCTTGGGGCTTGACCCCAAGAGAAGTTGCTACTCTCTCGATTTTCTGACCATGCTCATCTGAGCCCGTCAGGAATAGTACGTCTTTGCCTGTAAAACGATGCCAGCGGGCCAGCGAGTCCGCAATGGTAGTTGTATAGGCATGCCCAATATGGAGCCTGTCACTTGGGTAATAGATGGGGGTTGTGATATAGTATTTTCCTTTACCATCCATAGATGTATCATCCTTTCCGTCTTTTTCTAGGATCTTGAGGTGTCTGAAAGCAAAAAATCTCTCGCACCTGGTTTCCCACCAGGGGCGAGAGATCACTCACGCGGTACCACCCACATTTCACCATTGCCTCACAGCAACAGCCTTACCAGGTACGAAAGCTACAATAAAAGCTCTTATACCCTGGCGCAGTAACGGGCGCCTCACCTTTGCAGGTCCCGGCCCACCCTACTCATCCCATGATCCACAGGCCAATCTAGCCAGAAGGATTTTCGAATGGCAACTCCTGGGCCATGTTCATCACCACAGGTAGAATCGGCTTGCACCTTACCCGACTCTCTTAATCTACTCTTTGGGGTGATTACTCCTCCCAATCACAGCCTTTATCTCATCAATTGTGATCTTTACTATACCATAATCTCTTAGGCTGTCAAGCTGGTTCCGCCAAAGGACAGAAAACAGGCAATTTGCCTCGTTTACTGCGCTCGGATAGAATATACCTTGCCCACCTCAGCGGTGGCGATGGACCCAGGGAAATGCATAGCCGCCAAACGCTGCTTCTCCTCTACGTCTGTGCCAGGCAAAAAGTGTGTCAGCACCAACTGACTCACTTGGGCGACGGTGGCAAGTTCGCCAGCTTGCTCGGCGGTCAAATGGCCAGTAGCCTCTCCTTGCTCTGCCGTTTCCACTGTGGCTTCACACAATAAAAGGTCATTGCCCTGGAAAAAGCTGGCCAGGTTTCCACCCATTTTCGTATCCCCAGTATACCCTAACCGCTCACCTTGCTCGCCCTCAATCACTACCCCGTGGCCATTCATCCCATGGTAGACTTTGGGAAAGTGGATGCTCCATCCTCCGATTGCTACCCGGGATTTGTCATCATACTCCTCATAGGCAAAGACTTCCGAATAGTGGGCTCCTAGATCACCGAAAGCCTTTAGTGCC
>DAIQRD010000092.1:0-9898 GCA_036786445.1 Bacillota bacterium
GTGCCCATCCCCGTCATAGTGGGATCTGTTACCCCCACAATGCGGACAACGCCCTTGCTTTCCAATCGCCGTATGCGTTTACGGATGGTGCCTTCAGCAACACTGCACAGCTCAGCCAAGGCTGTATAGGAACTCCGCCCATCCTGTTGGAGGTGGGTGAGTATCTTGGTCTCCAGCTGATCTAATCTGTGTACATTGATCACATTCAAGCGGCAACCCCTTTCCCGAGAAATCCTGGGCAGCAGACAACTAGTTACAGATCATTTGCCACTCAAGATATTACCCAAAGGGCCCTGGAAGTCCTCCCAAAACAAAGAGTCCCACCACCAATTCCAACCTTGTACCGTGAAATTTCTCGGTTTCTTCAAGACACTGTCACAGTTCCGCCACATTTATCCTTTATGATTTAAGTCAAGCGAACCAAATCCGTCCCCAGATAGGTTCAGTATCACTAGACTAGTGTACCTGGCTCCCATTCCTATCTTGCCCCGGGGACAGACCAAAGGGGGGATGCTCTCGGGAAAATTGCCTCTCATGTCAGCAACCCGAGCATTTCAGCAGATTCCAAGGGTGCAAATGAGCAGAAGCTCTTCCTACATTCTCGCTAAAGCCCGGCCGCTAAAGCCGGGTTTTGGCGTTCCTGGGACTCCTTCAGGAACTCCATGGGGAGGGCATCTAGTTTGTTGTAAGAAAATCTCCAATCCCACCATGATCGCCTCAGCTTGGCGAGTCAGCCAAGCCTCATCCTGTAGGGCACGCCGATCTTCGGGATTAGAAATAAACCCCATTTCTATAAGCACAGCTGGAGCATTGGTATTGCGCAATACATAGAAGTTGGCAGACCGCACCTGCCGCTGGGTCTCCTGGATGGAGTTCAGTTCTTTTTGAATCAACTCAGCCAAAAGCCGTCCCGCCGTTTCACCCTCCTGATAATACACAATGGCTCCCCTGCGCCAAGCTTCCTGGTGCCAGTTGACGTGGAGGCTAATCAAGCTACAAGGCTGTACCCGCCCCACCAGCCTCACCCTACCCTTTAAGTCTCGCTGGTACCGACTACCACCCGGTGGCACAAACTGGGTCACATCACTATCATCAGTTCTGGTCATGATCACCCGGTATTGATTTATTTCCAGGACACGCCGGAGGATGTGGGCCATTCTCAAATTAATGTTTTTTTCCAAGATTCCCCCACTACTAGTCCCACCATCTATGCCCCCATGACCGGGATCGATGACTACCAACTTGCGATCAGGCAACAGATTAGCCAGGACTATGCCGAATACGCCTAGCCACGCTAAGCATAGGCATATAGTTACAATTACCCTCCGCCTTACGATCACCACATACAAAGATATCGACCTCTCTCTGCTCTTCTCCAAAAAGATATGCAGTAGATGGAAAGGTCATTACCCCCTCCTTTATCCGGATCTGACCACAGGCCGTCCACGGAAGGAGTAGTAACTGCAGGGCAGGAACTTTTCTCACCATCGACGAATATACAACCACTATGATGAGAGAGTCCCAGTAGGGAGGTACTATCTTGGGAAAACTAGCTTGTATCCGCAAATTATCTTTGTTTTCAGATCTAACTGAAGCGGAACTCCAGCGGGTGGCAGACCTAGCGGAAAAGCGTTTTTACCAAAAAGATCAGACCATCTTCTGGGAAGGCGACAACGCCCACCAGATTTACATAATCAACTCCGGTCTCGTCAAACTAGTGAAAGTATCTGAATCCGGCAAGGAATTCATCATGGGCTTTGCCAAAGATGACCACGTACTAGGGGAAGATGCGGTATTCGCTGAAGAGGCCTACTCCTTTAGTGCTGTGGCCATGGGTGAGTCCTGTGTAACGTCGTGCAGCAAGGAGAGTCTGGAAAAACTCTTCCTTACTAACCCTTCCATAGCCATGAAAGTCATCTATAGCCTGAGTCGCAAATTGAATCAGTCAACTGAGCAGATCAACAGCCTCGCCTTCCAAAGTGCCAGAGAGCGCTTAATCACCACCCTAGAGCAAATGGCCAAAGAGCACGGTGTCCCCACGGAAAGGGGCCTAGCCATCGAGGTGCCCCTCACCCACCAAGACATTGCGAGTATTATCAATGTATCGAGGCCCACAGTCACTAACCTCCTGCTGCAACTGCGCCATGAAGGGACTCTGGAGATTATCAACCATCGGATGGTGCTGCCTTGTAAAGATCAAGCTGCCAGTTAGAATTACCGTTGTTGCTGCCCTTGTCAATTCCTGTTTTTACCTGTAGAATTAAGCTAGATAGAGAATTCCCACAAACTACTATGGCGCATGCCTGGAAGATCGGGACGGGAGACATGGAGAAGATCCTGAGAGGCTGGGGGTACTTTTGGTTACCCTGGATCCTGGGATCTTCTTTTTGTTTGCCACAAACTAGATGGAGAGGTGACATGGTTGGGAAAGCAAACCCATTACGATGTAATAATCATTGGCGGAGGGGTCGTCGGCACAGCCGTCTTGCGGGCCCTATCCCGCTTACGGCTCACATCGGCACTTTTGGAAAAGGCCAAGGAGATTGGCTGGGGTGTTACCAAGGCCAACAGTGGTATTGTCCATTCTGGTTTTCATTCTGACCCCGGTACTTGGAAAACAAAGCTAAGTGTTGCTGGTAATCGCATGTTTGATCAGCTATGTGATGAATTGGATGTGCCCTTTGAGCGCAATGGCATGCTGATGGTGGCCACAAGCGCAGAAGAGGAGGAAATCCTGGAGCGTTATTACCAGCAGGGCCTGGGAAACGGTGTGGAAGGACTAGAGATACTAGGTGCAGAAGCGCTTCACCGCCTGGAACCAAATCTGACTCAGGAGACCACCGCGGCACTGCGGGCTCCCTCTGGCGGAATCGTGCTTCCCTTCGAACTAGCCACTGCCCAAGCAGAAAACGCCGTGGCCAATGGAGCCCATATCTATACAGGCGTTGTGGTCACTGACATAGACTACAACGGCTCTCAATTCGTCATCACCACCGCTACGGGAGACTCCTGGACTGCTACGTATCTAGTGAACTCAGCAGGCCTACATGCCGATGAACTGGCCAGAATCTGTGGCGTGGATGCCCAGCCCATTATTCCCCGCAAGGGTGAAGAGTATCTATTTGATCTGCGGGTGGGCAAAATGGTGAGCCATACTATTTTCCCTGTTCCCACTCCGAATTCCAAGGGCATCTTGGTGATCCCCACTGCGGAGGGCAATCTCATGATCGGACCCACCGCTTTGGAGCTGCCCCATAAAGACGATGTGGCTACAACAGCCCAAGGCTTTGATGAGATTTTCTCATCCACCCAGCGGCTAGTGCCTAGCCTGAACCGCAGAGACATTATCACCTCCTTTGCGGGAGTGCGGGCGGGTTCTCCTACAGGGGATTTCATTTTCGAGACATCCCATAACGGCAAAGGCCTGCATCTGATGGGCATCGAATCTCCCGGGCTTACGGCAGCACCAGCCATTGCCGACCATGTGCTAGGGATGCTTAAGGATGCTGGATTGACCGCGGAAGCAAAAACCAATTTCAACTCCCGCCGCCCCCGAGTGATTCGGTTCAAGGATTTATCTGACGCCGAAAAAGAACAGGTTATCCAAGATAACCCCCTCTATGCCCATGTGGTCTGCCGCTGTGAAACCATTACCGAGGGTGAGATCGTGGATTCCATCCGCCGGGGAGCTAGAACAGTGGATGGAGTCAAGTTCCGCACTCGGGCTGGTATGGGCAGGTGTCAAGGAGGCTTCTGCACTCCTCGTGTCGTCGATATCTTAGCTAGGGAGCTGGGGGTTAGCCCTCTGGAAATCACCAAGCGGGGCGGAGATAGCCACCTCTTGGTAGCTGAAGCCAAGGCGTTTTTGAAAGGGGGAGAGCTCCATGACTAGATTGCTTTATACTGATGTAGCCATCATCGGCGGTGGACCGGCGGGCCTAGCGGCAGCTTTAGCTGCTCGGAAAGCCGGGGCCGAGCATGTCACCATTATTGAACGCAACCATGAATTGGGTGGTATCTTACAACAGTGCATTCACAACGGTTTCGGATTGCATCGCTTCCAAGAAGAGCTCACTGGGCCTGAATATGCCTACCGCTTCATACCCCAGGTCCAGACAGACCCTGGTATAGAAATCTACCTGAACACCATGGTACTAGACCTCACCTCCGGGCAAGAGATCACTGCGGTCCATCCTAGCTATGGTCTGATCAGACTCCAACCGAAAGCCACCATTTTAGCCATGGGCTGTAGAGAGAGGACCCGGGGAGCTTTGAGCATACCCGGTACAAGGCCGGCAGGCGTCTACACCGCCGGTGCTGCCCAGCGCTTTGTCAATATGGATGGATATATGCCAGGCAAACGAGTGGTGATTTTGGGTTCAGGAGATATTGGCCTGATCATGGCGCGACGCTTCACTCTAGAAGGAGCCCAGGTGGAAGCCGTAGTCGAAGTGATGCCCTACCCGGCGGGATTGACTCGCAATATTGCTCAATGCCTGGAGGATTTTGATATTCCCCTCTACCTCCGCTCCACTGTCACTGCTATCCACGGGAAAGAGCGGGTAGAAGGTGTGACTGTGAGTGAAGTAGATGAGCATTGGCGATCCATTCCCGGTACTGAAAGGCATATACCTTGTGACACACTCCTCTTATCTGTAGGGCTCATACCGGAAAATGAGCTGTCAGAGGCAGCCAATGTGCCCTTAGATAAACAAACCAGTGGCGCTATAGTCGATGAAAACCGGGAAACCCTCATCCCCGGTATCTTTGCCTGTGGCAATGTACTCCATGTCCATGACCTAGTAGATTATGTAAGTGATGAAGCGGAAATCGCCGGGACAGCTGCAGCTAAGTATGCTCTGCAAATGACAACTGCCCAGGGCAAGGCGGATACAAATGGAGACGCAGATAGAACCCGCAAGGAAAGGCAAGTAGTAGTCAAACCCGGTGACAATGTCCGCTATGTGTTGCCCCAGCGGCTAACGCCCGGTGTGGAGACAGAGCTTTACCTCAGGGTGACTCGGCCCATGGAGGCCATTACACTAAAACTAGGTAGCATCTCCTTAACGCGCAAACGCTTAGTGCGGCCCAGTGAAATGCTGAAGATCCAACTTAAGTCAGAGCATTGGGAGAAGCTAGGACTTAAGAACGGTGAAGCTATGAACAAGGAACTCTCCCTAGATGCTGAGATACAGCCAGTTCGCTCCAAATTGGAGAAAGTGGAAGGGGTGCAGAAATGAGCAAAGATGGCACTATGGTTCAAGAGATTAGTCGGAAAATGACCTGTATCGTCTGCCCCACTGGCTGCCAGCTAGAGGTAAGTACCGGTTCCGATGGTGCTGTGCGGATCACCGGTTCTCATTGTCGCCGAGGTGAAGAATATGGCAAAAATGAAATCCTAAACCCCATAAGGGTGCTGACAACTACTGTGAGAATAAAGGGCGGTAGTCTACCTCTGCTACCGGTGAGAAGTGCCACCGCCATACCGAAAGAGCTTCTGGATAAGGCCATGGCTGTCTTGGCCAATGTAGAAATTCAGGCGCCAGTGCACACCGGTGATGTGGTAGTGGCTGACTTGTTGGGTACTGACATTGATGTAATCGCCAGTCGGGATATGGAGTTGTCTTCTTAGCAGCACAACAAGTCAAGGTAGAGCTCCAGCCCCAGCCGCAAGGAAAGACTGCCCATAGAAGACACACGGAATCCGAATTTAGGTACGTGAACAGCGGTGGGTGGTATACCCAACGGTATTACCACCCACCGTTTATTTCTGCAAAAGTATTGGCCCCTATTCCCCGAGATCGTGTCGATCTGGATAGGGATTTACATGGACAAAAACGTCACCTACTGTGGGCAATGCATCCCGCAATATCCCCTTCACCTGACCCGCAATCTCATGGCCTTCCAGTACAGTCAGCTTCTTATCCACGCTGACCTTTAGATCGATAACATAGTGGGGACCATATTGCCGAACCCGCAAATCATCCACATGCTCTACACCACGTATGCTCATCGCATGTTTCTGCACCTCAGCTCGCAGGCCGTCATGGACCTGAGCGTCCATGAGTTCGTCTAGGGAAGTGCGGAAAACATCAATACCCATTTTCACGATGAAGATGGCTACTACTGCTGCTGCCAAGGGATCAAGTACAGGGAAACCCCGTCTAGCGCCCAGCACACCAAAAAACGCAGCCACCGATGAAAAGGCGTCGGAGCGGTGATGCAAAGCATCAGCCACCAGAGCCGGGCTGTTGATCTCTTTGCCCACAGCCACTGTGTAGCGATACATGCCTTCCTTAACAAGTATCGAAAGTAGAGTCGCCCACAGTGCCAGACGCCCGGGCATAGCGTACGTGCCAGAGACAAGTTGCCGTATCGATGACGTCCCCATGCTCAAACCCACCAGTACCAAGACGACAGAAAGCACTTTAGCTCCTATGCTCTCTGCACGGCCATGGCCATAGGGATGCTCGTGGTCAGGGGGCACTTGCGAAATCCGCATACTGTACAGCACCACCACCGTTGTGGCAATATCTGAACCAGAATGGAGAGCATCAGCCACTAGAGCTGAGCTTTGCGAAACCATCCCTACTCCCGCTTTCACAGCAGTCAGAAGGATATTGCCGATCATGGTGGTCCACGACACTCGATTGGCCATCTGATAACGATCTTTTTCCATTAGTGATCCTCCTTATACGCAAAAACCTGCGGTACCCAATTAGCCATTGAGTCCCACAGGCATCCATAGCGTACCTGCTGCTATCAAACCAGCCCAGCATGGGTTTACCTCATCATAGATCAACCCATCACCTGATCTCACAAGCGGCTATGTCTATTATATGCAGTTGTTGGTTTCTATGCAACAAGTAACGAATTCGACTTCGACGAGTCTGATGCCGACTAGCTCGTGATCCTTGATGGTTACCTCAACCCGAACCGACGCTGGGAAAACCTGATAGCTACCGATATACCTGCCATCCGCGATCGTTGACAGATCTGTGTCTTGACAAACGACTCTCAATCAGCATCATACCATATCCCTGTACATTTCTCTTTGACAGTTGCAGAATTGTCCAATCATTTGCGAGGATCATTATACCGTGCTCCACCCCGGCGTGCGATGATGCACTTAGGCAAAAGGAAGCAACCCCAATTCCTATCAAACGTGTTGGAGCCGTGGATTGTGCCCATCCCCTGCACCCGGAGGCTCGAGCGCCTGTTTTTGTCGGTTCGCCCAATTGGTGGAACACGATTGCACCTCCGATTGTAGCTTTCCCCGAAGGATACGATTTATCGGGAAAGACTGTCCTACCGTTCTGTACTCACGGGATCATGCCAAGGTAAAGATAGCGTCCGTAAGGCGCTGCTCATCACTGACGTTCCACTCGGCGTGTCCGACTACTGAGCGCGCTCAGAATGGAACTAAGCACCGGACCACCTCTCTAGCTACCTAACGCTGGATTCACCTGCGGATACCGAACAGAATCGAGCATCCGCAAGTACGTCGGGTAGTCCACTATGGGAACCCCGAAGCTACGCGCCTTGCGGGCCTTACCGCTGAGGCTATCCGGGTCAGCCGCGACCACGAGCGTTGTCTTTCTACTCACCCCACCGGTTACACGGAGTCCGACCATTCGAGCCTGGTACTCCAAGTCCGCTCGGCTAAGCCCGGGTGCCTCGCCGGTGAAGACCACTGCGTCGCCAACCCTGGGCGCGAATCGTCCCATCGTACAGACCTCATCCTTCTGCTGTGTCGCGGAGTCGAGTGCGGAATCAACGCTGGCAGTAGGCAGCCCAAGTGATGTCGCTACCGACATCAGGTCAGACCGCTCATCAGGGGTCACGACGCCATCCTCAAGTGCTAGGCACGCCAGTGCTGTCAGGTACAACCGGTGGATGCTCACCGCATCCTCTCGGGACAGGCCCATCATCTCGGCGACTGCGACCAGCTCGTCCGCTTCGTGGCGACTAATCCGTCGGTCAAGAAGCACACGATCGAGCACAGCGAGATAGGTGTTTGCTTCAGTATGACTCTCGCGGGGAACTCGTGATGCCAGTCGCCCGAGAAAATGCTCCTCCTTTCCCGCAGCTGTCGACTTCCGGGACACTCGCGTCGCGATCACTTGTGGCATCGTTGGCCACGCAATTCTCTGGGCACCTGCAATCGCGTCGGCCCAATACCTGGCAAAGTCATCGTCTTGCCTGATGTAGTAAGCCAGCAGTTGGGCTGTTGCCCGGGCATCTTCCAGAGCAGCGTGGGATGATTCGATGCGGTAGCCAATGCAGTTACAGCAGGCTTCCAACGTTCTCAGACCTGCCGGCAGATAGTGCGATGCCAACCTCATCGTGCAAAGCCCCGAAGTGCCATCGAGCCCAACCAAATATCCTGCACGGGCAAACTCCGCGGCCAAGAACGGCGCATCGAACGACAGGTTATGCGCTACTGGCACCCGCCCCCTCAGCAACGACCCCAATTCGGGTGCGATCTGGTCGAAAGTCGGAGCTGAGTAGACGTCCGCGGCGGTGAGGCCGTGGATCTCAGTCGCCCAGACATCACGAACGGGATTGATCAGCGTCTCCCATTCGTATACCTTGTTTCCGTCATTATCAACCAGGATCACTGCAACTTCCAGGATTCGGTGGTTGTGCGCTGGCGAGAGCCCAGTGGTCTCAACATCGATAACGGCGTAGCAACTCATCTTCATCCCTCCGCTCCAAAGAGGGTCATCAACCGAATAGTGTACACTGACCCTCACAGCAATTGCTAAAACGCCGAGTCACTCCCTAACCGATCTACGCATCAGAGTGCGGCGTGCTCGAGTGCAGCTAGAGCCGCGCAGCCTTATCCATCAGCCTCTTCCGTAGCGCACTCTGCAGGGCCTTCGAGAGACAGCATCACCCCTGCGCATTCGCTACTCCGCAAGCCTGGCATGCCAAGCTTATAGCCCATTGGGTAGAATGGCACGCAGTCCCAGCCCGATGGCCAGAGCCCAGACGACGCTGAGCAGGGTCCCAATTAGGTAGTATTCAGCAAAGCCTTGCTCTTCGGAGATTCTCTTATAGCGGGTGATGGATTTGGCGGCAAATAGGAAGGTCACCCCTTCTAGAGAGTCGGCCAAAACCAGAATGAAGATCAAAAGCCTTTCCAGTATACCAATGTACTTGCCCGTTGAGTTCTCCGTGTCTCGCAGTCCCTGGACATCAGAGAATATACTATCCAAGGCCCTTCTTACGAATACTGCACCACCGCCACAAACCAATATGAGACCAGAAGCTACGGCTGCAAACCGTCCCGTGTAATTGAGAGTGTCAATGGCAGGCAATGGCAGGATGCTCCGGTAGAAGGCCATGACCGACATGCTAGGTGGGCTTTCGACCAGTCGCCACACCCAGATCAACATCCAAAAATGCAGTATCTGATCAGTGAGCAGAATAACTACTCCCGGCTCCTTTGGAGTACCTCGGTGGCGCGACCACAGGCCACACCCCAGGCTCATCAAGGTGTCCAAAAGGATGTGGCCTGCGGTGACCAATCCCACAGCAACCAGGGCAACTTGCCACCCATATATGTGCAGTGCAGCCAACGTACAGAGAAATGCAACCAGCCCATGGGTAAAGCCCTTTTTGAGCAGGCTGCCCGGCTTGCCCCCAGGCAACTCGTGAGAACTAAAGAGAAAGTCGGTGGTGACGTGTGCAAACACCAACAGCCATAGCATTGTCATTATCGACCCTCCTCACCCACATACAGGTGATCTGGCAACAATCACCCCTGCTGGGGTGACAGGAGGATGGCGGCCAAGCGCAGTGCATCTTCTGCCTCACGCACCGCAGCCCAGTGGGCGGCCTGGCAGCGCTTGTGCACATTCTGGGCTGCCACACCCAGCCTATCGCCGGCAGC
>DAIQRD010000093.1:0-389 GCA_036786445.1 Bacillota bacterium
ATGGCGAGGTTTGTGTTGCCATTGGCATAGGGGCGGAAAGGGCGAATGAGGAATAACCCCGCCCAGCAGGGCCAGGCGAGGTGGGCGCCAATCTTCACATCTCCAGCCATCGGGCGGGGTTTTCTACCCAGATTTTCTCAATATCTGTTTCGCTAATACCTTCATCCAGCATTCTGGGTATGAATTTCTTGAGAATATATTGGAAACCGGGGCCGCCATTGTACGCTGTCAAGTACGATTGCCGTCCCATGTCACCGGAGATAAGCAATTGATCTCCAAAGCCCGCGGCAAGCAGACCTTTGATCAACTCTATCCGCACAGAATCGGGGTAGTACTTGACCTTACCTGGGCCGTCATATCCGATGTAAGCACCTCGCTTAGCTATCTGG
>DAIQRD010000093.1:423-2162 GCA_036786445.1 Bacillota bacterium
CGGCATTGCGATCTAGATGTCCAATACATACTTTACTGAGGTCGGCCCCTTCTTGCTCCAGTATGTCCAGTTGCTCCAAACCCATGGTACCAGCCTCTGTATGTACCCAGATGGGAGCATCGGTTTTCCGATGGGCTTTGGCTGCAGCTCGGGTGATTTTTGCCTCCTCTGGGGTAATTACGTTATACCAGGAGCCACACTTGATGTATCCAGGTTTCAGTTCTCCCGGGCCTACACCGTTCGTTAGCTCAGCAATCATCAGCTGGGCCAGCTCGTCTTCATCGGCTCTTATGACCCAGTTGTCGTAGAAGCGGCCTTTGTTAAACCCGGTGCAGAAGATGATATTGACGGGAGTACTATCAGCTATTACCTGCATGGCTTCGACATCACGACCATAGTCCAGGGCAGTTCCTTCCACCAACGTTCTCCCACCGACACTGTAAAATGAGTTCAGCTCTTCTATGGCCTTCTCTATGCTGGGTAATTGGTAATCAGGATCTTCCTTCATGGCCACCGGAGGTGGAAAGCAGATTAGGTGTTCATGCGGGTATGTAAAACCCAGCTCATTGCAGGAAATGCCACCTTTTATTGTCTGGATTTTGCCCATGGCAAATCATCCTTTCTGGTTTTGGACATAGTATTGAAGAGTTGGTCCCGGTACTCGCTTTCCATAGTCCATCGCTTGCCATTGATGGAGTGACCCGTTAGTGAGAAGGGGGGTAGCTGCGAGAGGTAGAGCACCAGTTCATTGAGGACCTCTGGGGGTGGAAGCTTGGCTTGTTCTGCAGCAGATAATGTGGCGAAAAAACCAGTATTGACTTTAGATGCCGGGAAGACCGTGTTGATGTTTAGGCCGTGTTCATGGCTAAACTCATCCACTGCTACCTCCACCAACCCTTCAATACCAAACTTGGAAGCACAGTAGGGGCCATCATTGGCCTGCCCAAAGCTCTTTTGCCCCAGCAGTGAGGTAACGACGATCACGTTGCCCCGGCCTACGGTAGCCATACGGGGAAGCACTGTCTTTAGGGTTATAAATGTTCCAGTTAAGTTAGTCTCGACTACTTTTCGCCATATTGGCACGGGCAGGTTGGCGAGGGAGTGGTGCGCCTGGTCAGTAATTCCGGCGTTGGCGACGAGAATATCGGGCACGCCCAACACTTCGCAGACAGAATTGAAAAACTCACCAAAAGCGTGGTGGTTGGTGATATCTGCGGCAGCGAAATAGGATCCTGGCAGCTCCCGCTGCAGTGGCTCAAGTTGCTCAGTCTCCAAGGCGCAGCCAGCTACTCGCACACCGGCGTGGTGGAACCCGTAGGTCAGTGCACGCCCGATACCGCTGCTTACCCCTGTAATCAGCGCAATTTTCTCCGCTAAACCATCTGGATTATCATTGGACATGGGGTTCATCCTTTCTCTCTCGGCGATGGCGAAGGGATTTGGTCAAGCGTTCCCAGATATCTGACTGCGAGGTATATAGGGCGACCATTGAGGTGATAACTAGGCCCTGCATAACCAGCTTTCCAGACTGTCCAACACCCAGCGAAGTCATCAGACTTGTCAAGACAGTGACGATGAGGGAGCCCAGGGCAGCGCCGCCCAGCCCGCCTTGGCCGTTGAAGGTATTACCCCCGATTACTGTCGCAGCCACGGAATTCATTGTGTAGGCATCACCACCGACAGTAAAACTCCCGATCCCGATATATCCTGACAGTATCAACCCAGCTATGCTGGCCATT
>DAIQRD010000093.1:2172-3593 GCA_036786445.1 Bacillota bacterium
GACTAGTCTTTGCCTATGCCACTAGTGGCATAGGCAAAGACTAGTCTAGATCGAACGGGGACACCGGCATATAGGGCTGCCCGGGGATTATTTCCCAAGTAGAATATGGATCGTCCCCAGGTAGTGCGATTTGCAGTGAAGAGAACTGCCACCACGATAAGGCAGAAGAGCAGTAGGGAGATGGGCACAGGACCAATTCGCCCAGATCCAATAGTCCGCAAGATAGGTGATACTGCTCCTTTGGGAGCCCCGCCCACATAAAGCAGATAGCTACCCTTGACGATGGATGCCATACCAAATGTCATGACCAGTGGGGGCATGTTGGTCCTGGCGATTACCAATCCGCTGATTGCCCCCAGTAGAGTACCGACAAATAGAAGAAGGGCGATCACAGGAAGGCCTGCTAGCTCCTTACCCCGCATGAGATTGGTGCTAACAATATTCGTAAAGGTAATGATCTCGCCTACAGACAGATCAATTCCCCCGGATAGTACGACAAAGGTCTGGCCCAGAGAGGTGATTCCCAATGGTACGCTTTGCCGGGCAACTTCCAATAGATGGGAGGGTTGTAGTGTCCCAGGAACTAGAATGCCAGAAATGGCGAGCAAGAGCAGTAAGATGATCACCAGCGACATGTATATGCGCCCGGTTCTGCCAAGTTTTTGGATGAACTGGATCTGCATGACGCACTAGACTCCTTTCACATAGCTATCGTGTCTAGACCGGAAAGAGCTATAGATAACAGCTGCGACCACTATGACTCCGGCCAGAATGTTCTGATAGAAGGGCGAGACGCCGAAGATGTTCAGAATTACGCTTAAGAGGCCGAGGATGGCTACTCCGGCGGCGGTTCCCATTACACCACCGACACCTCCCGCAAACGTAGTGCCACCTACTATTACAGCTGCTATTGCAGAAAGGGTGAACGGGTTGCCAGCTAGGGGATCACCGGAGCGCATGCGGGCTGCCAAGGCGAGACCGCCCATGGTAGCAAATAGCGAGCTCATGGCATAGACCCCCATTTTGACCTGCTGGACGTTGATACCAGCTACCGCGGCCTTCCGTTCATCCCCACCAAGCGCGTATACGCGGCGCCCGAAACGGGTGAAGTTCAGAACAAAATGGCAAAGGAAAAGTGCCACCAGAAAATGGACGAAGGCAAGGGGAATTATGTTGCCAACTTGGTAAGACCACCACTTGGTGAAAATTGGTGAGACATAGCCGCCTGGGTAGGGCATGATGCCCAGGGTGATGCCACTTATGACCCCGGAAGCACCTAGGGTTGCGATCAGTGGCTCTACCCGCAATCTGGTAATGACCAGCCCATTGACTATGCCTACGGCAAGACCGGCCAGTAGGCAGAGGATCAACCCTTTTAGCGTCATACTTAACGAAAATCCCATATAGGTAGCCGCCAGGGC
>DAIQRD010000093.1:3603-9886 GCA_036786445.1 Bacillota bacterium
GTGGTCATGCTCACCACTGGTCCTACCGATAGATCAATGCCAGTAGTCAAGATGGGGAAAGTCTGTCCCAGAGCCACAAATCCCACAGGGGCCATTTGGTTGAGGATATTCGTCATATTCTGGGCTCCGCGGAAGGGCTCAGAGACTATGGCTGGGATCAGGTACATAATAGCTACAGCGACATACAGGGCCAGTAGTTCTCGTTTTGTCTTGTCAACCAATTTCCTTTGTTGCATACTGATCACCTGACTTGAGCTGAAGTGTTGTTGAAACCCGTCATACTCCTTAAGAGCTCTTCGCGGTCGGCTTGATCCGCTTCATAGGTGCTGGAAACTCGTCCTTCACGCATCACGATAATCCGATGGCTGATGCTCAGTACTTCCGGCAACTCTGATGACACCATGATGATGGCGACACCGTTTTGGTTCAATTCTTGTAGTAATCGGTACATCTCTGATTTGGCGCCTACGTCAATTCCTCTTGTGGGCTCATTGATGAGCAGGACTCGCATCCCGGCGTAGATCCAACGGGCGAGAATCACCTTCTGGCGGTTCCCACCACTTAGATTCTTGATGGGTTGTCGCAGAGAAGGGGTAACAATTCCGAGCCTTTGGACTACGGGGCCCATTTCCTCGGCCGCCCGGATATCGTCGGCTTGGCCAAATCCAGCGTCTCGCTCCATCTTGGCCAAGTGGATATTGGCATCAACACCGAAATCCAGGAAAAGTCCTTTGCTTTCCCTGTCCTCGGGCACATAGGCTACTCCTTCCAGCAAGGAGGTGCGGGGTGATTTTGGTCGGAACGGCTTTCCTCCAAGATAAATCTCGCCGCCCCTGGGTTGGTATACTCCAAAGATGGTCTCCAAGAGCTCTGTCCGGCCGGATCCCATCAAACCCGCAATACCCAAGAGTTCTCCGGCCCGAACTTGCAGGGAGATGTCCTTTAACAGCCTGGGACCCCACAGATTCCGGATTTCAAGTAGGACATCCTTCGGTGTGCTTTTCTCCCTGTAGAAATGCTTGCCAGGCTCACTTCCGATCATCATTTTGACGAGCTCCGCGTGGTCGGTTTCTGTCGTTGGTTTGGTGGCGATGTAGTTCCCGTTTCGCAGAACAGTGATTCGATCAGAAAGCCGGAAAATCTCCTCCATGCGATGCGAAATATAAATAATCCCTTTGCTATCAGCTTTCAGACGCCTGATCAAACCAAAGAGAGTAGCAGTCTCTTCATCGGTCAATGATGAGGTCGGCTCATCCATGACTATGATTTGAGCTTCGAAAACCAGGGCTTTGGCGATCTCCAGCATCTGCTTGAGGGAGACAGACAAATTCCCCACTATCTCACGGGGGTTAAGGTCAACTCCCAGTGAGTGAAGAATATCGCTGCTGCGTCGCTGCATTTCTGCCCAACTCACCAAGCCTCTGGCGGTCAGTGGCTCACTTCCTATGAAGAAATTCTCCATGACAGAGAGCTCGTCGATGAGATTCAATTCCTGATGAATGAAGGCAATCCCAAGATTCTGCGCCACCAGTGGAGAGGTAACCGTCTCTTGTTTTCCATCTACGAGGATCTGTCCCAAATCGGGCTGGAGTACTCCACCAAGGACGTTCATCAGAGTCGTCTTCCCAGCGCCGTTTTCCCCCACCAAGGCATGTACTTCCCCAGGAATAAGATCAAAGGAAACTGAGTTCAAAGCCTTTACGCCAGGAAATGATTTAACGATATTCTTCATTTGCAGTAAGTGCTGTTGCTCTCCCACGATCATACCCCTTCCTAGGAGTGAGAGGGGGCAACCCAGCAGTCTTGCCCCCTCTCATACAAGGAGGTACTTACTCTCTCCACATCTCCTGAAGCACTGCTTCGTTCAGGGTAGTCCCCACCCAATATCCATCGGCTAGATCTGGACGAGCATATCGCTTAGCCTCTTGAAGGCTGAGAATATACGGTGCAGTAGCATCTACTAATACCGGCACCGGTTCTCCCTGCAGGGCCTTGATGGCCAATCGTAGAGCAATGGCAGTATGATTAGTCGGATTGTTGAAGGCTATGCTATCAAAGCCTTCATCACTGGCTTTGATCCAATCCAGCAAGAAGCCGTTGTTGGCTTCACCGACCATGGGCACCAAGTCTCTCCCGGCATCCCGGAAAGCCTGAATGGCCCCTTGGGTCATTGCTCCGCCCCCAGACCATATCCCGTCGACTTGGGGATAGGCAGGGAGTAGGCTGGCAACTGTGGATTTTGCCTGGGCAAACCCCCATTCGGCAAACTGTCTGGTGAGGATTTTGATGCCGGGGTGCTGATCAAACACTTCTTTTGCGCCTCGCCAGCGCTCTTCAGCTACTGGGTTACCGGCGATACCTGAAAGGGCGATGATGTTTCCATTATAGCTCAGCTTTTCCACCAACCAAGTGGCGGTTACTCGCCCATACTCACTGTCATCTCGACCAACCCATGATGTAACTTGTTCTTTTGGAATTTGGCTACTGGCTGCAACAACAGGGATGCCCTTCTTCTGGGCCATCTCTAGGACTCCACCCAAGGCCGTAGGCGAGATTGGGTCAATGACAATGGCATCAACGCCTTTGGCGATGAGGTCCTCCAAAGCTGAGATTTGCTTAGGAATCTCTCCTTGGGCATCAAGGTGAATCACTTCCTTGATGAGCTCGCCAGATTCATTGGCCTCTTCAAAAAGCTCTCTGGTGAACTGCACCGCCCAGGTATTGGATTGGAAAATGGTCACGAACCCAATGGTATAGGGCGGAGATTTCTTGAAAGCAGTCGTGTCCATCATTTCATCGCTGACTGAGATGACGTATTCCCAGCCGGATACTTCAACCCGTGAGCTAATCTCTGCAGCTGATCCAGCATAGACCGTGCTTGTCACGCCAAATAGAGTCATGGATAGGACAACGAACACTACAAACCAGCGTTTCATTTCCCTTTGCCTCCCTCAAGAAGTCTTTTTTCTGCCGACTCCGCATTCTCCAGTACAGCGACTAGGTGATCGATCATTTCCCTTAACATCACCTCCCCCTTTTCTTTGGAAGCTCTCGTTGCGTCTCCAAATACGCCGCTTTTGCTCAAGGTTCCCATGGGTAATGATGAGTTATGGTATAGATAGGAGATGTCATCGGGTGGGTATTCTTCTACCGCCTTGTCCATGTGACAAAGGTCAGGCCGAATGGCTAGTATCCACGAGGTTTCCAACTCGCAGGCATGCACCATGCCGTGCCATCGGGGGGTCTCGCTATGTCTGGCAGCCAACTGTTCCAGTCCGGGATATGTAAAATAGTAGACGCGAAGGGCGATCTCATCGGATAACTCCCGGACTGCGTATTTCATTGCCGAGTCATTTGCTCCATGTCCGCTAATGACTATGAGTTTCTGACATCCTTGTCTATAGATGCTGTGGGCAATGTCCTTTATGATGTCCTTCACGGTATCTACCGATAGCACCAATGAGCCTGGTATGTCACGCCAAACCCAAGAATAGCTTACAGGCAAAACTGGGAGGACGACTGCTCTTATTCGTTCCGCTAGGTGGGTTGCCATGTGATGGGCAATAAACGTATCTGTACCTAGCGGCAGATGTGGTCCGTGCTGTTCCGTGGCACCGACGGGCAAAATGGCGGTTTTCCATTCTCCCAGAGCCTTGGCTGCTTCAAAACGGGTCATGTATTGCAGTTCAAATCGGGAAGAGTCTTTGGTCATATCCAGCCTTCCTTTCATAGACAGCCTAATATAGGGGTCGCAAAGCGGCGTATGCTTGCTGGTACCGTCTATACTGCTTTGTGTAGAGTCTATGATGATCTGAATCAGGCAATATCTTGTGGGTGGTGCGTACAGCTAGCCTAGTCGCTTCAGTGAAATCTCTCCAAATATCGGTTCCCACCCCAGCGATAATAGAAGCTCCCAGGGCCGAAGAATCCAATTCTGAAAGGATATTGACTGGGAGTCCTAGAACATCGGCGATGATCGTGGGCCAAAGGGGATGACGACTACCACCTTCACCTGCCTGAACCCCTTTGATCGCATATCCCAATTCGGCAAAAATCTCAAAAGTATCTCGGAAATTATAGGCAACCCCCTCCAAGACAGCCCGTGTAAATGTGGGTTTCCCAGTACTGGTGGTAGCACCGACAAAGGCTGCTTGCGCACCCGGATCATAGTAGGGAGTTGATGCACCGTCTAGGAAGGGCAAGAAAATGAGGCCCTGACTGCCAGGTGGTACTCTTGATGCATAGTTCAGGATGAGATCGTAGGGATCTTGGGATTGGGGACGTGCCATAGTTTGTTCGTCCTGGCCGAAATTGTCCAAGAACCAGGTCAGACAATGGCCTCCAGTCATTACTAATCCATGCCAGAAATACTTTCCGGGCAGGGCGTGGCACATCATCCATAGTCGGTGATCTACCTGCTGGGGAACGGAATCGCAATAAAGGGCAATGTGGCCAGCAGTACCTATGGTCGTACACGCACTTCCCTCTGTTATGACTCCGGTGCCAACGGCCAAGGCCCCCATATCACCGGCTCCGGCAACTACTGGAATGCCTACTGGTAAGCCTGTCTCGGACGCGGCTAGGGATGTTATGGCTCCTACCACGTCTGGTGATTCGTGCAAAGTGGGGAGGATTTCCAGTGGTATCTCCAGTTTGGAGAGGAATGCCTTAGCCCATTCCCTTGTTCCTAGATCAAGCATAAGGGTTGCACCTGCATCACTTGTGTCGGTCACAAATTGGTCAGTCAGCTTGAAGGTGATGTAATCCTTGGGAAATAGTAGTTTGTGAGTATTGAGTATGAGCTCGGGTACATTATCCTGAAACCAAAGCAGCTTACTTAGGGAATGGATGGGGCCGGGATTACCAAAAGCGATGGCATGAATGGTGTCTAGCCAGTGTTCAGATAGAAACTGGGATTGCTCTGTGGCGCGCTGATCTAGCCAGATGGGGGCCTCAGTTAGGGGATTTCCTGCTTTGTCTACCAACACTAATCCGTTGAGTTGCCCAGACAAACCAATGCCAGTGGTACGGGACAAATCAACTTGCTCACCCAACTTCCGGATTGCGTATCTCACTGCATTCCACCATTCCAGCGGTGATTGCTCAACCCAGCCAGGAAAAGGCCTTTGCATCTCGTAGTGGTGCTTGGCACGGCCCCAGATATGACCGCTGCCATCGATGGCCAGAGCTTTGACTGAAGAAGTGCCCAAATCGATGCCGATTAGAATTCCACTGTGAGCCATGGTGAGCCCCCCTACACGACATCCTCCCCTAACGTGGTGGGTTAATGTCGATATGGATTTCAAAGCGATCTCCACGAATATAGCTGAGAGCATATTCGACGATCTGATCATCTTCCAGAAATGAAATTCGCTCAGTCTTAAGTAGGGCAGTGCCAGGTGTCACGTCTAGCAATGACGCAACCACCTGATCGGCTTTCTGAGCCATATAGGTTTCGTGAGCCCAAGTTGGCCGATTCTGATATTTGGTTTGCAGTGTTTGATACAGTGACTTTGAAACTTCTTCCTGGGTCAATCTGGGTACCAACAGTGTCGGCAGATATGATGTAGAGAGAATCACCGGTTCTTCGTCGGCGGTGTGAACACGTTTTACTTTCCATACCGTGCCTTCACCCCGTATATTGAGCTGACGACAGATGTGGCGATTGGGGATCTCTATGGCCAATTCAACGAGCCATGCACCGGGCTTAAGGCCCCGCTCACGAATATCCTCACTGTAGCTAGGTAGTTTCTTGAAATGCCTTTGGATAACCGGTGGTCGCACGTAGGTGCCACTTTTGGGAATCCGGTATAACAATCCTTCTGAGACCAGCTCGTTGATGGCTTGTTGCACGGTACCTCGGCTGACACCGAAAACACGGGCTATTTTCGGCTCTGAAGGGATTCTTGCATGGGCTTCCAGAGACTCGATTAGTTGCAGGAGCTCATGCTTGATCTGCTGGTAGAGTGGTATATCAAGTTGTCGATTGATCATGTAGACACTCCTGACGTAACTATGCTTGTCTAGGCAACAATAAACTTGCCTAGACAAGGTTGACAATACAGACATTCTGCGTATGAAAGAAAAGTCCTTTGTAGAGAGTAAAAAAAGATAATAGCCAAGGGTTACTAGCAGGTTAACGCTACGGGTCGACCTAGTGAGGTGTCGGTGGTGATCTATCGAAAGGGCCATCTCAGACATATGGGTGAGGAGTGCGTCACAACATGAAAAGGGCAGCGCTCAGTTGGATTACCTAGCGCTGCCCCACGATATTTAGGAATCA
>DAIQRD010000094.1:0-1068 GCA_036786445.1 Bacillota bacterium
ATGTTAACATACACACACCACGATTATGTGACCATTATCACAGTCTCCTGCTCCTGGGCAGTCGGAGCGCGCGATTGATCACAGCTCCTCTGAGCATACCCCCGAGAAGGATACACATAAAGCAGAGCGGTAGCATTACTACCAACGATATGGCTAATGCCTGCCTGATGGTGCTAAAGCTTACAGCCATGCTTTCCGCTGAGGACATAGGCATTGCCACGGCCTTGGCAGCGATTATGGGGCCTCCGATTAGGGATATTGCCCCTACCCATATGAGGCCCTCTGGCTTTATGCCTCGCATTCCCGCGGCTATCCAAGCCAGAGCAGCGGGCAAAAAGGGTATCCAGATAGGTATGGACAAAAACGATTTGAGTGAGATAGCTGCACAGGCCACTCCATCAGTTATTGCACCGATAAGCCCGTATGTCAACACCAGGTAAAAGGCTATCTTGACTGATTTGGTCACAGCGGATCTCCTCTCAGTAGTACAGGGCCAGATAGCGGTATTCTGGTCGGTACATCTCTACCGGGCAAATAAAGACGCACAATCAATCTGCCTTCCAGTCGTGGCCCTTGGCTATCTCGCAGACTAGGCCAGTGTTGAGGAGGAATGTGTCTGGAAAATGATAGCCTCAAAGGCTCGCTATCTTCCATGGTGGAAAGGGGTACTGCGTCTGGCATCACAATCCGATAATACCCATAGTGACCTGCAGAACTGTTTAGTGAGAATTCCATGGACTCAATCGCGGCACGAAAGCCTATGGCGGGAGCACTGAGCTCAACTGTGAGGGAAAGCTCACCCCCATCCTGTGTATCACATGCCACAGCATATACAAGGTCGGCATGGGTATCACTTGTCCAATGAAGAAAACGCAAGTAGTTTGCTCCAAATCTATAGGTAATGGCTAAGGCAAGAGCTAGAGACATAGCTGCCACGAGTTGTGCCAGTTTGTTAAGCCGCACTTCGTCATCGACCATGTGGGTCGCTGTCCTTTCTTTACTCACACGTAGTTTGTTCAGTATTAAACTGTATTTGACGCATGAGGGGTAAAGTCCTTCGGATGAGAG
>DAIQRD010000094.1:1078-9823 GCA_036786445.1 Bacillota bacterium
GCATAAATGGGTGGGGAGAGCCAGTTGCAGAGGGGGCAGAAAAGACCACGGCAGTATGCAACAAATGTGAAGTCTAGCGGCTTCCGTGGTTAGCGGTGGTACCTTAAGACGCGGGGGGACGGGAAGCCGTGTTCGAATTTGCTCTTTCCACGGCAATAGTCTCGTGCTTTTGTGTACAGGTTGGCCTTTCTTCCTTAGCCTTGGGCCCCTTGGCAGGCCGAGGGGTTCTACGGGCAATTCCGATGGCCATCAAGATGCCTCCCGTGGCCAAGTTCAGATAATATGTGAACCCCCGCCATAAAGTGACGAAAAGGCCGATGAGTCCGTGTGGGATCACACTGCGGAATAATAGGCTAAAGCCAAGCTCAGCTGCACCACTCGATCCCGGTGTCGGGGCATAGGCAGCCGCGAGGTAAAAAATTAAAGTGATGGCCATCACCTGCATGAACTTCGGTTGCATGCCAAGGCCCACGAGTATAACAGCGGGAACTATCGTAATTGCGATCCACCATGCATAGCTGAGGATCACTACTAGCCAAAGCACTAAACGGTTATTCTTGATGAATTCCTGCAATGCCTTGCGAAACTCCCGCAGTTCGCGATCAATCCGCTCAAGGATTAGATCTAGTTTTTCGGGCTTAAAGAACCGCACCGTAAACTTGTTCCGTACAGCCGGAACGACGATCACCTTGATTTTTTCCGGATGAAAGACCAGATAAAGGGATAGGACAAACACCGAAAAATAAAGGATGACACCAATGCCAAGGATGATGTACATGGCTCTTGGCATGATCCAAAAATCGGCAAAGCAAAAAAGCCATACCGAAGCAGCTAAGCCCAATGTGACACGGGCCAGCGCATTGCAGATAGTCTTTGTGGCAATCACAGCTGTAGATTGCCCAGCAGTTAGACCCTTTTCAGTCAGGAGGTATGCTTGCATAGGCTCACCGCCTGAGTCAAAGGGAGTCACATTAGAGACAAACGCTCCCAGAATGGAGATCCGCATACCATCTAGAATACCTAGATCGCCCCCAAGTGAGCGGATCAGGAATTTCATTCGCAACGAATCGAGAAACCACGTGAGTACCACCAGACCACAGGCGGCACCGAGCACAACTGGATCGAGACGCGCAAACTCTGCCCATGAATGGATGCCTCCAGTTAGCTGCAGGACGACATAAAGCCCGAGGACACTGAAAGCCACACCCACCAGGGCACTGCGCCTCAGCTGGACAGGGCTCCTCTGATTAGTCTGCTGTTCTTCACTCATGAGGTTATATCCTCTCCTATGCGGAGCCGACAGCTGGAAGACATGTTGGTCCGCGAAAGTCCCACATATTATATCATATCCCATTGGCGTTAAGGTAAGGCTAGTTTTTGGTGGTGATTTGTATTCCTCTAAAGAAGTGGGCTGCCCTTGAATCACATCAATATGGTAATATACCAGACGCACACTAATACTCCATGCTCCAATCCATCACCGGAACATGCCCTGTAGGACAGGCCCGCAAATTTCTAGAGGCTTCAGGGTAATCATGGCCTACCTATTCTGCCTCTTAGGCGAAGTATCCTTCGGTAGGAAGGACATATTCTAGCTCCGGATCAATTTCGTTATGTCAAAAAGGAGGAGGAAGCACTGCCAATGAAGTAATAGATTGTTAATAATATGTGTATTCAGAGATGTGGCTAAATTGCCCAGGCCTCCCATATCTATGTCATGTGCTCTACTAATAGTGGCAGGATGAGAGACTCATGGCCACAAGGGGGCAAGTAATTACCAACATATGGTGGCATTGGCCTGATTAGAGGAGTGAGTGATCTTGGCTGGGATGGATCCTGTTCTCCAAATGCGAGGAATCACCAAACGGTTTCCAGGGGTTTTAGCTCTGGACGATGTAGACTTTGACCTCCGGAAAGGCGAAGTCCATGCCATATTGGGGGAGAATGGTGCGGGAAAGTCAACACTTATCAAAATCCTTTCCGGGGCATATTCCCTTGAAGACGGCGAGGTCTATTTGCGGGGGAATCGCATCTTCATTCAGAATCCCAAGCATGCACTGGAGCTAGGAATTAGCGTAATTTATCAGGAGTTTAACCTGGTTCCCACTCTAACAGTTAGTGAAAACATTTTTCTGGCCCGTGAGCCAATGACTGTGGGCAAGCTTATAGATTCAAGAAATTTAATCAGTAATGCCCAAGCTATCCTGGATGATCTAAGAATAGAGCTTAATCCCGAAACCCGGGTGGATGAGTTGGGAGTAGCTATGCAGCAGATGGTGGAAGTCGCTAAGGCATTGTCCATGGATGCGGAGATCATAGTCATGGATGAGCCCACTGCCTCCTTAGGCGAAAACGAAATAGTTGAGCTTTTTGCCACCATTCGCCATCTTAAGGAGAAAGGGGTCTCCATCATCTACATATCCCACCGACTTCAGGAGCTGCCATCTATTGCTGATCGAGTAACAGTCTTGCGTGATGGCAAGAAGATTGCTACCTGCGAGGTGGCTGAGACTGACTTAAACGAGCTGATTAGATTGATGGTGGGGCGACGCCTTTCGGAACAGTTTCCCAAAGTGGCGGTCCCCATAGGTCCAGAGGTGCTTAGGGTTGAGGGTTTGACGTGGGGAAAGAAACTAAAGGATATTTCGTTCTCTCTATATAGGGGAGAGGTCTTGGGCTTTGCTGGACTGGTGGGTTCTGGGCGTACTGAGTTAATGCGCTGCCTATTCGGGGCTCAGGAATACGACAAGGGCAAAATCTACCTTGACGGGAGTCAAGTCAGATTCAAGTCGCCTAGGGATGCAGTTAAAGCGGGAATAGGCCTTATTACAGAAGATCGCAAGAAGCAAGGTCTGTTCCTTGGGCTTTCTGTCACTGAGAATATCACCATTACCGACCTTGACCAAGTAGTTAGTGGGGTGTTTATTGATTATTCCAGAGAAAAAGCAGTGGGCCTTGACTATGTACAGAGTCTAAGAATCAAGACTCCAGCCTTGGAGCACCTTGTCCGTTATCTAAGTGGCGGAAATCAGCAGAAGGTGGCTCTGGCTAAGTGGCTTTTTTCCAACGCTAGAATCCTCATCTTTGATGAGCCAACTAGAGGTATTGATGTCGGGGCCAAGATCGAAGTATATAACCTAATGAATGAACTGGTAGAGGCCGGGGTTGGTGTGATCATGGTTTCTTCGGAACTGCCGGAGATCATTGGCATGAGTGATAGAATCTTGGTTATGGGTAATGGTCGTCTGACTGGAGAATTTCTCCGCTCAGACGCGACTCAAGATAAGATCGTGGAATGTGCAACCAAGGGGTGAAGCAAATGGAAAGTGAAGTTACGATTAGGCAAAAGGCCAGATTCTCTCCCGGCAAAGAGCTAGGGGCGTTCTCGGGACTGCTACTTCTATGCGTTGTACTAAGCTTTGGCTCGCCATACTTTCTATCTGTGACTAATATCATGAATATCCTTAGGCAATCCTCTCTGATAGCCATTGTGGCGGCAGGGATGACCTTTGTGATTATTACTGGAGGAATCGATCTATCTGTCGGATCCGTCCTTAGTCTAGCCAGCTGTCTGTCAGCGGGCATGATGATTAACATGGGATGGAATATCTGGGTGGCCGTAGCCATGGGATTGTTTATCGGGGGATTAATGGGTTTTATTAATGGGTTATTGATTACAAAGATTCCCCTGCCTCCCTTTATTGCCACACTGGGAATGATGGGAGTAGCCCGGGGTTTGGCCTTTGTCTATACAGGTGGTGCCCCCATCTATTCTTTTCACGGGCACTTTCGATTTCTAGGTAATGGCATGGTTGGTCCCATCCCCTTTCCTGTCATTCTTATGCTTGTAGTGTACTGTTTTGCCCATATCTTACTTACACGCACTAAGGTGGGGCGCTTCTCCTATGCCATCGGTGGCAATGAAGAAGCAGCAATTCTGTCCGGCATTCCCATTGCCTGGTACAAAGGGATTGTTTATACAATGACAGGTTTTCTTGCGGCTATGGCGGGGCTAGTCCTTGCTGCAAGGCTTGATGCTGCCACATCGGTAGCCGGAGATGGTTTTGAACTGGATGTGATTGCTGCAGTAGTAATTGGCGGTACAAGTCTAAGTGGGGGTGAGGGCAAGGTAATTGGCTCCCTTATCGGAGCACTAATTATGGGTGTTGTTCGCAATGGCTTAAACCTCCTGCTTGTCTCCTCCCACTGGCAACGGGTGATTTTGGGGTTGATTATCCTGGCGGCGGTGACTATGGATGTGCTTCGTAAGAGCAAGACAGGCAGATAAGGCGATCTTATAGTCTCATGGGGCATCTGGTGGTACTAGTACCATACAGAATTGGGGGTGGGAAAAGGCGGTCTGTTGGCCAGATACGTACACATGTCTATGGGAAAAGTAAGTCTGGGGAGGTAATTAAGTGAAAAACATACTTCGGATGAGTTTTATGATTCTCGTAGTCGTATGTTTGATGAGCTCCATGGTTCTTGCAGCTGATACCCGGGTGGCAGTGGTATCTCCGGCACTAACGAGCACCTTCCATGTGACACTGGTCAAAGGGGCAGAAGCAGAGGCCCGTGAATTTGGCTGGGGCTATGAGTCCTTGGCACCTGATCGGGAGACTAACTTCCAGATGCAAGTCAGTATGGTGGAAGACTTGATTCAGCGGAAAGTTGATGCCATTAGTATCTGTGCGATCAATGACAAAGCCATCGTCACTGCAGTCCGTTCAGCCAATGAGGCCCAAATCCCCATTTTCGTCCATAATTCTCTAACTGAGCTACCGGGAGGGGACGTTGTAGCCTATATCGGTTATGATCAAAGAGCAGGGGGCCGCAAGTGTGGGCTAAAAGCTGTTGAGTTGCTACACGGCAAATACGGTGAGTTCAAAGGCAAGGTTGCCATCCTGGAGGGAATCCCTGGTTTCCACACCACAGAGAGAAAAGGTGGGTTCATGGAAGTCATGGAAAAGTTCCCCGAGATCGAGGTTGTCGCTTCACAACCGGCGGATTGGGAAAGGGAAAAGGCGATGAACGTGGCGGAAAATCTATTACAGGCTATCCCCACCATTGATCTTTTCTTTGGTTGTAGTGACGCTATGGCCCAAGGGGCATCCCAGGCCGCACGCTCTATGAATAAGGATGTGTTCACCATCGGCCTAGATGGTAACCCCGATGCCATTCAGGATGTTAGCAAAGGAACCTTAACCGCAACATTAGCTGTCTTCCCTTATGAGATGGGAAGAATCGCCATGCAGACAGCCAGGGACCACCTGGCAGGGAAAGAGGTACCGAAGTTTGTCAAGACCCCAACAGAAATTGTGGATAAAGACAACTGGGAAAGATTTCAATAGGTGTCTTGAGAAACAAGATAACAAAGCTTAGCGGAAAGAGGTCGTCGTGACTTGCGACGGCTTCTTTTTCTTTTGCCGGATTGCTTACCTCTATTGACCTAGCTTTGGAATAACGATACAATACACTACGTAGATAGTTAGCATGCTATCGATTAGCATGGCAACGATTTATGGAGTGTGTGGGATCAGTATGCCAGGGAGGTCTAGTCATGCGTTTTTACGAATCCGAGGATCCCGTATTTCCCAGACTCCCCGGAGTTGACCCCGTATCTTTGCGGGTGTTTCACACTTTCTTTAAGGCGGTGCGTTTACACCGTCAATTGATGTTCAGACTGATGTCGGCAAAAGAGGCATATCCCGGGCAGGCAGCTTGCTTGTTGATTGTGAGCAATCACGACGGTATCACTCAGCGGGATCTGGCTCGGAAGCTCCATGTAGCATCATCTACCGTCACAGTCATGCTCCAGAAGATGGAAGCTGCCAACCTCATAGTGCGAAGGGTAGATGAAGCTGATCAAAGACTGACCCGCATTCATGTGACTGACCGGGGCCGAATGCTGCAAGACGAGATGAATGGCGTGCTAGCAGAGTTCATTGATAGCACCTTCGGCAAGATGTCTCTAGGTGATCAGGAGGATTTGGATAGGCTGCTGAATATGCTGTGTCTAGCCATGTCCGAGGAGCCTTGATTGGATCACGTGGGAGGTTTTAGTGTCCATGAAATTACTTGAGCATCTCAAACCGTACTGGAAACAGCTTATACTAGTTATGATTTTACTGCTTGTGCAGGCTATTTCCAACTTGTATTTGCCTAATCTAAATGCCGCTATCATCAATAATGGCATTGCTAAAGGCAACACCAAGTATATCCTGCAGACCGGAGGTTTTATGCTACTTGTTACCTTCTTACTCGCGATATGCTCCATAGCCTCTGTGTACTGGGGCTCTAAGACAGCAATGTCCTTTGGTCGAGATCTGCGTGGTGAACTCTTTCGTAAGGTGCAGAGCTTTTCCCAAACCGAAGTTGACCAATTCGGTACACCTTCACTGATTACCCGTACCACCAATGATGTACAACAAGTGCAAATGGCAGTTCTCATGGGGCTAAACGTGATGATTTCTGCTCCCATCATGTGTCTTGGGGGCATTATTATGGCCCTTCGTCAGGATTTGGCCCTCTCGGCATCAATTATCGTCATTGTACCGGTGATGGGTGCCGTGCTTGGAGTCATTATGCAAAAGGCGCTACCTTTGTTTAAGTCGATGCAGATGAAAATCGATAGGTTAAATCAAGTGGTGCGGGAGAAACTCAATGGAGTACGTGTTATTCGAGCTTTTGTCAAGACAGACTATGAAGAAAGGCGCTTTGACAAGGCAAATCGGGACTTGACTTCAACCGCTCTCAAAATCAATCGACTGTTTGCTTTGACAATGCCACTGCAGATGCTGATCATTAATATCGCCATGGTGGCCATCACATGGTTTGGTGCCCATAGAATTGATAGTGGTGCCATGCCTATAGGCAACCTTACAGCATTTATGGCTTACATCATGCAGATTCTGATGGCTGTGATGATGTCGGTAATGATGTTTGTGATGATTCCCAGGGCCAGCGCTTCCGCTGAGCGTATTCAAGAGGTTCTAGAGCTACAGCCGTCCATTACTGATCCCAAGACACCGGCTAGAGAGAGAAGCAGCCAAGCTAGTGTAGAGTTTCGGGAGGTTGAATTCACCTACCCAGGTGCGGAAGCTCCTGTCCTCAAAAGTATCACCTTTTCTGCCTATCCAGGGGAAGTCACCGCCATTATTGGTAGTACAGGGTGTGGGAAATCAACCTTGATTAGTCTCATACCACGGTTTTACGATGCTACAAGTGGTCGGATTTTGGTGGGGGGAGCAGATATCCGCAAACTAACCGAGGAGGATCTCAGGGATAGAATCGGGTTTGTTCCGCAAAAAGCCTTCTTGTTTAGTGGAACCATAGCAAGCAATCTGCGCTATGGCAATCAAGGAGCCACAGATGAGGAACTTTGGCAAGCACTGAAGACGGCACAAGCTGCTGATTTCGTGGCCGAGATGCCAGGCCAGCTGGAAGCCCCGGTGGCACAAGGTGGAGCAAATCTGTCCGGTGGGCAGAAGCAGCGTATCTCTATTGCTCGGGCAATAGTGAAAAAGCCAGATATCTACATCTTTGATGACAGTTTCTCAGCTTTGGATTTCAAGACTGATGCTGCACTTAGGGCTGCTCTTGCAGCCGAAGTGCGTGACTCAATTGTGCTGATTGTCGCGCAGCGGGTTAGCACCATCATGAACGCCCATCGGATCATCGTGCTAGATAACGGCCAGATCGCGGGGATGGGGGCACATAGTGAGCTAATGCAGCACTGCGAGGTATACCGCGAAATCGTATATTCACAGCTCCGAGAGGATGAAGTGGCATGAGTGAGCAAAAAACCCCTAGAAGACGCTCCCACGGTCATGGCCCCAGGGCTGCAATGATGCCAGCAGAAAGGGCCAAGGATTTCAAGAATTCACTAAGAAGGTTAGCGGGCTACCTAAAACCACACAGAGCAAGACTGGTGTTTATTGTTATACTTGCCATTATTGGTATAGTGCTCAATATGGCTGGGCCGAAAATCCTCGGTCAAGCCACCAATATACTTTTTGCCGGTGTGATGGGAAAACAGCTGTCCCCAGGGGTAACCAAGGAGCAAGCCGTAGAGATGCTCAAAGCTAGTGGCAAAGACCAGATGGCAGAGATGGTCATGGGGATGGATGTAGTCCCTGGTGTAGGCATAGATTTTTCCGCTATTGGCCGGATACTGTTAATTCTTGCCGCTCTGTATGTCCTTAGCGGGTTTTTCGGGTGGTTACAGCATTACACCATGGCCGGGGTCTCCCAGCGTAGTGTGTATAGGTTACGCAAGGAAGTAGATGCGAAGCTTTCCAGGTTACCTCTAAAATACTATGACGACAATACTCGGGGTGAGATCTTAAGCCGAGTGACCAATGATATAGACAATATTGCAAGTACACTCCAACAGAGTCTGATGCAGCTAGTCACGGCGCTATTTACGCTAATTGGTGTTGTAATAATGATGTTTTCCATTAGTCCACTTTTGGCCATTATTGCACTCTTGGCATTGCCGCTCAGTGCCATAGTTACAAAGTCCATCGCCAAACGTTCACAAAAGCAGTTTGTCACTCAATGGGATAGTACCGGAGCATTGAATAGCCATATTGAGGAAATGTATACCGGCCACAATATAGTGAAAGCCTTTAATCGCCAGAAGGAAGCTATTGCGATATTCAATGAGGAAAATGAACGGTTGTTTGAAGCGAGCTTTAAGGCACAGTTCATTTCAGCCACCATCAGGCCAGCTATGCAACTGAT